>CAYMOT010000002.1:0-228264 GCA_964392315.1 uncultured Candidatus Saccharibacteria bacterium
TACAAGTATTAATGCCAGTGCATCAGAAATTGGACGCGCAAATGGTGCATATACAGCGAGCACAATTGATGAGGTAAAGTTCTTCAGTACCCCGTTAACCCCGGCGCAAATTGCATATGAATATAACCGCGGAAAGCCACTTGCTTGGTGGAGGCTAGACGAGTGTCAAGGGACCACTGCAAACGACGCAAGCGGTAACGGTCGAACTGGCACGATTACCGCAGGTACTTCGGGAGGAGAAAATGATACCGTAGCATCGTGCGGTCTGGCGCCCACTCCTCCAGGGGCAGGTGCATTGGATATGTGGTATGAGGGTAGGGCAGGGAAATACGATGCAAGCTTAGATTTTGACGGTACGAATGACTATGTCAGCGTTGGGGATCACGCGACATTAGATATTACCGGAGACTTTTCTATTAGCGCATGGGTGAATCGTGAATCGGGGGGAAGCTCATCACGTGATGTAGTATCAAAACGTAATTCTTCTTCGCCGAGTGGAGGATACGCATTGGTGGTGGGAAATGCCGGAGAGGTCTATTGCCAAACGTATAATGGTGCCAGTGTGGCGAATTCGTATACATCAACAGGCTTAGTAGCTGCTTCGGGTGGATGGGTTCATGTAACGATTGTGCGTACGGGGAGTTCGTGTAGGGTATATGTCAATGGAAGAGATGCAACGAGTACTGCGGGAACGCATACAACAATAACTACTAACTCGAGTGAACTACGAATTGGTGCATCAGCGAATGGGAGCGATTTCTGGTTCGGCAAAATAGATGATGTGCGGGTGTACAACTATGCACTCTCGGAAGGTCAGGTTAAAACAGTTATGAATAATGGAGCGGTGCGGGTTGAATAAGAAGGGTCGGGTTACTGCTATTCCTCCTCAAATATGGGGTCTTTGTCAAATTCGCTCGGATCATAGGGATCCTCTACAAAATCAGTTACCGAAGGATCAAAGATAGGGTCAATGTCTTGGACACCCGCAGGTTTGTACCAATCAGGTTGCGTCTCGGTGAGACGAGCTTCGAGAAAGTTAGACGTTACGGGTTCTTCCACCTTTTTATTATTGAGGTACACGGTAGGCACCGTTGAAACGCCAATGGATTGTGCCTTCTTGATGCCATTCTCCACGGTTTGATAAATATCAGAAGCAGGGTTGAGCGCGTTGGCTAATGCATTTGCAAACTCTTCTTCATGTAATCCCGCCTCAGCGGCGTACAGGTTGAACTGTTCAATCGGGTCTTCTGCGTCATACCATTCGTCTAAGTAGTCGAACAATGTGTCTAAGTAAACAACTTCTTTGCCTAATGTACGGGCGACAAGTGCCGCAATTGCTGCTTTCTTCCCATTCTCAGTAGTGGGGTAGTAGGCATATGTAATGGATAAATCATTGGGGAAATCTTCCTGGAATAAGAGAAGCGTGTAATGTATATCATAACACTCAGGTAGGCTGAGATCACAGAACAGGACACTTTCAAGTAACGGGTTCTCTACTGCTGCATATTCGGTAAAACTTGTGTCTCTCGTTGCGTAATCTAAACCCTTACCGAAGGGGAGAAGTGTCGTACGGGAGTAAACAAAGTAGCCAACACCTACAAGAAAAATAAGGACCATTACGATACCAATGACTTTTTGGCGTTTAGAGAGGGACAGATTCTCTTCCATTGTTTTGATTATAACAGCACAGCAGGTAGCGATTGCAAGGGTGGGTTTTTATCTCATTGACCGCTCAGCTATCAGATTGCTACTATCTATAAAAGTATGAAAAAACTGCCCTACGTATCTTTCCTGCATCAGGAGCTCGAAGAGCTGTATGACACTCCACCTGAGAAGTTGTTCTTTCTTGCCATATATAGTCTTGTTTTAGTCCAGGTCTACCTGGTAATAATCTTTGCTGTCATTTCCGTAACACCGCACAGTGTAAATAGTTTATCCCTACTACGTCTATTCAATTCAAATAATTCAATAGCTATCAATGCTGATGCAAAAGATTCGCACGTGTTGTCCGGGAGTACTAATTCCAAGATTGTCTATACCTCAGACGAAGATGGTGACCACGATATATATATTATGGATCCTGATGGCGAGAACCGTATAAAACTGACACAAAACTTAGATAGTGATCAAGGGGCTGTTTGGTCGCCTGATGGAAATAAAATTGCATTTAAAAGTGATCGAGATGGCGACTTCGAAATATATGTGATGAATTATGACGGTAGTAATGTAATACAAATAACGAACAATACTGCGCACGATCAGGGGATATCATGGTCACCGGATGGGACAAAATTATCATTTATTAATGATAGTGATGGTGACATGGAGGTTTATACGATAGATCTTGATGGTCTAGTGCTTAGAAAAATCACTAATAATGATGTTCGTGACAGTCATACGTCATGGTCGCCAGATGGTGCAAAGATTGCCTTTGCATGTGATCGTGGGGGTGATCTGGATGTATGTTTAGTCTACCTTGTAGATTTAACAGAACAAAACCTCACTTCAGATAGTACGGCCGATGACGCAACACCTGCCTGGTCTCCGACGGGAGACCGTATTGTGTTTAGAAGCAAGAGAAGTGGCAATAACGATATATTTGTGATGGATGCCAATGGATCTAATGCAACGCAACTTACCACCCATCCTGCCGACGATGTCGGTGCAGTATGGTCACCTGATGCTACAAAGATTGCCTTTAGTAGTGACCGCAATGAAAATTCCGACATATATATAATGGATAGTGATGGGGGGAATCAAATTAATATCACTTCTTCAATGTCAGCAGAAGACGATATTGATTGGAATACAACTAATTTTGTTATTACTCCAACTCCGACGCTGTCACCAACAATTCCCATAACTCCCGAACCTACCCCTCCAGGACCCCCGATTGATGGGCCAGCCTACTATGTCGGGCCAAATGGTAACGATAGTAATCCCGGCACTCGAGAGCGGCCTTGGAAAACGTTTCGAAAGGCCAATGACACCATACAGGAAGGCGATACCGTTGTAGCACTTGATGGTATCTACTACGAATATGTGAGTATAAAAGTCCCTGGTACTACGTGGATTGCAGAAAATAAACATAAAGCAATCATTGATGGCACATTTTCCCCTACGCTCCTAAACGGAGTGTGGAGAAATGTTGTCTCGGCATGGGATAACACCTGCGAGAAGAAGGGAATCTCTCAATGGAAAGCACTTATAATAACAGGACAAAACGATGTCACCGTAGACGGGTTTATGCTTCGTAATTCTTGCGGAAGGGGAATTCTGGTAGGTGGGGAAGCACAAAATACAATTATAAAAAACACTTGGACTGATTGGACGCTGAGTGCAGGTTTGTACGTAGGGGCTGACACGAAGGGTTTTCAGTTTATTAATAATATCTTGACAAGAAATTCGTTTGGAGACGTATACCGGATGTATAAAGAGCGAAAATACAGTGTGAATATCACTATTCACATGAGTGGTGAGGATATGATTTTTAAAGGCAATATCGTTGCATGGGGTAGGGGAGAAATTGCGATGACTGGTGCACGAAACTTGTTGGTAGATTGTAATGTTATTGTTGGAAACAAAAACAACTTCTATCCTGGATGGGCTCAAGGGGTAATATTCAGTAACAACCTCGTGTATGCTCCCGATTCAGAAATAACTGATGGTACTCATTGGGAAAAATGGTGGGAGCCAGAAGGACATAATTGGCACATGTCGACCCGTAATGAACATGATCCACGTTGGTCGCGGTATGCTGACGGTTTACATGATATTGCCTATTATAACAATCTTATTATCAACAATGAGATAGGGTTTGATGGATATCATAGACCAGGAGATACCATTTACTCGACGAATACAACACAGGTGTATTTTGGACATAATACTGTTGTAGCAGGTCCGGGAACCAAGAAAATTTTCAATGCAGGGTTTAATGCTGTTGGAGGATATGATTCTAAAATTACTGGAATATTTGAGAGTAATGTATTTGATAACAGTAAAAATCGAGATGCGTGGATAGACATGAGAACGAGTGGTAACGACGATGTCACCTGGCGAAATAATGTTCTTCCAACAGACGCACGAGATAGTGTACGCGGTCAGGGTGATGTGTATACTAACGATCCAGGTTTGGTGAATGTAGCAAAAACCCTCGATTTCCGACCTCCTGCAATAGGTGCTGCGACGCTCGACATTTCACAACTATTAAGTGCAGTAAATATCACTGATTATTTGCTTAAACCAAACAGTCCTGCGATAGAAGCAGGATCAGTTGGAGCAAATATTAGTGACACCACTGTGCCAGAGTTGGCACGTACTCAGGATTTTTACCGATTTGCACGTACGGAGAAACCTGACATAGGAGCATTTGAATTAGGGAGTACCGGCGAGACATGTGTTGATATACCACCTTCACCAACTATTACACCACCATTTATTCCGCCTATTTATTGTGAAGAACCGCCTGCGCCTCCCGGACCGCCACCAGCACCGGTTGGATGTGGTGAATTATCGGAAGTAGGGTTAGTGGATGTGACGTGTCCACAATACGGGGCTGATCCAACATGCGCGAAAGACTCCACTCAGGCAATTAGGAATGCCATGAAGGATGCACAAGACCATAATATGGTTACATTTTTCCCCACTGGAACGTATTGTGTATCTGACACCATAGAATTAATAAAAGTCCATGGAGATAAGGGGGAAGATGGTAATGCGCACGAGATGGTCGGCTCTACCTTAGGTGCTCGCCCGATTATTCGGTTGATGGCAAGTTCTCCGGGGTTTAATAATCCAAATGATCCAAAGCCTGTCATTCTCATGTACACAATACGAGGAAAACTTAAGAACGATGGGTCTGGTGAGATAGGTGCAGTGAATAATGCTAACGGTTTCATGCAGAGTATTCGCAATTTGGATTTTGAAATAGAAGAAGGAAATCCAGGTGCAGTAGCGGTCAATCATTCAGGGGCACAAAACAACAGCATGCAAAATATTAGCGTGCGAATGAAATCCGGTTATGCAGGGTTTGCAGGTTTTGTTGGGGATAACAGTGCCATTAGTAATATAGAAGTGGTGGGAGGGAAATATGGCATTACTACAGGGATTGTTGAAGATTCTGTGAAATGGCCTACGTTAACAAATGTTAGATTGTATGATCAAACTGAGGCAGCCATTTATCGATTTGCACCAACTAATTGGATGATTTCGGGCTTACATATACGTAAAAATCAGGCACCTGCTATCGTTGCGGACGGAGGTTCATCAACGTCCGGTAATTTTACAATACTTGATGGCAAGATCGAATTTGAACAGCAATCAAATGCACCTGTAGTCCAAAATTCTGGCGAAAAAGCCGTTACTTTTATAAATACGTATTTTAAGAACGCCTCTAACCTTGTTGATAACCATGCTCCTGCGGGTTTTGGGGGAGCTGATTGGAAGAAAGTTACCGAATATGCTGTTACTGGGGGAGGCGTGAATATTATTAATGGCGATACAAGTGGAAATACATACGCTCCCGCAGCGCAAGCAGCAACCCCTCCAGAGAATTTAGTATCAAAACATGGTGCAAATCCTGCAGATTATCCATCGCCCGATGTCATTCTTGGTCTGATTAAAGCGGGTGATAGAACAGTTGCAAATGTTTGGGATTACGGGATCTTTCCGACAGTGAATGGGTTTGATGTTCCGAAATATGGAGTAGGTAATCATACTAATCCTGACATTACTGATAAACTGCAAAATCTCATTAATTCCGGTGTTGAAATGATTTTCTTCCCCAAAGGAAAGTACGTAGTTTCTCGAACGATTGAAATGGGGGAGAATACACATTTCATTGGGGTTGCAAATCAGTTATCAGGCTTAGCTCAAAGTGATAATTGGAGGCCTACCGCTTCAAATCCTATGACACTGATTCGAACTCCCGACTCTGCCACGGCTTCACCCAAGATTTCGTATTTCCGTACTTTATGGAGGACTGATATCCCATATGACCATTTTGTAGCTATACATATTCGATCTGGTAAGACAGTATTCTTCGATACATATTTCCGTATGGCATTGAGTCAAAGAACGACTGATCTTGCTGCAAATAGACGTATACTTATGACTGGAAATGCAGGTGGGAAGTTTTATGGGTTGAATATGGGAGGTAATGAACCGCGTAATCAGCATAAAGATTATCGACATTTACTAATTGATGGAACGTTTAATCCAATAGTAATCTACGGCCCTAACCCTGAGGACCATGACTTTTATGGGAAGGTAGGAGGATGGGGAATCGAAATTCGCAATGCTAGAAATGTCGCGATATACGGAAGTAAGCAAGAAAACCATAATACAATTTTGATTCAAAACTCATCTAACATTGCTACATTATCACTTTCTAACTATGACAATATTAACTTTCTCAATACCAATAATGCAGTTGCTAGCTCGTATCCCAAATTTTATGATGGTTCGACGTTATTACGAGAAATATATCAAGGGCAAACGACCAATCAGGCAAAGAACAAAGAAATTGCTTTGTTCAAGCGAGGCCAAGTTGACTATACGGCGCTTGATCCGAATATAGATGGAGGTGACAGTCCACCTGACATTCCACCACCCATTATAATTCCTCCACCTTCTGATATTAACTGTGTAGCAACAGCGGTTGGTGGTCTTTCAACTCAGCCCTGCTCGATTTACAAAGAATTTAAGATCGTAAATACAGGGAGTAACCGTGCATGGCGGGTGACCGGAGAAGATGCAGCAGCAGCCGATGCGCAAAAGTTTTTACCCAACCCAATTCTAGATATTAGCGTTGATGATTTGGAAAATGCCATTCGTGCTGAAGTAATGCTTGATATGTGGGGCGGACATGATGGCACTCAAAACAAACGGGTTCGGATAAATGGTAACGAGTGGATTAATATTCCTGCGCCTCGGTTTGCCTTGCCTCCAGATAACCCTGCGACTGGGGTCAACGAATCTGACCCGATGCGCTATTTGTATCAAATGAATCCCATCATGGACATTCCGTTGGCTCAGCTCAAACAGGGAGTAAACACTATAGAAGGTAATGCAAATCGGTGTGGCAATGGCAGTTGTATCGGTTGGCCTCAATGGGGGATGAACGCGGTGATGATTCGTATTTATTATGATCCGGCTGTAAAAGCTGGTCCAAAAGGACAGATTGTATTCCCTTCACCTAATGCAACGATAAATGATTACCAGTCAATCCATGTTGCTGCAACATCTGAGGTCGGTGTCGAGCGCATAGATGTTCTGGGTAATTACTATGGATATGACGAAAATGGAGACGGCTTTTATAATGATTGGCATCATGGGTACTTTGTCTCAGAAAAAGGTAGTTCCGATCCGTCCCTGTTTGATATCTCCGGACATATAGGTACCACTAATTCCAACCCGGGAAGTGTTCGTTGGGATACCACATGGATACCAGATCAATCGGAAAAAGCAGTGCAATTAATTGCACGAGTAAAAGATAAAAATGGATATTGGACGGTAACGACTCCGATAAACGGTCTAACATTATTCCGACAGGAGCCGTTAGTAGAATTTTTTGAACCAAATAAAGCCTCAATTCGACCAGCATTTGGTGTACGCAACGGACAAACGAAATCAAGTACCGTTACGCTACCCGCAGATTTTGTTACAGAAAAGATCTCACAGGCAATTGCCCATATCCGTACGTGGAATGGCATTCAACATGGGGGAAGCGATCCGCATGGCACCTTTGTCCTTAATAGTAGCTATACGGGAATTATTGGTGGAAAGAATCACCATTATGCATATACCACACCGGAGATCTCAGACCTGACTTCGTTGCAAGCTAATGAGAATACTTTTTCATTTAGTTCTGAAACGATACACCATCATAATGAAATCTTATGGCCAGGACCGGGAATCAGTCTTAGGTATGGCGGAGAACTATTATGTCCTCCACTTACACCGGTGCCGCCGGTTCCAAGCACATCTGCAGTACCGACACTTTTCCCAGATCCTTTGACTGGAATAATACTTGAGCCGATTAGGCGTAATGATGGCATCATTATCTTTACGTTTGGTAATGCGGCACCTAAAAACGGCGCTACATTAGGGAATATGAATGTGTATATTGACGTGTCCGAGGGAAGTGGTGTGAATTCAGAAGATTTGGCCATGCTAGAAGCCAATGTGGGAAATCAAATTTGGCTTGAAGGAAAAATTGCGGAAGGAGAAACTCCCACCGGTGAGTTTGAACGCTACATTGTAACTACAATGGATAGAATAGCCTATGCGCCTCCTGCAGGATTTGTTGGAGGGATTGAAATTAATTGGAATATGATTATTCCTATAACAGCAGCTATCTTGATCCTTGCAGGAATAGGGGTAACTATCAGTCGAAGAGTCTAAGAGAAATTGCTCCTTATACTACAGGCATGATTAGGACTTCTCATTGTTTCGTTTTGGGAACAGATTAAATATCGTCTTGTAGTAGCGCCTGATCTTGGCTAATATTGTATCAAGTCGGGACCAGGTGCTATAATGTGGCCCGAATTACTGCTTATTTAAAGGGGGTTTGGTAATTCTTCGAACTATGTTATACGGTACGAATAGTAAATCTTTATACCACATTGAGGCTTACGGTCATCGCTGTGATGGCTTCGTGCCGCTTATTGCATAAGTCGCAGAATTATTTTCCCGTTATTTATTAAGGAGGTGTTGAACGCACATTTGTGCTTTTATTACTATGGCAAAAAAGAAATCTGTAACAAAAGATAAGGATGATGCTAAATCGTCAGTTCCAGATGTTGTAGAAGAACTACAGCCGAGTACTGCTTCTGATGACACGCCTATTGATGCCGAGGCGGCGTATTGGGAACAAAAAGTAAAAAAATCCGCTAAGTCTATTGGACTGGATGCTATTACACGACAAGTAGAAGATTACGTCTCTAACATTATGGTTGTTGCCAAGCCAAATGAATCTTCTGAACAATTGCTTCGCCGATTTAATCGTGAAGTACGTGATCTCAATCTCATGGATGAAATACGTGAGCGTTTGGAGTACGAAAAACCATCGCAGCGGCGCAAGCGGTTAAAACGTGAAAAGTACCTTGCATCTAAAAAGCGGTATTGGGAATAAGTTTAAGCTATCAGCATCCAAAGAGTAATATTTGCACCGATGAGTAATCGGTTCAAAGTTGTTTGTTGGCAGCTCCACTGTTTCAGTATGGTGATGAGCAGATTCAATATTGTCATAACGGGAGATACGAACATGCGTGGGTTAAAGAAGCAATGGTTTGGTGTCGATGAAACGACAGACGTAATAAGTTTTTCTACAAAAAGCTTACTTGGACCAATGAAAGAAGACTTAATCGGAGAAATTGTAGTGAATGAGGATGAGGTGCGACGAAATGCGAATCTATATGGAGTTTCGTTTGAGCAAGAGATGGCTCGTGTCGTCGCGCATGGGGTGTTGCATGTATATGGGTATGAAGACGATACGGAAGCAGGAAAAGACGCCATGAAGGCAATTGAAAATGTCGTTGTTGGGTCAGTTCGACAGCCTGAAGGCCAATAATTGCCAGAGCATGTTGGCTAATTGTTTATTTATCATTTGATAGTAATTACAAGCTATGTTTGAATACCTCCGTTTTTTTCAATACGCACTTGACGGCCTTAGTTACACCTTAGCAAATCACAAGAGCTTTGTTATTCAAGTAGTTGTTGCGGTGATTGCGGTAACAATGGGAGCACTTCTCGGAATCACCAGAATTGAATGGTTAATTATGACTGTAGCGATTGGGGGAGTCCTTACCGCGGAGCTTTTTAACACTGCGGCAGAGAGCATTTTAGATTATCTCGAAAAAAAACATAATCTAAATGTACGAATAGCAAAGGATGTCGCTGCTGCCGGGGTACTGGTTTCAGCAGGGGTGTCGATTATTGTGGGAATTCTCATATTCGGACCGTATCTGCTATCAATAAGCAAATAGTACAAATAAGCAAATATGCAAATGGATTTGCGTATTTGTCTATTGGTTTATTTGCTTGTTTATTTATCTGTCTCTATATCGCCAATACCGTTCGCAAAACTTCGATGAAATTGTTGGGCAGGACCATATCGTACAAACATTGAAGAATGCGTTAGCAAATGACCGTATAGCCCATGCATATTTGTTTTCTGGCCCACGGGGTACCGGAAAAACGTCTATTGCACGCATACTAGCGCACGAGCTTGAATGCGACCCTTTGGATATTATAGAAATTGATGCAGCAAGTCATCGAGGTATTGACGAAGTACGAGCGTTACGCGAACAGGTGGAATTTCAGCCGGTAGCTAGTAAGCGGAAAGTATATATTTTGGATGAAGTCCATATGTTAACCAAAGAAGCCTTTAATGCGCTTCTTAAGACACTTGAGGAGCCGCCCGCGTTTGTGCATTTTGTTTTATGCACGACTGAGCCGCATAAGGTTCCCGCTACTATTATTTCGCGTGCACAACGATTTGATTTCCATCCTGGCACTAAAGAAACAATAGAAACCTTATTACGGCGCGTTATAGCGGCAGAAGGAAAGGAAATGCCCGATGAAATCATCGGTCTTATTGCGCAACATGCACAAGGTGGATATCGAGACGCTCTTGCCTCGTTAGAGCAGGTGTTTAGTATTGAAGATGGCGAAAATTTGATGCAGAAAGTTCATCATGTTTTGGGCATTGCAGATGCAGCCGATGTGCAAGAATTCAGTGAGGCGCTTCTTCAACAAAATTCCGAACGCGCTTTTATGTGTCTTGCCAGAATATCATCTTCTGGGGTAGATATAACGAGCTTTGTAAAAGGCGTTTTAGGTTATATAAGAAGTACTTTATTACTCAATATTCAAGAAGATGGTCTTGGTGTTGGTAATGTACGCTCTATCGCAACGCTCGTTATGCTATTGCATTCGTGTTTGCGGCAAGTCAAAATTTCTCCAGTCCCGATTTTGCCATTAGAGTTAGTGGTACTAGAATGGTGCGGGCAAAATGATTCCCCAGTTAAAGAATCAGGATCTGAACCCATGACTGAACCTACCATGTCAGGTGAACCTCAATTTGAAAGAACTGAGGAAGTAAAGACAGTACAACCATCTGAAGGAGGTCTTGCTGAATGGTGGCCGCAGGTCCTACAAGAAATTAAGCCGCACAATCATACGCTTGAGGCTTTACTAAAAGGGTGTTCTCCAACAGAAGTCATCGATGATACACTGACGCTGCATTTTAAGTATAAATTTCACAAGGAGCGAATCGAGGAACCAGAAAATAAGGCAATAGTTGTCGATGTTATTCAGCGGGTTAGTGGTCGGAAACTTAAAGTTACGTGTGTACTGCAAGAGCGGGGAGGGGATAGTACGGTCGTATTTCATGGTGCCGGTGCTACCAGTGAAACCATTGTGCCGACTAAGCCGGTGAGGGCAGAGCGAACGCCATCTAGCAAAATGAGGCGACGTCCTGATACAATAGACACCGCAAGGAACGAAATGCTCGAGAAAGCGATGAAGGACTTGGGGGGGAAGATTATTGAATAACAGCATATGTTTGACAAAATTAAGCAACTAAATGAATTACGAAAAAACGCAAGTGCTATCCAAAAGGAGCTTGAAGCGGAAGTTTTGGATGTGTCTCACAAAGGCGTAGATGTACGGGTGAATGGCAATATGGACGTATTGTCTTTACGGTCAAACGGCAAGGATGATGATACTGTCGTTAAGGCGATCAACGAAGCGTTTAAGGAGATGAAGAAAGTGGTCCAGAAGAAGATGCGAGGGCGCATGGGAGACTTTGGCTTGGATATATAATACTTTTTCAAATTTATTGACTTATTCTTTTGGATATTCTGAACGTGGAAATTGAAAATTAACCCTAGACTTCATGCTTTCCAAACCTATTCAAGAACTGGTTGAACAATTTCAAAAACTGCCGGGTATTGGGCCAAAAAGTGCGCAACGCCTTGCATATTATATGCTTCGTCGCCCGGAGGAAGATGTGCACCTATTTATCCAAGCGCTCGAGCGGGTAAAGTATGACCTTGTTGTCTGTTCACGATGTTACAATATTACTGAAGAAGATCCATGCGTCATTTGTTCAAATAGTGAACGGAATCAATTTTCTTTGTGTGTGGTTGAGGAACCGCTTGATCTCATATCAATAGAAAGGACCGGTAAGCACGCCGGTGTATATCATGTACTGAATGGTGTTATTAACCCGCTCATGGGAATAGGGCCCGAGGAGCTGAGAATGTATGAACTTTTCGAACGTTTGCGCTTATTAATAGAAGATAATGAGCATATAGAGGTAATTATTGCAACAAATCCGAGTATTGAAGGCGAGGCAACGGCGATGTTTATAAAAAAAGAAATTGCAAATATGCAAAGTGGCCGCGAAATTAAAATCACTCGTATCGCTCGTGGATTGCCTACTGGCGGAGATGTCGAATATGCAGATCAAGTGACACTGGGACGAGCGTTGGAGGGAAGGGTGGAGTTTTGATATGTCTTTAAAACTATACAATTCACTAACACGAAAGATCGAACCCTTTGCGCCAGTTACCGAAGGTGAGGCAACGATGTACGCGTGCGGTCCAACGGTCTATAGTACGGCGCATATTGGGAACTTTCGCACTTTTACCCTTGCTGATCTTCTATTTCGATCTTTAACCAAGGAAGGATACACCACAAAGCTGGTGATGAATGTTACCGATGTGGGTCATTTGGTAAGTGATGCTGATGAAGGGGAGGATAAGATGGCAAAAGGCGCTGCTCGTGAGGGCCTCACCATGTGGGAATTAGCTGCCAAGTATACCAAAGAATTCCTTGATGACAGCAAAAGTTTGAATCTCACCCCACCTGATGTTTTGCCTCGAGCGACCGCTCATATTTATGAACAAATCGAAATAATAAAACAACTCGAACGAGGCGGGTTTACTTACCTGACGTCTGATGGAGTATATTTTGACACGGCATTAATGCATTCGTATGGCGAACTGTCGGACCTCGATGAAATACAGGAGGGTGCTCGGGTAGAGAAAAATCCAGAAAAGCGGAACGCGAGTGATTTCGTTTTGTGGAAATTCCATAAAGGGGAAGGGAAGCGGGAAATGGAGTGGGAAAGTCCGTGGGGAGTGGGATTTCCTGGTTGGCATATTGAGTGTAGTGCGATGAGTCTGAAATACCTCGGTAATGGCTTTGAAAACAATGTATTTACACCAGCAAATGTGCGCACGATTGATCTTCATGTTGGAGGTATTGAGCATAAGCAGATTCACCACCCCAACGAAATAGCACAAAGCGAAAGCGCGACTGGTCAGCAGTTTGTAAAGTACTGGGTGCATGGTGCTCACTTGATGATTGATGAGCAAAAGATTTCGAAGTCAGTGGGTAATGTTGTTAATGTGTCCGATATCATTGAGAAGAATATTAATCCACTCGCATTGCGTTATTTCTATTTTTCCGCCCATTACCGCAAATCTCTCAATTTTACGTGGCAGGCTTTAGAAGGTGCACATCATGCATTGCTTCGTTTGTATGCTTTCATGGCAAAAGATAGCCTTCCCACTGATGTTTCTCAAGAATGGGAGGAGCGCTTTATGACTGCGATTCGCGACGATCTAAACCTGCCGGAAGCGGTGGCTGTTATGTGGGAGATGCTCAAATCACCCCTTGCAGATGGAGAAAAAGTGGCAACCCTCTTTTCGATGGACGAAATATTAGGCTTGGGAATGCGTGATGTGTGGACTGATAGCCGAAATATTCCTGGCGAAATACATAGTTTGTTGCAGGAGCGAGAGAAACATCGGGCAGCAAAGGACTATACACAAGCAGATGCCATCCGTGCACAGCTTGACACCCAGGGCTACATTCTCAATGATACCTATGAAGGAACAATACTTCTTAAAAAACGGTAGATCCCTTTCATGCTCTTGTGTTACAATCATTTCGCTTATATAATCCGCCAACATGTACGAACTTGTTACAATTCATAAACCAGAAGCAACAATAGAAACGGTGCATAACGAGGTTTCAGAGATTGTTACCAAAAACAATGGCAGCGTACAGTCTATCGACCCATGGGGCGAAAAGAAGTTCGCCTACGCCATTCGAGGCTATTTGTCGGGGTTCTACACAACTTTTATGATAGAGATAGAAAGTAAAGACCTCGCAAAAGTTAAGCGCCAAATTGGGTTTGTTGAAGACGTTCTACGGGCACGTGTATATAAGAAACAAGATATTACTAAATAAGTAGCAGGTGTAATTATCCAAATGATTTTGTTATTTTTTGAATTGAGATATTGAACTTAATCGGGGGGTGATGAATGATGTCAGCAAGAAGTCTTAATAAGGTCATGATTATAGGGAATCTCGCACGAGACCCTGAACTACGATACACCGGTAAGGGAACTCCTATCTGTACTTTTTCTGTAGCTACAAATCGAGAATGGAAACCAACCGAATCTGGTGAGACTCGTGAAGAAACTGAGTTTCATAACGTAGTTGCCTGGAGCAAGCTCGCAGAGCTTTGTGCTGAACTCTTGCACAAGGGGCGGCGTGTATACATTGAAGGACGTTTGCAAACCCGAGATTGGGTTGATGAAGCTTCCGGAAAAAAGATGTATCGCACTGAGATTGTGATTGAAGAAATGATCGCTCTAGGGCCTCCAAAGGGAGGAGCCGACGAAGGCTACGCACAGCAAGCGCCAGCTGTAAAAGAAAATGCTCCCACTGAGGAGACTGTACAACTTCGGGAGGTTACGGGCGAACATTCGCAAGATACCGCACCGCCAGTGGATGATATTCCCTTTTAAGTAGGGGAAAGGTTATGATTATGAGGCCGGTTTGGTTTTATACACTTTTCCGTAACCCAAGCTGGCATCTTAACCATAACCGGTATATCTGATTGCGACCTCTTGTCGATTAGTAGATCAGTGGGTATAATGCCAATGCTTACTAAGCTGTCAGTAGGTAGCTGACAATTTAAATATATGCAAATTATTGCAAGAAAAAAACAAACCAAACCAACGACGTGTTATTTTACAGAAAACGGGATTACTCCGTATTATCGTAATGTTGAAATCCTCAAAATGTTTTTGTCTCCGAGGGGTAAGATTCTAAGCCGTTCCAAAACAGGTATAACCGCCAAGAATCAACGCCTGCTTTCTATTGCCATCAAACGTGCTCGTGAATTAGCCCTTCTATAAGCATAACCTTCATCCACCAATGGCGCCTAGTGCGTCACATGATACAATCCAACTAACCATGGATCCCAAAGACTCCGCTGCCCATTCGTATATTGTGACGGTATCCTATGACACGGTATACCGCGCATTTCTCTTCTTAACCCTTCATGATGATATTGAGCTCGTTGATACCATAACCGTGCCGGGATTCGTTGAGAAGGAACTTTTTATCGAGTCAGTACGCGCAAAATGGTACAAAAAGGGAACCACAGAACTTGCGGTAACAAATAGAAAATTGTTTAACCTTGAATGCATCAAAGATCTATTTTTGGGACATAAGGCGCTTGTGGTTGATGTTGGTACGCAAAATAGTTCTGTGGTGTCATATAAAGAAGGATTATTCACCTTAAAAGAAGAAAGTTTTGGTACGGCAAATGGATTGCTCACAACGCTAGCATCGCCGTCTGTCAGACACACGTTTACCGAACTGGTGCCTTTTGAGTATGACAAAAGCGCGATTCTCGATTTTTTGGCCGAGAAGGAGTTGTACCCCGCTCGATATCCAAGCTCAATGCATGAACGTGTCTTAGAGCTTTTGGCGGCACGCACCATAATGGGTGAATTGGCGCTAAAGCACCCTCGATTATTTTCACTTTCTTCAGGGTCATTGACCGCAAAAGTGTCTAAGAAAGAGCAGCAAACGCCGACTATTGGTATGGCAGTGCTTACGGGAGAAGCGTACATCGACCATTTTTCTCAAGAAATACCATCGATCTCTTCTGGGTTGTCTGTTTTCTCTTTTATTGATGGCACGTCGGTTCGTGGTGTGTGGCATCTGTATCAAGACGGACAAGGGATAATTGCTGCACTTGGCAGACTTCGAAAAGAAGGGGTGATGATTAACCTTTTAGATAAATTTATACAACAACTCGGGACGGTTATTGTTCTAGATCATGCAATACCAGAGGGTACCGAACTCGGGGTTCTGCGATTTGACCTTGGATATCAATCCTTGCAGGAGGTACATATTAAAGCAGGTGATATCGTACGGTTGCCCTTTGATGAAGGGAATATCGGGAGTGTTACGATGGAGTTGGACCCTCGCGTATCAATATTTGGGGTAACGTCTGATACTGAGAGAGGATTGGAGGTAGTGGGAGGGACTGCTGGTGTGATTATTGACGCACGGAGACGTACGGACTCACTCAGTGTAGCTACGAAAGTACAGGTAAAACATTGGATTCAGGAGTTGGGTGTTAGGAATATGTGAATAGGATACTGATAGAGCTTTATGTTTGTAACGTATATTCGAAAACCATATTATCATCACACGGTTCATTCGGTGAAACGTAGCATGCCACCACAGTCGCAGATATTGGTCAAGGTAGGGGATGAGTTACGTCCAGAGAAAATTGTAGGGATTGGCCGCAAATCTGTAGGCTTTCGTCGGGTAAATGCTGCACAACAATTGGCCATCAAACCTGCAGACTTGCCGAAGCACATGACAAAATTGCAGGGGAGTTATGTTAACAAGGGCGATGTCCTTGCAGAGCAAAAGCAGCTCTTTGGTGCACGTACCAAAAAAGTACTCAGTCCGATTAAAGGAGTGATCCAAGCTATTGACGCAACCTCTGGTGTCATTACCCTTAATTACGAGCCAGAAGAGCTTCGTATTGTCTCAGGAGTGTATGGGACTGTTTCTGAAGTGGATCCTGAAGAATATATCGTCACGATAAAGACCAACGTCTTAGAAGTGAATGGGATTATTGGGATAGGAAATAGGCGAGAAGGGTCGCTACATTTTGTCGGTCAGCCTGACTTGCCGCTTTCAGAAAAACAAGTTGAGCAGTCATGGGAAAACAAAATTATCGTCGGCGGCTCATTGCTCACCAGAAAAGTCCTGTATCACTGTATTGCACTCAAAGTGCAGGGGATCATTACCGGTGGCATGCATTGGGAAGATTACGCGGCATTGGTAGGGTCACGTGGACGATTTGAAGACGTAGGTATCAGTATTATTTTGACCGAAGGGTTTGGAAATATCCCGTTTTCATCAAAACTTCATGAGTATTTGCATGCGTATGAGGGGCAGTTTTCATTCGTAGAAGGTGCAACGAGTAAATTGGTCATACCTGATAACGGAGACACACCGAGGGATAAAAGGCATCACCACGGCAGTTATGCTGTCTTGGATGTTGGTATGCGGGTGAGGATGCACACCCTTACTCACCACGGTGATTTTGGTCATGTCAAAGAGTTGCGCGAAAATAGTAAACTTGAAAATGGTATCATGACCCATGTGGCTATCGTCGAGCTACATGATACTTCAGTACTCGAGGTGCCTGTAACCTGTTTAGAGATTGTTGAGGAGTAGTTATGCCGCTTACATATTCAGCCCATCCCACCAAAGATACATACGCGCGTGCAAACGGTCTGAAGACTATTATGGGTGCATTTATTATTGGTGCGTTCGCTTTTGTCCTTGGATATCAGGTAGCGACTGATGGGTATCGATTACGATTGGATCCGACAGGGCTTGATGTCGATAAGGTAGCAACGGTTCAGGAACACACGGATTTAGATTTAACGGAATTTTGGCGTGTGTTGGGGCTATTAGAAAAGAATTTTATTAATACAGATAAACTTGCTGAAAATACACTGGTTGACGGTGCAATCAAAGGCATGGTGGCTGCACTTGACGACCCATATACCTACTATTTAACGGATGCCGAGACCGATTCTTTCCAGGACGGCCTTGATGGTGTGTATGAGGGTATTGGTGTGCAGCTTGGGTATAAAGAAGAGAATCTTATGATCATCGCGCCATTATCAGGAGGTCCCGCAGAAGCCGCTGGTGTAAAACCCGGAGATATTATTGTTGCGATTGAAGGGGAATCTGCGGCATCGCTCAATTTGGGAGAGGTCGTTCAAAAAGTTCGTGGAACGGAAGGGACCTCGGTGAAACTAACTTTGGCACGTAAGAATGCAGAAGGTGGTTTGGATCCTGTTGAAGTAACCATCACCCGAAAAAAGATTAGTGCGCCTAACATTCTTGCTACACGTGAAGATGATGGAATTGTAGTGCTTAATATACTTCGATTTGGTACCGATATAGAAGGGGAGTGGAAGCAAATTGTCAAAGAGTATGACCTTAAAAATGCGAAAGGTATTGTGGTTGACGTGCGTAACAATCCGGGTGGCTATCTCAATGGAGCGGCGGTGATTGCGTCTTCGTTTATGAAAAAAGGTGTGGTGGTATCGCAAGAGTTTGCAGACGGAGAAAAGAATGAATACACAAATGACAAAGAGGGTGAGCTACTCGGTAAGCCAGTGGTGGCCCTTATCAATGAAAGTAGCGCATCTGCTTCAGAGATTCTGGCAGGTGCACTCAAGCAAGCCGCAGGTGCAATATTGGTTGGCACTAAATCTTTCGGAAAGAATACCGTGCAAGAGGCGTATCAACTTGATGATGGTGCGAGTGTGCACATTACCGCAGCCCATTGGTTATTACCAAATGGTGAGCGAATTCCGGACGATGGTATTGTGCCAGATGTTGCCATAGAGCAAGGAGATACAGATGATGCACAACGGGATCGTGCACTGGAAATACTGAAAGAAAAAATGTAGAGTTGGAGTAGTATTACAGTATGAAAAAAATCCTTATTATTCTTCTAGTTCTTATACTCGGTGTGGCACTATATGCTACATCAATAATACTAAACACCATTACCTCTGAAGGGCCAGATCTCTTCTCAAACTTTGATCTCGGCTCCATAACGGAGCGTGTAGTGACAAATCAGCGAGTGGTGAATGAAGAATCTGCAGTCATTGAGGTAGTGGAAAAGGCTGGTCCGTCAGTTGTATCAATTGTTGAACGTTCAGTTGTGTATGATTTCTTTTTTGGTCCTGAAACTCAGGAGGGTACGATTGGGACTGGGTTTGCAGTTACTCCGACCCGCATAGTCACTAATCGGCATGTAGTAGATTCCTCAAATTCTACCTTTTTAGTTGTTGATAATGACGGAAACGAGTATGAAATCGACACTATCACCCGCGACGATCTTAACGATCTCGCGGTTATTGATCTTAAAACCGGCAATTTTAAACCGCTGGAATTAGGTGAATCTGATGGTCTCAAAGTCGGGCAGTCTGTAGTTGCTATCGGCAACGCACTGGGACAATTTACCAACTCGGTGACCAAGGGTGTTGTGTCAGGTATTGGACGTGGTATTACCGCAAGCTCTGGGTTTGGCAGTTATCAACGGCTTGATAATGTTATTCAAACTGATGCCGCACTCAATCCGGGAAATAGCGGTGGACCGCTTTTAAACCTAGGCGGTCAGGTGATAGGGGTAAATGTCGCCACGGGGCAGGGATCAGAGAACATAGGGTTCTCAATTCCGGTGAACGCGCTCAAGAGTTTTATTGAAGATATTGAAGATGGCACCACTGCGCGGCGTGGTTATCTTGGGGTCTCATATCAAATGGTTGACCGTCGGGTAGCAGGTCTTCGTGACCTGGTAGAAGGTGCATTTGTACAGGAAGTTATTTCTGGAAGCCCAGCATCCAATGCCGGTATTAGGCAGGGAGACATAATTACAAAAATTGGTGACGAGGAGCTAACGGTGGCCAACGATCTAAGAAGCGTCATCGTGCAATTCGAGCCAGGTGATAAGGTTAAGATATTGCTATGGCGTAGTGGAGATACGCAAGAAATAGAGGTAACCCTCGCCGAAGCAGAGTAACAAGTTGCTACTTTTTATTTCACAATTTACAATATTTTAATATGGCAGGCGAAACACCTTTTGATCCTAATAATGCAGGACTGACGATTGAGCAAGAAGGCCGCGGGGATGAGTCGGGGCGAGAGGCTGAAAGTACGGATGCTTTGTATAAGGAGTTTTTGCAAGGTAAGAGTGACTTAACACCAATGGAGCTTATAAGTATATTTCATGCGGTGCCTGATCGTGTATTGTCGGAAGAAATGACTGAGTATTACTGGAGGAAAATAATTGATCTTGACCTACCAATACGGGAAATCGCTCAAGAGTTGTATGATCGTATGTCTGCAGGCGCAAACTCACCTGAGACACCAACACAAGATCTATTGCGCTCCTATATCGATGAAGAGGTGGACGAGCTTGCAAGCCTGGTTGATATAATACAGGATGCTGAACGGAGTGGAATTATAACTACCGAAGACGGGGGACGTTTAGTAGATAAGCTGTATGCTACCTATGCTGCAGCCAGTAGCTTAGCGGATGACTTACGAAATGATATCAGAAGGTACAGTAAGTGACGAATAAATTGATGTTTCAGTTCTTTAACCAACAGATTCCAGCTTCTCACCTAACGCTTTAAGCATTTTCTCAATGTCTCCATTCATGATCCCTGCGATATTATGCCAGGATTCTCCTATTCGATGATCAGTTACACGATTTTGTGGAAAATTATACGTACGAATCTTCTCTGACCGCTCGCCGGTTCCTACCTGATCTGCACGCAAACCATCAAGCGTTTCTCTCTGTTGTTCCTGCATCATGTTGTACAAACGGGAGGTCAGCAGTTGCAGTGCACGCTCGCGGTTTTGTTGCTGACTACGGGACTCCTGTGACTCAACCACTAGACCAGTAGGCAAGTGGGTGACCCGCACAGCAGTTTCTACTTTGTTAACATTTTGACCGCCTGGCCCACTTGACCGAAAGGTATCAAACTTAAGATCTGCAGGGCTGATATTTAGCGTGCGTTCTTTAAGTATTGGAAGTACCGCAACGGTAACGGTTGATGTGTGAATACGTCCAGAACTTTCCGTTTCGGGTACTCGTTGTACTCGATGTACCCCCGATTCGTTTTTTAAGAGGGCAAAACATTCTTTTCCTTTGATTTTTACCACTGCTATTTTTAATTCGTTTGCAGAAGTATGACGAAGGTCAATGACTTGAAAATTCCACTGCTTTTCTTGTGCAAACCGCTCATACATACGCAAGAGTTCGTTTGCAAATAGTCCAGCTTCTGCACCTCCTGCCGCTGGCCTGATTTCAAGAATTGCTTCGTTTGCCTTCACGTCTTGGGATTCATCGGTGTCTGGTTCGTCAGTATCATTAAAAGCCGTAGGATCCAACGACAATTCAAGCGCCTGTTTTTGTTTCTCGAGATTGGCAATATCTTCTTCCGCGAGTAACTTCATCTCCGGATCGAGTAAGAGGGACGATGCTTCCTGAATACGTTGTTCTACGTCGGCGATTTGTTGGCGGATGGTGTCTTTGTAGTCCACTGGGAATTGGCAATTACACTTTTTAGTGTTTTCGCACGTCGTCGATCATTTGCTTGAGGGTTTTTGCTGCGCCGGAGCGATCAGTGCGTACAGCAATGCGGCCTTTCTTTTGCTTGAGCTTACGTTTTGAAGCAACGGGTTGCGTCAAGGCCTGTTCTCGTTGACGGACAAATTTATCGACTTTTCCTTCAGTGTCAACAAACTTTTGCTGTCCTGTGTAGAAGGGATGACAGTTGCTGCAGATATCAAGTTTTATTACTGACGCGATAGACCCCGTAACAAATGTATTGCCACAGGCACAGGTCACGGTAACGTCGGTATGATAGGTTGGATGAATGTCTTTCTTCATAAAATGATAAAAATAGTATCAATAATAAAAATAATACAAATATTTATATAATTTCTATTATTACTATTATTTCTTATATGCTCGCCCTTAGGCGAACCTATGTTATCATACTACCATGCCAAATGGCAATGTATTAAGTACCCAACCATACAAAGGCACACAAGATTTTTTTCCAGAGGATATGCGCGTTCGCCGGTATATTTTTGATACTTGGCGTAAAGTATGTGAATCCTTCGGCTATGAAGAGTATCAAACCCCGCTTATGGAAGAAGCGGCTATCTATCGTGCGAAATCGGGTGATGAGGTAGGAGGAAAAGAACTCTTTACCCTCACTGATCTTGCCGGACGCGAACTTGCGATACGGCCAGAGATGACCCCGTCAGTCACCCGCATGGTCGCGCGAAGATATGCGCAATGGGCAAAGCCGATTCGGCTTTTTAATATTTCAAACTTTGCACGGAATGAACGACCACAGCGAGGCCGCAATCGTGAGTTTTGGCAGTTGAACTTTGATATTTTTGGAGAGGATTCACGTTTGGCGGATGTGGAAATTTTGTGGATGGCGCTTGAGATCATGGATGCATTCAATCCACCCTCTGGCTCGTTTGTCGTCAAACTTAATAGCCGTAAACTCATAAACTCTTTTTTAGAGACTTTGAAAATGCAAGAATCCGATAAAGTGCTAGTTACGCGCCTCATGGATAAATACGAAAAGCTTACCGAGGTGGAATTTGCGGAGCACGCGGTGGAAGTTGGTGTAGGGCAAGAAGATCTTAATCGTATATATGCATGGATGCAGTTGGATTCATTACCTATGCTCACGGAGAAGTTTCCTGAAATTTCACAAACGGAGGGATATCAAGAGCTCCTATCTATCTACGCTTCAATTCGCGAATTAGGTTATTTTGAGGATCGTGTCGTTTTTGCACCAGGTCTTGTGCGAGGCTTTGATTACTATGATGGCATGGTGTTTGAGGTGTTCGATACCCACCCTGAGAATACCCGCTCATTGTTCGGCGGTGGCAGATACAACGGTTTGGCGGGGCTCTTTGGCATCGAGTCATTCCCTGCAGTCGGGTGTGCACCAGGGGATGAGACGCTCGCGTTATTTTTGCGCTCCTGGGATATCGTTCCACAGGAATCCTGCCCTGTTGTCTTTGTTCCTCAGCTTACGGATTCTTCTACTATGGTATTACAGACTGCCCATCAATTACGATATACTGGCATCGCGGTGGTGAATGGTCTAAAAAAAGTTTCCATAGTAAATGCACTCAAAGAAGCAGATCAGAAAGACTATGAATGGGTTGTGTTATTGGGCCAGGATGAGGTCACGAAAGGGGACTATACTCTTAAGAATATGAAGACCGGAGACCAAAACTCGTACCCATCTGTAGAGGAAATAGCGAAGGTGATACAATCATCACGTTAATAGATACAGTCATATGCAAATAACCTATCTTAACCATGCCGCCTTTTTAATAGAGACACAGAACAAAAGGATTGTGATTGATCCCTATGATCCGTCGTTCACTGGCATGAAGTGGAAAGATATTGAAGCAGATGTGGTGTGTGTGACACACCAGCATGAGGATCATAATTATATTACCGGGGTTACGGGTAATCCTTATGTTATCCAAACACCGGGCGAATATGAAGTAGGATCTATCCACATACAGGGTATTCAAGCCTACCATGATACAAAGCAGGGTCAGGAAAAAGGTCCTATGACACTCTATGTTATCAACTCGGAGGATATGGTAGTGGGACATTTTGGCAATCTAGGGCACGAACTCGAAGAAGAACAGGCAGAACAACTTGGGTCGATAGACATTCTGCTTATACCTGTTGATGGAGTTGGATCAATCAATGCACATTCTGCGTCAGCGATAGTGGCACAAATCGATCCGTTTATTGTAATTCCTATGCATTACAAGATGGTTGGTACCAAGACCGAAGAATGGGGGTTCGCGGGGGTAGAGGAATTTTTGAAAGAAATGGGATTAGAAGATATGGAGCGTAAAAAGAGCCTCTCTTTGAAGTCAAAATCCGCCCTTCCCGAAGAAACTGAAGTCGTGGTATTAGAGAACTCATACTAGATTAATTGCCAAGAGACATTAGTTGCATTTTAGGTGAACAGTGCTTGTTAATTTGGCGATTGGTTTTCGCATTATATGGACCGTCTTCCCCCGCAAAACATCGAAGCAGAACAATCAATTCTCGGAGCGCTTCTCATTGATAAAGACGTCATTATTAAAGTTGCGCAAGTTCTCAAACCCGATCATTTTTACCGTACGCAACATGCGCTTATCTATGAAGCAATCTTATCGCTTTTTGAACGTCGTGAACCGGCAGATGTGGTTACCGTGGCAGATGAATTGCGTGAAAAGAAAAACCTCAAAAAGATTGGGGGGGAAACGTATCTCGGTGATCTTGTAAATATGGTTCCGACGGTCTCAAACGTCGAGGCGTATGCGAATATTGTAAAAGAAGCATATATACGTCGTGAGCTTATTTCGTTGGCAAATTCAACCAGTTCGATGGCGCTGGATGGGGGAAGTGGGGTGCGGGATCTGTTAGAAAAGACCGAGAAAAGCGTGTTTTCTCTTTCGCAAGAGCATATCTCTCAGGATTTTACCCCGATTCGTGATGTGCTGGCTGAAAGCTTTCAACGCATCGAAGAACTGCATCAGAAAAAAAGTAGTTTTCGCGGTATACCGACTGGTTTTGCTGATATAGATAATTTGCTTGCAGGTCTGCAAAACAACAACCTCATTATACTTGCCGCACGTCCATCGGTGGGAAAAACGAGCTTAGCGTTAAACATTGCACAATATATTGCGGTGCACGAACAACAACCAGTTGCTTTCTTCGCTCTTGAATCATCAAAAGAGGAGTTAGTTGATCGTTTGCTTGCGTCGCAGGCAGACGTTGATAGCTGGAAAATCATGACCGGAAACCTCAATGATGCAGAGCTTGAGAAAATAACCGAAGCGATGGCGATCTTGGCAGACGCGCCTATCTTTATTGATGACACGCCCGGTGCACGCGTGCTCGATATGATGACCAAGGCCCGTAGGCTCCAAATGGACCATAATATCCGTATTGTATTTGTCGACTATATGCAGCTTGCGGTGAGCAGAAATCTCGAAAACAGGGTTCAAGAAGTATCAGAGATTTCGCAAACCATGAAAAATCTTGCACGTGAGTTAAAATGTCCAGTCGTTGTGCTTTCTCAATTGTCCCGTGCGGTGGAGCAGCGGGGGTCAGGCCGACCACAATTGGCTGATCTTCGTGATTCTGGCAGCATAGAGCAAGACGCTGATGTCGTGATGTTTTTGTATCGGGCAGATGAAGAAGAACAACTTGATGCAAATCATGTCAAACTTGTAGTCGCGAAACACCGAAATGGTCCGGTAGGGGAAGTCGATCTCGTATTTCGTGGTGATAGAACACGGTTCTATGGTATGGACAAGAAGCACCATGACGCATCAGCTTCGTAAGCGGTGAGGCGTCTGTTTGAACGTATGATCGAATGCATATTTTGCAAAATTGTTGCGGGTGATATTCCAAAAGCTACTATTTATGAGGACAATAATGTACTTGCCTTCTTGGATATTGACCCTATTTATGATGGTCATACCCTCGTGGTTCCGAAACGGCATGTGCGATTTGTGCACGAATTAGATGATGATTTGTATCATCAAGCATGGCAGGTAACGAAGAAGATAATGCATGCAATTGAAAAGGCATTTGTACCCGAAAGGGTTGGGGTCATCGTGGAAGGGTTTGGGGTTGACCATGCACATATCAAAGTATTTCCCCTTTATGACGTCAAGGATTTACAAACACCTCATGTGGCAGAAACTTCAGATGAATACTTTGAAAAGATCAAAGTAAAACTTCAGTCCTCACTTTAATCGTATTTGCAGAGTGCGATTTGCTACACTATACTTTCAGTATGTCATTTTCGCTTCATGATTTTGTACTCAAAGAAATCCAAGAAATGTCTCATGCTAGCTTAGGAGGCAAGCTTCGGTTGATAGCCGCAGGTCTTACTATTGTAGTTGTGTATGTGGGGATGATCATGTTTGTTGCAAGCGTAACCCACTTAGCATACGAACGAGAAGCAGCGGTACAAGCGCAAGAGAAAGTGGCCGGTGCAAAAACATTCCATTCACGAAGCTACATAATCCAAACTTCTCAATAGTGGTGCCGAGAGTGGGAGTCGAACCCACATGGTTTATTCAACCACCGGTTTTTGAGACCGGCGCGTCTGCCAATTCCGCCATCTCGGCAATAGTTTATTCTTGATGCCGGCGCGTCTGCCTGACGGCAGGTAGGTCTACCGGTTCCCTGCCTGCGCAGGCAGGTGCCACTCGCCCCTGTTATGCTAAACGCATTGTACCTTGAGCACGTGTAAATTTAAAGCCAAGTTAAACTAGACAGCTTTACACGAGGTATATAATTAATCTGTTATGGCACTTTCTGCGCAGGAATTGCGTGCAGGCACAATTTTTAAAGAAAACGGTAAGCTTTTTACTGTACTCTCATATCATCACCACAAAATGGGACGGGGAAAGGCGACGATTCGGGTAAAAGTACGGGATGTCGAAACAGGAAACGTACGCGAAATTACGTATAACAATAATAGTACCGTAGACAATGTTGAGCTTAAGCGGAGCAATGTTACCTTTATTTATTCAAATCCACGGAAGGATGAGATCGTCTTTAGTGATTCCCAAACCAACAAACGGATAATTCTTAACTCAAAAACCATTGATCAAACTCAAATCCAGTATTTAAAAGAAGGAGTTGAGGTCCAGGCACTTTTTGGAGAAGATGGAAATGTTATCAATATTCAATTACCTATGACGGTAGAACTTGAGGTAGCGGAAACAGGACCGTCTGATAAAGGTGATACGCAAGGATCTGCCCGAAAGCCAGCAACGCTTTCGACTGGGCTTATTGTGCAAGTACCGATGTTCATTAAAATTGGTGATATGGTACGGATTAACACTGAAACAGGAGAGTATAAAGAACGGGTGAGTTAATAATATCTCCACTTTACCTTTCAAAAGGCTCATAGTATAATGCAGGGTACTATGGATCTCTGGCTTGCCATTCAAATCGGAATAATTCTCTTTTTTATTTTTGTACCCATTGCAGTCATACTCTTTTTTATCTGGCTCAAAAGGCTCTTTGATGAAAATCGGGATTTGCAGCGAAAAGAGCTTGAAGTTTGGAGTGGGGAGAATACTCGTTTTGGTGTATGTCCTGTTTGCAATGAGCAAATTCGCAGTGGATTCCAGTTTTGTCCGGTATGTCACAAAAAACTTGCGAATCGGTGCAAAAGCTGCCGCCGTTTCTTAGAAATTCGTTGGACTAAGTGTCCATATTGTGGTGAAGATTATGGATATCATGAAGAGACGGAGTCGCAACAACAGTCGCTTTTGAAAGAGTAATTCCCTGTGTTGTTATCACCTCATTGACCTGCGTTTCATTCGCACATATACTACCTAGCAATGTTGCAGTTTCCCTACGAAATACATGACCTTGGGAATGGGTTAAATCTTCTCGCTGTGCCGATAAAAAACGCTCCTGCAGTAACGGTAGCCATATTTACCGGTGTGGGTTCGCGCTATGAGACCGACGC
This sequence comes from uncultured Candidatus Saccharibacteria bacterium, assembly GCA_964392315.1. Taxonomy (GTDB): domain Bacteria; phylum Patescibacteriota; class 4484-211; order 4484-211; family JAGQKX01; genus CAYMOT01. The sequence continues at coordinate 27,480 of CAYMOT010000002.1, forward strand.
ACAGGCAGGTATTGCGCATATTTTTGAGCATATGGCATTTAAGGGTACAACTAATCGCCCTACTCGTCGCCAGATTGATGAAGAGATTGCGATGCTTGGAGGGGAAAGCAACGCAGCTACCGGTCACGAGTTTACCTACTATTATGTAAAGACACCTGCGTACCATTGGGAAAAAGCGCTCGATATTGTGTCAGACCTTTTGCTGCATTCCACCTTTCCTGCAGACGAACTTGCAAAAGAAGAGCAAGTTATTGTCCAAGAGTACATGATGTATGAGGACAATCCACACCGTAAACTCGGGGCAGATTTTCGCGCACAAATTTGGCCGAACCACCCACTGGGGCGGAAAATTGAAGGAACCCCAGACACGATTTTAGCGATCACCCGTGATGATCTACTGACGTTTCAAAAAGAGTACTACGTACGCAACAATATGTTAATTGCCATAGGAGGGGACTTTGATGTTTCTAAAGCAGTTAGCTTAGCAACAGAATACTTTCAGGCAGTGCCCAACGATAGGATTGTGACTTATCAAGAGGTGGGGGATTTACAACCATCTTCGCACGTGCAGGTAACTATGCGAGCACAAGAGGCAGTTGACTTGGCAGTGGGATTTAAAGGCATAACCAGAAAACAGCAGCACGAGTTAGATATTCTTAACGTACTTATTGGCGTCTTTGGTTCTGGCTCTCATTCACGCCTTTTTCGCCATGTCAGGGATGAGCTTGGGCTGACGTATTACATTGGTGCTGGGCATATGGACTTTCAGGATGACGGGTTATTTGTTGTACGTGCGGGGGTTGCAAAGGATAAGGTAGAAGTCGCACTACGTGCGATCTTACAGGAGTGCCGCTTGATGACAGAAGAACTCGTCGGTGAACATGAACTTAAACTGGCAAAAGAGTATTTAAAAGGGAAGATGCTACTGGAGTTAGAAACCACCGACAGTGTGCTGGAATACTATGCGTTTCAGCAGCTATTAGAGCCATCTATAAGGACACCCAGAGATATTGTGGAAAAAATTGACTCTATTACTGCAGCAGACATTGCTACGGTTGCAAAAGAAGTGTTTAAAAGTGGCAATATTTATGCGGGTTTGTTAGGGCCAGTCAATGAATCCTCAGGAAAGATACAAGAACTTCTTACGATATAATAAAGTGTAATGTACCCTATGCTTAGTCTATATTCCTGGTTCGTAATTTTTCTATCACTTTTGGTCGCAGGGTATTGCACGTGGTTACTGTTTCGAAAAGAACAGTATGATGAGCAGCGAATCGTTGACGTACTTATTGTTGGCGTAGTGAGTGCGCTTATTGGAGCGCGTGTTGTGTGGGTACTAATGCACCTTGCATTTATTGAGCGCACAATAAATGGAATTATTCTGCCTCGCTCATTGCAAGAGCTCTCTTCAGCTGGTGCGCTAGTAGGTGCATTATGTGGCATCCTTCTTTTTTGCAAAAAGTTTCATTGGCCGTATCTTCAGACCTTTAATACACTGGCCGCGGGCTGGCTGGTACTTGCGTGGGGAGCGTCGGTAGTACTGCTGATAGAAAATGTCCCAGTGGTTCTATTTGCCTGGATCCCTCAACTCGCCCAGAATGTCCATCCCTTTATATATGTAGGGTATGTCTCTGCGATACTAGCGGTTGTTGTAATATTGCGGAGATATATCAAAAATATCGGTCTTGGTGCGTTTCTTTTGGCTATTCCACAAGTACCGACTTTGTTGACAGGGGTAGTGGCCTGGCTTATCATGTGGAGGTATGCAAAATATGGAAAATCTTGATTCTGTCCGGCAAAAACTGCTTGAAAAAAAACAGCAATTGGAGTCTCAACTTTCCGATGTTGCTGATCGTGATCCGAGTGAGGATACATTTCGTCTTTTGAACAATGAACCCGAAGATGACGCACAGGAGTCAGAGGCAGGAACAAAAGCTGTTGCAGAACGTGCACTCATTGAAAAAACTCTCTCACGCGTCGAACGTGCACTCGAAAAGATCGAAGCAGGTACTTATGGTATTTGTGATATGACGGGTGAGCAGATTGACCCAAACCGTCTTGAAGTCATACCATGGGCGATTTATACGCTCGAGGCTGAAGAGCGGCTCGAGTCTCGCGGAAGAGTGTAAAAGTCTGTGGTACACTGCGTGCATGAGGGTTTTGGTAATTTCAGCGCTTCTCATCTTTGTCTTTGATCAACTTCTGAAATATTTCCTGGTTACCACTGGTGCGTCTTTTCTTATTAACGACTCACGACTCGTCTATATATCAATTCCGTTTTATGCCACATTTATTGCCTTTATCTACTTCTTCACGAAGCGCCATTTAAAATCTTATATGTGGTTTAACGTTGCGGTTGGTCTGGTGTTGGGTGGGGGAGCAAGCAATATTATTGACGCAGTGGCTCGTAGTGGAATTATAGATTATCTGTCTTTCTTTGGGGTTGTGCATTTTAACGGAGCTGATATTGCGGTTACTCTGGGACTTTTATGTATTAGTTACTATGTTCTCATTGCTAAAAAGCCATTTCGATACATATAGAACAGTACATAGACGTGATATATGCATATTGACAGTAGTAATTTGAGTGGTGTATATATACACCAAGATGAGCGATCAGGGAGTCGATAGCGATATGCATCGTACTCAACTTTTTATTCCTAAGGATTTACACAATTTTCTTCACGAAAAATCAATTGAAGAGGGTACCACAGTCTCCGAATCCGTCCGTCGTATTTTGACGGATTATTTCCATAGAAACCACAGAACACGAACAGAAAAAGGCATACAGGCATTGTTGAAAATGTCAGAATAGACAATGTGCTTATTAACTCATGTTGCTTTTTGTAGATGAAACAGCATTTGTAGCGTTGAACAGTCCGGTATCGCCGCACCATGCACAAGCGGTTGAGTACGTACGTTCATTGGTGGACCAGACAGCCCGGGTAGTCACTGGCAGGGGTGTGGTGATTGGTACTGCTGACACGCTTAAAGCAAAGGTGGGTGGGGAAGTAGCGTTGCATTTTTTAAAACTTATTGTCGAAGGGGAAATAAAGGTATTGCCAACTAATAGCGTTATTAACAAACAAGCGGATAGATTGTTTGCCGAGCATGCGGAAGATCGCGATATTCGATACACGGATTGTGTGAATGTTGCGCTTATGCAGCATTATGGAGTCACGAAGTTGTTTACGTTTAACGAGCAGATTAAAAAATTGCAGGTTTTGACCGTGCCTCGATGAGCCTTTTTGTAGGCATTTGTCTTTTCGGAAGACAGATGTGTGTGAAAAGTACGTTGCGGCACAGTCGTAGCGATTGCACGTTAATTCAATTAACCAAAAGCAGATTCCCAGATTATCAGGACTAGTTTTGAAATATCACATGGCAGGAGGTAGAAGGGATTAACTTTAAAGGTAAAACTGTGTAGATACATTGCAGCTGTCTATACTTTTTACCTTTAGAGTTCCGCCTTCGGGCGGCTTAGCCGCTTCGGCGGCACCCCTCTCCTCTTTTTGGGGCGCCAGCCCTATCCAAATCGGGCACCCCAGCCCGATCCTTTGGAGCCACTAGTTGGAATCAAAACGACCCCGCCCGATGGGTTAAACGGGAAGGAAAAGTATGATGTCTCGTAGAAAGATTGTCATCCTGGCCATCATCCTGATGGCCGCACTCGCCCTCGCCGCATGCGGGGGTGGAGATGTGGATAATGGGCCGACGATCGGACAGGCGATAGCCCGGGGGATCATTAAGGTTCTCCCCACGACCGAGCCGTCCGGGATCTATCGGGGTATCATATGCCCCGATCACAATGATTGCTGACGCGTGCCGCGGGGGAGTAGCCCCCGCGGCGAGGAGTTAGACGTGGTCAAAACATATCGTTCCATCTATGACTTATCCCCTGAAGATCTATGCAGGGTCGTAGATTTCTACTGTATGATTTTCAGAGAAGATTGGAAGGAGGAGCACGACCCCGATTATGTTACTAATAGGTTGTTTCGTGAAGTGCAAGGCCCCAATGCATTCATCGCTTTCGATGAAGAGGTCGGTGGAGTTATATCAGGACTGACGTGGGGTCAAGAACTTCCATTAGTTCATCTGGCAACTGCACTAAAGGCTCAGAAGGTCCATTTTGCATCACCACAAGTGCTGTCAGATGAACTACTTCGAAAGGTTGTCGGCGAATTGGCTGGGATTGGCTCGACCAATGTCCTGCTTTGGAGTGAGATTCTGATAGAACCTTCCCATAGAGGTACGAATCTACTCAATGATCTTGTCCGAGCCGGCGCTTTGGTTGGCAGTTGGAACATACCTGTTGTGATGTGGACTGATAAAGGTAAGTCGAGTATGTATCCAATTGCAGTAAGGTATTGGAGAGCGAAGGAGCTTGCGGTTGATGGCGATCTGGTGGTTCTACTGATCCATCCTACGTGGCCTATGAAACTGGCTTACACCATAGGTCAAGAACGTCTTCTATTCAAGCTTATGAGGAAAATCCGCCGTCGGCGTTAGTAAACCGCTACGGCGGTTTACTAAAAATTCGAACTTATATGAAAGGTCGAGATAAAATAACGGATTTGAAAAATTCAATAAGTATATACGATAATTTGTGTGATGGATTTGCTAATAATGGACTAACAAATTCATATGTGCTTACCACACATTTAGGGGTAGGGGTGTCCGATGATACTTTAGATAATCCCGGTTCTGATGTGCTTTCTCAAATAAATGCTTTTGATCGAGCAGAAATTCATGGGACGAACATTGGGCAGATTAATATGATTATAGTATCATCGTTTTGTGGCCCAAGTGGTTTAATTTGGGGTTACGATATTGCAAAATCTGAAGAATTATATAGAGATTATCCAAATAATGTAGAATATGTTGAGAGTCATACTAAAGAAAAAATACCTGTCTATTCAATTATGCCCTTATTAACATCCACGAGGGCTCTTTTCGGTACAGTAGAAAAAAAGAAATTTCCTATTATACCTGGAGCTCACGTTCCCTGCGCTGGTAAGAATATGAAGATGAGGGGACCGGGACATATTTATGCGGCACTTGCTATAGGAATAGCTAAGGATAGAGAATCAGATGCATGTTTATTAATGGAGGATATGGGCGAAATAAAACTAGATTTTAACTTGCCTCCAAGACTGCAACACGAAGAATTGGAATTACGCAAGGAAGAAATCATAAAGAAGATATCTAATAGTATAACGGTTATAGGGGATAATCAGAAGATAAAGTACAAAGAGATTTTTGCAGGGATGGTTGATTTAAGAATAAACTCGTCACAAATGGGATGTGCGTTAGTTGCAGCCCCTTATATTACGTTGGCAAGGAATGCGATCCCGGCTGGTGATATTAATAGTTTATTCACTATGTCTTTATCAGAATGGAAGAAAAGAGTAAGATAATATTAGGTTATTATCTAAATGACATCTTCTAGTTTGATCTATTTCATTACTGCTGTAGTTAACATATCACTCGGATTCTTGGTTTTGGTGAAAAGCCATTATAATAAGAAGTCAATATATTTCTTTTTATTTACGCTTGCGCTGTTTCTTTGGATTGTCAGTCTTTACCTCTTCTATGAAATTCAGATTGCTTACTGGGTCTTGGTTCTGGGTAGATTAAATTTTGCATTTGCATTGCTTATACCTTTTTATGTCTACCTTTTCGTATTAAATTTTCCCCGTGAAACAAAGCTTGTCGAGTTGAAATATAAGATCTTTCTTTTGGGCACATATATATTTGTCTTCATAACTATTTTTAGTGATTTAGTTGCGAAAGATGAAATAATGGCTGGAGAAGATAGGATAACGATATACGGTAATTTGTACATTTTCTTTGTTTTATATTTTATTGGCATCACACTTCTGGCGCTCTATAGATTATTTAAAAATTTCAGAAGTACAGTAGGTATACCAAGGTTGCAAATAAAGTATGTACTACTTGGACTTCTTTCCTCTGCTATTGTCGGTATTATTACGAATATAGTTCTTCCTTTGTTTGGTGACTATAACCTTCAACCGCTAGGTCCCATAAGTACAGTTTTACTTGTGGGTTTTATTACTTATTCAATCCTGAAATATAGACTTTTAGATATTCGATTAGCTATAAAATCGTTAATTGTCAAAGTTTTGGTAGCAGTTTTCATGTTTACCATTCTTTTAGCAATCTACAAATTTGGAGAAATTTTACATTTTGATTATTCTGCCGACACCTCAGGTTTATTAATTTTTGTGTTTTCGATGATTACTGTTTTTGTTATTCAAATAGTAGACAAGAATATAAAGAGTATTACTGATAGGTTCCTTTTCCAAAAAGAGTACTCACACCAAGAGCTCCTTAAGAATCTCGGTCGGATTATTGCGCAGAGTCTTGAACTTGATGAGGTGCTTAATAATATTCAGAATACATTGGTCGAAGTAATGCGCGTAAATTACGTTGGGTTTGTGCTATGGTCGCATACAAAAGGGGAAGAGGGAGAGGGGATTCGTGATGCAGCACATAGGTCTATGGAAATATGGGGATTTGATGATGCTCCGCAATTTTATGAATGGAAATCCAATGACAAGCTTGTTGAATATATAGAAAAAAATCCTAACCTTATCGTATTTGATGAGTTGGTTCGTGAGGTAAGTGAAACGGAGAATGACCAAGACAGGCTTGGAAAAGAAGCATTATTGGAAGAGCTGCGTACCATAAACGCCGGCGTGATTATGCCTTTGCCTGCCTCGGAAGGGGTGGCAGGTTTTGCGGTACTAGGTGAGAAAAAGGGTGGAGATGCGTTCAGCTCGGGGGACATCAATACGCTTGAAACCCTTATGTTTCAGGCGGGTATTGCGATCGAGAATGCGTCATTGTATCGACGTGTGCAAAATTTTAACCAAAAACTTCGTCAAGAAATTGCCAAAGCTACAGAAGATCTCGCCCGCAAAAACGAAAGTCTCACGATTTTGCGTCATATAGATCAGGTGATCATTAGCAGTCTTGGCATTGAGCAGATGGCCCAAAAGATTGTTGATACGATTAGTTGGGAGCTTGGCTATAAGGGTGGATTCATGATACTTGTCGACAAAACGAGAGAAAATTTGCGTCCTGTGGCGCTTTCAAACATTCCTCACTACAATGAGGTACAGAATATTCTCCCCATTCCCATAAAACAATACAAAATGCCGTTAAAAATGGACCAGACAAATCTGTTAATACGTGCGATTAAGGAAAGGAAACATTTTTATTCCGAGAGTTTCAGAGATATATATGTTCCTGCTATTCCGCCAGATTTTGCAGATAAAATTCAGGAAACAACCCGTTCCAAATACAACCTAGTCTATCCGCTTGAGGCAAAGAATGAAGTGCTTGGAGTCATAGTGTTTGATCTGGTCAAACCGTACGCCGAATTTAATGAGGATGAACGCATTTTGTTAGATGCGTTTATGGACGAATCTGGAATCGCGATCAACAACGCCATGCTTTATGAAGAACTACAGGAAGTGAACAACCGGTTGAAGCAGGCAAACCAAAGACTGCGCGAACTCGATCTTATGAAAGATGAGTTAGTGAGTGTAGCAAGCCACGAGCTTCGCACGCCTATGACTGCCATTAAAGGATATCTTTGGATGGCGCTCAACAAACAGGGCAATCAACTCAACGATAAGTTGAAGCAGTATCTTTCACGATCATATGAATCGACTGAGCGGCTTATTGAGTTGGTCAACGACATGCTTTCGGTTTCCCGTTTGGAGGGTAAGCGCATTAGTCTTGATCTAAAGGAGATAGACCTAAATACTATGATGGACGGAATCCTATTTGATCTAACGCCAAAAGCTCAGGAAAAGGGGCTTGGATTGTCCTATGAGAAGCCTGAGGGGACCACGCCGTTAGCTATTGCCGACGAAACCAGGTTACGGGAGATCTTAATCAACCTAGTTGGTAATGCATTAAAATATACCGATAAGGGGAAAGTTTGGGTGACGGTTGACACGACAGTCCCTCATCAAGAAGGTATCGATAAGCCAATGCTTCAAATTAACATTCATGATACCGGTAGAGGTATTTCTCAAGAAAATATATCAAAGCTGTTTACGAAGTTTGGAAAATTAACGCAGGGATCATTTGTAAAATCCGCTGAAGAAGGTGGTACTGGGCTTGGTTTGTATATTGCAAAAGGTATGATAGAGCTACATGGCGGTAAAGTATGGGTAGAAAGCGAAGAAGGAAAGGGGAGCACATTCTCCTTTACAATTCCAAAGGCCTAGAGTAGGATAAAACTATGTCAAAACGCGTAATAATCATCGAAGATGACACCTTTTTGCGAGAGATGTATCAAGAATTATTGACCGACGAGGGATATGAGGTAGACATTGCACTTAATGGGGCAGAAGGACTCGAAAAACTCCAAAACAACCACTACGACCTTGCGCTTCTTGATATCATGATGCCTCAAAAAGATGGGTTACAGGTACTTCGGGAAATTCCAGAAGACCAGCGTAAATGTCCGTTTGTTATGCTTACAAACCTTGGCCAGGATCAGGTAATTAAAGACGCTTTGGCTTTGGGGGCTTCAGGGTATCTCATAAAGAGTTCTCTTGCGCCGGATCAAGTAGTTGCAAAGGTAGAGGAGTTTTTACAGGAAGGTGAAAAATAAGACACAAATGGATAAAGTTGTGCGTAAAATTCTTTTAGTGGAGGATGAGGCTTCTTTGAAAGAATTGTACCGCGAACTTCTTTTTAGTGAAGGGTTCGAGGTAGATGTGGTTGAAGATGGGCAGGCCGCACTTGAGTCCATGCGCCGGGGCGGATACGACTTAGTGCTTCTAGATATTCGACTACCCAAACTCGATGGGCTTCAAGTACTCAAACAACTTACCGACGAAGAAAAAGAGAATGCAGGGATTATTTACATGCTTACTAATTTTAATGACGACACCGTTATTAAAGAAGCCTATGAATTAGGTGCAGATGGGTATCTGATGAAAAGCGCAATGACACCAGCTGATGTACTCGATGAGGTAGAAGCAGCACTGAAACACGAGAAACAATCCTTAGATCCGCAATAAATCCGATGATACAATCCGTGTATGAGTATTGACCTTTCTTCACGCATTCTTTTTGAAGATGAGAATCTCGTTGTGCTCAATAAGCCTGCTGGTATTTCGGTGACCCCTGGCCCCGGTAATCCGTTTGAAAAAACTATTGCTGGATGGTTTCTAGGGTATGTTGGTCAACAATTGAAACAGGTAGGTCAAGAAAATCGGTGGGGGATTGTACATAGGTTAGATAAAGACACATCAGGTGTACTCCTAATGTCAAAAACGGGTAGTATATTTGATCACTTACAAGAAAAATTTCGTTCAGGGGAGGTTAAAAAGACATATATAGCACTTGCGTGGGGAGATATCTTAGCCACACTTTCACAGAAGAGGGCTACTCAAAAGGTAAGAGGCGAGTTTGTCATCGATGCGCCGATTGATCGACATCCGAAAGGTTTTAGTCGTTTTCTCGTCTCTCCTGATGGGAAACAAGCAGTAACAGAATTCTCGGTAATACAGGTGCTGTATATTGGGGATAGGGAAGGAGTGCTGCCAGTCACGTTGTTGAATGCATACCCCAAAACTGGTCGTACACACCAGATTCGAGTGCATCTTAAGGCGTTTGGGCATCCTATCGTGGGTGACGTTTTGTATCAGAGTCGCACACAATACGCGATTTCACAACGTTGTATAGATAGGCAATTTTTGCATGCGCAAGCGATTGAGTTTGAAGGTTTGCAAGGGGATACGCGACGATACGAAGCACCACTTCCTGATGATTTATCAGAACTTCTAGAAAAGTTACAATGATTTGTCGGGGGATTGGAATAATTGTTATTTCTCAAACTGCTTCAGAAACTCCTGATAATCTTTGTCTTTCTTGGCTGATTCCATGACCGATGATCGTACCACATCTGATTTGCTTCTTACCGTGTGTGTGGCGACCCACTCGAGGTACTTGTTTACTTCGGGTGGAATAATCATGAATAGTTTCGCATCAAGCGTAGCTGAAACCTTGTGGGCAAAATTATCAACGACATCTTCCAGTTCCAACCGGTCTTCGTATTGCGTAGTAGTAAGATTGCGATGTTCCAAATCTGAAATCTCAGCAGGTAAGGTCTCTTTGGCAAAATACACCAGAAGACACGGTTTGCCACTTTCGAGTGCATGGGTAAGCATATAGCCAGTTGGTGTTTCTAATTCGGTTGCATCCGCAATAACACCATCTGAAGCAAGGATGTAATCGCGCTGGTCCATAAATGCCGTATAAAAATTTGTGATTTGGTGGTTGATGCATACGACCTTATGTCCACGCTTTTCAAGCATATCGCTGATGCGCTGACACGTTTTTGAATTGTCTTTTCCAAGATAAAAGAATTGCATGGGTTGTTTTTGTGCGGTCGCATAATTATATACGACCATATCGCTTCTGTCATCTGCTCTCGGAAAACATGGCTATTTAAGGGTGCGAGGTAAATTAAGCGTTGTAAATTCTAGCACACGCTCGAGAAATTGAATGTCCTCGATTGCATACGCTGAATGATCTTTTCGTGTACCAAGCACTAGTACGCCTAGATATCCCGTAAGCTCAATTGGCATCTGAAGTTCAAAGTTAGGAAGCAGCGCTTTAATTTTTTGAGAATTCTCATTAAATAACTCAGTAATAACATCTTCATTTTCCACGGTGATCAGCTGCTCCGGCGTCAGGCCTTTCCATTCAGCAGTGATACTGCTGGTTAATTGTTCTACTAGAACAATACCTATGAATTTTGGGCTGTATATCTCAATAAGAAATCTGAAAAGCGAAGCGATAATTTCGGTCGTAGTATGGCATTGGGTTATTTCCTGGTTGTATTCTTTGAGCACATGCTCATGGTCAAATGAAACATTTATACTTATTTTACGTATGGTATGTCGGAGCCAATTATTTGTAGCTCGCAGGGTAGGGAAAACAACTAGTGCAAGAATAATATTCAGAAATATAGCAATTGGACTCGTTAATGAACCAAAAAGGCGTGACTCAAATAATATAGTGCCGTAAAAAAATACAAAGGTTAATGTAGAGCCAACAAGCCAAAAGAGCAGTTCGCCTAGTATCACGCGTATTCCAAAAAGCCGATGGCGAATAATGGCATAGGCAGCAAAAGCGCTGAATAATATTGTACCAGATCGACCTATGCTGGGGATAACGAGAACGACCCAGTAGGATGTTGAAATATCTAAATTAAGTAGACGCCATAAAAATAGGTTAGTAATTGTTATAGTAGCTGCAGTAAGAGTTGAGCCTAAGGTTATATAAACTGCTTGCAACTTTTCATGCCCGGATGCCTTTCTAGTTTTTCTTATTAGTGAAGTAATTGAAATGATGAGCATAAAGACAAGGAACAAGGCAAAAAGTGAGTCTAAAGGCCCTGGCCCTGAGGCTATTCCTGCTGGTACTATATATGCTTCATCAATTAACAAATTGGTAGAAATTGCTAAGAAAGAAAAAAATGTTGAAATTAATCCAAGTATAAACAAAAAAAATTGGTCTAAGGTTGGTTTCGTATTTCCAAAAGATTGAACGAAAATTAAATGTGCATAAATTGCGTAAGGTGCAAGAAAATAATCGAATTTAAGTAAGAATGTTTGAAACTCTAATCCAAAGGGATAATTAGAGAAATTACTGACGAGAATCCATAGGCTCGTGATTACAATAAAAATGCAAAAAAGTTTCTGGTCTTTTCTATATGGCCTTTTGTGTAGTATTAGAAAACCAAGTATTAGGTTAATTACCACTGCTAATATAGAAAATATTGATGTTATGGCAAAAGCGTACATTGTTACTTTTATAAACTAAGCCAATCATACCATGCCGGTATATATGCGTAAATATAGTGAGACCAGTATCTTCATGTCTAATTGGCACAATGGTCAATAATAATTGGTAGGATCGGAACCCTGACCCGCCGGAGGGCGGGTCAGGGCGTTGTCTCTATTCACAAACGCTTCTACCATTCATATGGGCCTGCCGGAGCGGCCATCCAGTCAATACGCTCACCTGCAGCGTGTACGCAACTGCCACAAGGCGCTGTTTCCTCAATACGAATATCAAACCCATATCGATCGACATTACGTATGTCAGTTACAGCAGGGTCGAGGTTGTAGTTTGTAGTCACTTGCGCGATCACAACCGGTTCCGTAGCAAATGGCTGGGGAAACCTGATGCGCCTCCACTCATGTGTTATGCCTTCCTTAAATCCTACTTGTACTTGTGGTGGTAATGTTCCTTCTAATACCACCCAATCGATACGTTCGGTCCCATGGCTGCCATCAAGCGCCAGGTCTTCTTCGATACGTACCTCCATGAATGTGACGTTTCCGTCAATATCAAGGTGTGCATTCTCGTCATGATTCGCAGTTACCATACTTGCGAGCACCGGTCGTCTGACGGTTGGTACTTGTGTATAGTAGATGCGATTCTTGTGATCGCGGTTCCACTGAATGATCTCTGCACTGCCATGATTACGGAAGTTGACCGTAGGTCGGGCAGAGATTGCCAGATAGCAGATATACTCTCCGTTATGGGTCCCATTGAATGCCAAATCTTCTTCGATTCGGGCATAAAAACCAGTGGTGCTGACATCCTTGATCTTAAGATGTTCGCCTTCGCCATCTACTTGTGAGCATATCTCCGCTATGAGATGGATACCGGAAGGTGTCCAATTGCCGGGTTCCATCTGGTGCGAAAACGGTACCCAGGTCCAATGGTGCGTTATGACTGGCCCTGTTTTACCAATGAGGACTTTGGGAGTTACATCGGCTTGGAGTACAGTGAAGTAGGGGTAGGTGATCCCATTCTGTTCTACTGGCATCCAGCCGTTGTAATGATCGAGTATCTCGATACCGGCAACAGTCCAGGTGCCTGGTGTATTGAGCGGGACAATGTTGTCGAGACGAAACTCATACACCTGACCTTTGGCAAGCGTAACGTTAGGTAATGGCCACTGCGGGCCGTCCCAGATGGACCCATCAGGCTTACGTACCTTCAGGGTGATGTGGTCAATATGCAGTGTCTGTCCACTTCCACCGGCGTTGTCAATGCGAAAGGTGAAGTACACCCGTTGTCCTTCGGTGACTGGTGTCGGTGAAACCGCGATGCTTGATACCAGCCTCGGACGCGGAGGCTCAGACGGTGCTGGACCTGATCCAAACTGCACTACCCAGTACCATGGTCCGCATGTCTGGGGCGGATTTACAAACGAGTTACAGTCTCGGTTTGCGTGCCCTATGCCTACTCTAGTGAAGTCGGCGCGTTTAATCATTTCAGGATGTCCATCTTTGGACTCATCCCAGCACCAGGGTCTACCGTTACAATAAAGTGAATAGTAGGCACCTTCGTGGTTATCTGCTCCACTCATATAGGCAATAACCTCTTCTTCTGTTTGATGTTGTGCAAAAACTGAGGCTGTACTTGCATAATTTTCAGCCTGAGATTGCAATACTGGGTCATGGGTTAGTACCCCTACACCATGATCCAACCGATACTGATTGAGCAGCCCGAGCATATATTGCTCATGGATGTCAAACCCTGCGTTCTCAGCAACTACTACTGAAGTGCTTGAAGACACAAGGATTGTGATGCTTATTACTGAAAGCATCACGAGGAATATGACCGCAGTCTTTCTCAGCATTTCGCACCTCCATGCGAAGATATAGGGATGAACGATATTACGTTATTAATGAGCAATGCTACATATTTGGCCTCATTTTCTTCGAAAATTTATGATGAAGTGCCAGGATTACTATTGGCCGAATATCGAATGATTAGTTGTTCTGTAGGGTGGTGTTTACTAGTAACTCCAAATAAACTTAATGCTGTATTATCTTTTGGGTTGAGACAACCAGATCCAAAAGCGCCAGTTCCAACTGATGTCTCACCACAGTCCTCGTTCCAAACGTTGGCATAAAGAGGACGGACTATGTCAGATCCTTCTTCCATACTTATATTTAAAAGAAAATGCAGATTATAACCACCTTGTCTATGTATATTGGTAAAAACGGCGTCTATTTGATGGCTGGCAATTGTATTTGATGGAAAATAGTCAGGCGTTTTGAGTGTTACTGCTTGCTCTTCTCCGTTCACGAGGGTTAAGGATATGCCTTGGATAGAGTCAGTATTGAAGATAATCTTTGCGTTATTTTGAATTGCTTCTAGGTAGCCCCAATCAGCAAGACACGTACCCTGACTAATCTCCGTACATGGGTTTGTGTTGAAGATAGTTATCTCCCATCCATTCTCAACAAGCCTTTGTTTATATTGGGTGGTAAGGTCAATATCGTTCTTATTAGAAGGGATGTCATCATACTCTAGGATGGTTAAATTTTGTCCATATTTATTAATTCCAATGTATTTACTCTTTGGCTCCATTCCATCCAGGAGGGGGATTGAAGGATCAATAGTTATCTCGTCGTAGGTTTTATATTCATATTCCGAGATAATGATGGGCGGTGGAGTAGGTGAGGGTGAGAGAGGAGTGATTTCTGTAGCAGTCTGACTATTTGCAGAGTAAAACCAAACTCCAACTACCACTACCAGTGCAATGACTGCGACCAGTGCTATTTCAATCATGCCGTTCTGTATTTTAAATCGGGCAGACTTGTGCGGCATATATGTTTATATATATGAAAGGGGCAGGTTGTGTCAACGGGTGATTTGGGGCACCGGGGTTGGGGAAGTTCCAGTTTCCTCTAAGTCTAGTATTGGTTGGCAGGGATGCGGGGTAGGGGTTATGAGAATAAGGCGCCCATTCTCAATAATAGGTTGGGGGCCGTTATAAAGAGTAGGGCATACTGTTGGGGTAGGCGATGCAAATAAAGACGAAGCTACGTTTGAAGAAGGTAGAGGTCGCAGCTGTTGAAAATTAAACATATAAGCAATTATGCCTATTATAAGAAGTAATACCACAATGCCTCCACGGGTGAAGATGTTTTTTCTCGTTGCCATAACCACATTGTATCGCATAGCGTATGATACTATAAATAAGAACGAGAGCTTACTGCTATGAGAACTTCAAGGAAACAACCTACGCAGACAATGCAGGATTCATTTAAAAAAAAACAGAGAACTGCCAGTGTAAAACGATGGGGTATACGCATCTTTGGCTTTTGCGTATTGGCTATTGCACTCTATGCCGTTTTTAGTATTGCACAGGTTTTTCGCCATATTAGTGCGCCTATACGAGAGTTTCCTCACTTTGACCAACCCTTAGATACAAGAATAGATATGTCGCGTCAGGTATACATTGGAATCTGGTACGAGGCGGAATCATCACCAGTGAAGCAGAATGCAGTCGCTGTTTTATCTCCTGACAACGCAACGATAAGTGTGCATGTTTTGCCAAGTGACATCTCTACGCTGAATCCGACGGAACTCATGCAGCAGACTTCTCTTCCCTTGGAGCGGTATGTGGTTATATCCCGGCATATGTCAAAAGGTCAGGATATTAAAGAATTTGTGTCTAACGCGGCAGATCAATGGTATTCGACATTCGTGGGTATAGGCGGATACCGTGCACTGATGCATGGCATTTCTGAGGTGAAAAATGTGATGTATACGAACCTGTCTCCTCGCGAACTATTCGATATTGCACAATTTACGAGGATTGTCTCACAGGAGGATATAACGGTCCATGGGTGGTCGCAGACGTCGGGAGACGCAGAGAAACAGCGGCTTGCGTATTTTGTAGATCCCACCATACATAAAGAAGGCAAACGAATTTGGGTGAGAAATAATACCCAAATTCCTGGTCTTGCTAATGCTGCGGCACTTCTTCTTAAAAATATCGGCTTTGAGATCGTTCGTATTGACACATTTGACTGCCCAGCACCCGGTACGAATTATTGTGACAGCACGCGAACGCATATACTAACCGGAGAAACACACGCAAATTCATATGCCATACGTCGTATGACTGAGGTTTTGGGTGGCGAGATGGAATTTTTACAAATCGAAGACTTAAGTCGTGCAGATAGTATTGTCGTAGTAGGAGAAAATCTTGCCTATCTCGTAGAGGAAGTTGAAACTCCTTAGATTCAATGAAGATCTCCCACCTAAAGGAAATCCCCGCTTTCGCGGGGATTTCCTTTAGGTGACCCCTTATATCTTTCGATACAGGGGAAACCATGTTTGTGGAGAGAGACAACTAAGGCAATTATAGACGATGGTTTCGCTATTTGTCAATGATCTGTCACCACGTTACAATATTTGTAGAAAGGCTGAATTCCTCACCTATGTCGAGTATAACCCTAAACATTATTCTCATTATAAGCACAATTGTCGTTATTTCTTTTGCGCTTGCACTCCGTGCCTTAAGAAGACGCCTGCAAGATACGCAAATATCACCGGGTATCAGCGATGGGATGCTCTTAGAAATTAAGGTGCCGAAGTTTAACGAACAGGGACCTGTTGCGGCAGGAATAATGTTCTCTGCACTCCACGGACTTATCGAAAAGGAAGATGAGCAGTCACATGTCTCTTTCGAAATCGCCGCGGACAAGACGGGCATTAAGTTTTATACGTATGTGCCTCGTTATTTTGAAAAATTCGTCAAATCTCAAATATATGCGCAGTATCCCGAGGCAGAGATTTTTGAAGTCGAAGACTATACCCGAACTATCGATGAGGCGAAAGGTGCCATCGCTGCAGCTAATCTTACGCTTTCTAAACCGTATTACTTTCCTATAAAGACGTTTCCTGACTTTGAGGTTGACCCATTAGCGGCGATAACGTCGGCAGTTGATGAGCGAGCAGGGGATCAACGGGCATGGTTTCAGGTTCTGATAAACCCTATTGATGATACCTGGCAAAAGGTAGGGTATGAATACATTGCAGCTGTAAAAAATAGAGAAGATTTTGGCCCAGGAGAAAATGAAATAGTAGTTGTCTTACGGGGGATATTTAAAGAGTTCTTTGAAGTATTTATGGACCTGGTGACAAACATTTTTACCGGATCAATAAACGGTGCAACTTCTGATGAGAAGAAGAAAGAAGGGGAGAAGCAAAAAGCTCTAACCGCGGGTGAAGAGACTGCGATTGCCTATATAGAGAAAAAAATGTCTCGGCTTGGATTCAAAGCATCTCTGCGGGTAGTAGGGTATGGTGCGAATCCTGAGGAAGCCTCACGTCAAGTTGGTGCGCTCACTTCCGCGTTGAAGCAGTTTTCCGCAGCAAATCTCAACAGTTTTGTTACAAACATGCAAGAAGATCCGACTAAGTCTTTGCAAGATTTTAGAGAACGCATACTAGATCCAGGTAATGCAAGCAACCCGTTGATTTTTGATACCGAGGAGCTTGCCTCCATCTTCCATTTGCCGAATACATCGGTGGCGACCCCAAATATAGCATGGACAAAAGCAAAAAGAATTGAGTATCCACTGGAATTACCGGTTGGGATAGAGCCGGTATTGGGGGTTACCTCTTTTAGAGCAGAGGAGATTGAGTTTGGAATAAAAAGAGACGATCGCCGCCGTCACATGTACTTGGTAGGAAAAACCGGTACTGGTAAGTCTACGTTGCTCCAACGCATGGCCATTAGTGATATACAGAACGGAGAAGGCATTGCGTTTATTGACCCGCACGGTGACTCTATCGACCTCATTCTAAACTATATTCCTGATAATCGTGTGGATGACGTAATCCTTTTTGATCCAGCAGACATTTATCATCCCATTGCAATGAACATGCTAGAACTTTTTGACCCTGAGCAAAAGAGTCTTGTTGCGAGCGCTTTAATAGAAGTATTCAAGCAGCGATTTGAGTTTAGTTGGGGTCCTCGTATGGAACACATTTTGCGAAATTGTATCCTGTCTCTTTTGGAAGTGCCTGGAAGTACGCTTCTTGGTATTTCACGCATATTAACTGATCGAACCTACAGAAGATATATCGTACATTTGTTAGAAGATCCAGTTATGATCGACTTTTGGAACAGTGAATTTCCTCAACTCGAGGAGTCTCGTCAGGGTGCTGAGGCAATCGCACCTATTCAGAACCGCCTTGGGCAATTCTTATCGAGCCCGACTGTTCGTAATATGGTGAGCAATGCACGTTCGACGGTTCGCCTTGATGAAGTAATGGACCAAGGAAAGATTCTTCTAGCAAATCTCTCAAAAGGGAAAATAGGGGATGACAACTCGAATATTTTGGGTACGCTGCTCGTAACTCGACTGCAGTTTGCTGCGTTATCTCGAGTTAAGATTCCGGAGCAGGACCGAAAAGACTTCTTCCTTTATGTAGATGAGTTTCAAAACTTTGTCACATCATCATTTGCGACGATATTGTCTGAGGCACGGAAATATCGGCTTGCACTGATTATCACTCATCAATACCTTGGCCAGCTTGAACAAGCAGGGCTTGCGAACCCGAAAGAAGTGCGGGATGCTGTTTTTGGCAACGTAGGAACCATTGCTTCATATACGGTAGGGCAGGAAGATGGTGAAATCCTGTCGAAAGAATTCTCAGAAGTTTTTGACGTGAGTGACTTTGTGTCTCTTGAGCGCTTCCACTATTACATTAAGCTGATGATTGATCTGACACAAAGCAGACCGTTTAGTGCGAAAGGGTTACCAATCAATACCAACTTAAAAACTGATAATGTGCAAAAAGTGATAGAATCATCACGAAAACAGTTTAGCGTGCCACGTGAACTTGTCGAAAAGCGTATTGATATGTGGAATAAGAAAGTATTTGCGCCGGGAATGGATGACGATAAGGTACACAAGATTAGGGAAGAGATGCGGCTTCGTGCTGATTTGTCACGGGTGCAAAAACTTGAAGAACATGTCTAACGAAGAACTACAAAAACTCCAACAAACTTTGTCGCGTTTGCAAGATGAGGTAACACAGGCGCAACAACAGTTGAATACGCTTCTTGCTGTCGGTGATGACACCCAGCAACCAGCCGAGCCTGCAGAAACTGCCGTAGAGGCCCAGCCTGCTCCGGTTATCGAAGTACTTCCCGAAGAGGAGCGCATACCAATCGTAGGTAGAACAGGTATGTTTGATGGGGTGTTTATGATCACGGATGATCAAAAAAAGTTTCAAGTTTCGCCAAACTATATTAGTAAGTCACAACTTGTAGTGGGGGATAGACTTGAAATTATTGACGTTGATGAAACAGGTTCCAAATATTCATTCAAACAAACAAAAAAGATACAACGTAAAGAGCTGCAGGGGATCTTGACGAAGAAAGATAATCAGTGGGCTGTGCATACAGACGCGGGAGTGTTCTTTGTGGTAGCGGCTGCGGTGCGTTTTAATAAAGCTGATGTAGGGGATACCATAGCGATCGATATTCCAGCAGAGGATGTCGGGGTGCCGGTCGAATGGGCAGCGTTCAAGAAGATACAAAAACAAGGATTACGCGAAACCTATGAACCAAAGCCGAAGCCATATATGCAGCAAAAAGAGCAAAACGATCAAGCTCCCGGTGAAGAGCAGGAAGTCCCACACGAACAAAAAGATACTGCCGCTGGAACAGAAATAGTTAAGTCGCGTTTAACCCAACCACAAATCCCAGCTCCAGAGGTTCAACAGCCAGTACCGTCTCAAGACGACACCTTGCCGCAAAAGAAAAGTACTGATATGGAGGCTTTGGCAGGTGAGGTCACCGTTGATACCGATAATAGTAAGCAACAGTCAGGGGAGATATCATTACAAGAAGAAGACTTGTGGGAATTAAGATAAAGGTAGATCTGTATTAAATCAGATGTCACGTCGTAGTCAATTCTTCCTCAGTTCTATTTTGATCATCTTGTGTTTTCCCGTAATAGGGCAGGTAGTTGGACGTCTTGGGGATATGCCTGTTGCGCTCAGTATTGGTATCTGGGCAGTAGCGAGTCTTGTATTATTTCTATATGTACTCGAGAAAAAGTATACATTTCCTGAGCAACTCATTTTTGCCATTATTCCGTTTTTATGCGTCATGCTGGTTGCTACGCTTGGGCTCCAATTTAACATGTTCGCGGTATATCCCATTTCAGCACTGTGGGTTCTGTATTATGCAATAAGTGTAATCAGTATGTATTTTTTGTTTCTCGCACTCAATATTGTCAATGCTGCGACTGTGCGGACTGTTCCATTGTTAAAGGCAGCCCAGACATCAATCTTGGCTATCAGTCTTCTTCTTGCGGTCGCATGGGCATTGTATGTGCAGTATGTGTTGCGTTCGCCAATCATCGCTGCATGGAGCTGGTTTATTTTTTCATACCTTCTTAGCTTAGCAGTCATTTATTTGGGACAAATTGAGGTAGTACGTGAGTTTACCGCAGTGGTAAAAGTCCCTCTGATAGAGTCGGGGATAATAGCACTTCTACAAGCATATACCGTTTTTATTACCGCAAGTTGGCAAATGAGCGTATCGATTCGTGTCATATATTGGGTGTCGTCCCTCGCCACATTCACGATGATTGTACGGGCAAGAAGGCAACGAAGTTTAACACGTAAGTTTGTGCGGGATTTTATGTTGCTACAATGGATTATTTTTGCCGCGGTGCTTATTATTGGCCTGCGTGCCATATAAAGAGCAGGGAAGAGGGGAGAAGGACCCTATAAAACTCGGATAGTGTATAGCGGTGTATATTGAAAAGTAAGCATAAGTTATAAAACTATAGGTTATTAATAATTATAGGGTAATTGTCGTCATGTGGATAACTCAACTGCTAATAGGGGGTTAGTGGAGACGTTCTGAGAGGGGGTCCTTCCCTCGGTCCGAGAGGGGCTTTTTAGGCCGTTTTATACCAATAAAATGGAGCACTACACGAAATATTACAAAAAATAAAAACCTATTATTCCCGACTTGTGGGTGCCTGGCAAAAATTCATTGAAAAGCGGGAAATCGACATATAACGTCGCTAATCATACAATTCACGACGTTGTGAACATTGCTTTTCTTCTACTCCCCCTCGCACGTGTCAACGAATAAATATGTATATATCCAAATAAACTAATAAGCTTATTAGTTTTTATTCCTCATTTGTGTATTGGTTTATTATAAATTTGAAATTTGTCATTTTTCCCCTCTCCCCCTCCCCTACCTCAAATAATAAACAAATCCGCCAGCTGGCGGAACAAATAAACTAATAAGCAAATTTATAAGAACATTTGCTTATTTGTAGTATTTGCTTATTATCTATATATGGCTCAAGGTCTGTCAGAGGCGTTCATTGACTTCATCGAATATTGTGAACTTGAGAGAGGTTTATCCCATCGTACCGCGGAAAAGTACCACTATCGTTTAATGCGGTTTTTGGATTGGCTTATGCAGGTGAATGGGATACAAACCCCGTCAATAAAGGATATTACGGAAGAAACAATTAAGGAATTCCGGCTGTATTTACATAGATTCGAAAGCGAACAAACCAAAAAGCAGTTAGCAGCATCTACACAGCAACATTATCTGGTAGCACTTCGGGCATTTCTTAAATATCTCAAACGCAAGAAAGGCTTTGACCGTTTGTCTGCTGAGGATATTTTGCTGCCCAAGGCGCAGGGCAAGACGGTCACGTTTCTCAATGTTGAGCACCTTCAAAGCTTGTTTGCACAACCTGATACGCATGAATTGGCAGGAATGCGAGATCGCGCGATGCTTGAATTATTATTCAGCACCGGGTTGCGTGTCCAAGAATTGATTAATTTAAATAAAGAAGATATTCCTGAAAAAAGCTCCCAATTCACGGTTTTAGGCAAAGGTAACCGTTACCGTGTGGTATTTTTGAGTGACGTTGCACGCGATTGGGTGCAATTATACCTTTCACGCCGTATAGATGCATGGCTGCCTCTTTTTGTTAATACTCATGGTCTAAACCCGACGCGTTCTAAGGGGTCTAAAACCGACGAAAATAAATCAGACGTCCTAGATGACCCGGATGGTGAGAGATTTCGACTTACGGTTCGTTCTGTACAACGCATTATAAAAAAATATGCAAAAATGGCAGGGTTGAGTCAGGAAGTGACGCCGCATGTAATGCGTCATAGTTTTGCTACCGATTTGTTAACGCGTGGTGCGGATCTTCGATCTGTGCAGGAGCTTCTGGGGCATAAAAATGTCGCGACCACCCAAATCTACACGCATGTTACCAATACACGGCTGCAGGAGGTACACAAAAAGTTTCATAGTACAATAGAGGAATAATAAATCAGTAACTTATGAACTTTGTAACGAAGCTCGTACGCTATCCCATTTGGTTTTATAAAGATGGGTTCCAGTTTTGGATCCGATTTTTTCCCAGGACAATAACGCTGATTGCGGACATGATGGGTATAAAACCTATTTTTAAGCATTTTCTGTCGCCTTTCCGCAAAGATACATCACCCGTTGGGTATGGCATTGGAATTTTTATACGGCTTGTGTACGGTGGAGCGGGTATTATTGCCGTTGTTGTGGCCTTTTTTGGACTTATTGGTGCAATGTTGTTTTATTTCTCCATTCCACTCTTTGGGTTTTTGTTGATCATATCGATATCTGATTACACCTGGCCGAATATCTTAGGGGTGGTGATTTTGATAGCACCACTCGTGTTCTATATCTTTTTTGTAGCGTTAAGAAATCCCAGACTTACCAAAGACGGTTATCGAGTAGACTGGGAGCGGGATGTGATGAAGCGGCTGCAGCTCAATCCTGAGGGTGCAATTGCCGCAAAAGAGCATGGTGATTTTGAGCAATTTTTAAAAGAGCGCGGATTAACATTAGTTGATTATGAAATTGTTCGGCAGTGGGTTGCACATCAACGCTGGCTTCGTGAAAACTGGAAATACTGGCAGGATGGGCATTATAAGCGGTTTGTGGGTACAAACCTTGGGTGGGTTTCTGGGTTTATGCGTGAAGCGAAGTATTTTACAAAAAATTTGACGCAGGATCTTCCCCGCCGAAAAGTATACGAATGGCAAGGTTTGGATCAAATAATCGAGCGCATTTTGGCTGTTCTGGTGCGGGATACGCACAACAACGTGCTTCTGGTTGGTGATTCTGGGGTAGGGAAGACCTCGGTGGTATACCAAATCGCAAAAGTCATGAATGAGCGTGGTGGTTATCAAGTGATTGACCTAAATATCGCAGGTATGCTTGCGGGCAGTGGGCATGAGGGTGAGTTTGAACGACGATTTATAAAAGCGATGCAGGAATTTCGCAATGCCGAGATTATTTTAGTAATTGAAGACATAGAAAGGCTGGTTTCTGGTGGAGTTGCACAATATTTTTACCCAGTTTTGGACGAGGCGGACTTCCCTATTATTGCTACAACAACTCCTAAAAGTTTGCGGGACGTGCTTGACCGTGAAACGAAATTTTTAAATGCGTTTGAGAAAATTCCTGTAGAGGAACCAGATATTCCTGATGTCCTTTTTATATTGCAGGAGAAAGTCAAGGAATTTGAACGACGGTACGGTGTCTTTATCACGCATCAAGCACTCAAAGCGACCGTAGAAATCGCGGACAGATATATTGTTGATAAAGCATTCCCTTCTAAAGCCATTGATTTGCTCGATGAGGCGTGTGCATCAGTGGCAAACGGCAGATTTGAATCAGATAAGCAAAAAACAATTCAGGCAACACACATTGAACAAATGGTGAGCGAGATGACCGGTGTCTCATTGGGTGAGGTGACCGAAAATGAGCAAGATAAGCTATTACAACTTGAGCAACTGTTGCATGGATTTATTATTGGCCAGGATGATGCAGTACAGGAAATTGCTGCCGCGATGCGGCGTGCGCGTTCTGGACTCAAGTCCGACGAGCGCCCGATCGGGTCTTTCTTGTTTGTCGGTCCGACTGGTGTAGGTAAGACGCTTACTGCAAAGGTATTTGCTCAGGTATATTTTGGAGATCGCGAGAAAATGGTGCGGTTTGATATGAGTGAGTACTCAGAATTTGGGATGACGGAACGATTTTTAGATCGAATTAGCGATCAAGTGCGTTCTACTCCTTTTACGGTACTACTTCTTGATGAGTTTGAAAAAGCGGACCAAAAGATTCATAACCTCTTTTTGCAGATATTGGAAGATGGCCGTGCTACTGACACACAAGGCAATGTCGTTGATTTCAAAAACACCGTTATTATCGCAACAAGCAATGCTCAAAATGTTGAGCAAGCTTTTAGTCCAGAATTGCGCAATCGCTTCGATGGGATCGTGACATATAAGCCGCTTAATCCCGATCAGATACTTGAGGTTGTCCGGCTTGAATTAGGAGAATTGGGTAATAAGCTGTACGAGAAGGAAATTTCGGTTACCTTCTCCCCTACCCTCATTCAGGCGGTAGCGCAACTTGGATACGACCCCAAAATGGGCGGACGACCTATACGCAGAGCTATTCAAGATAATATAGAGAATCCTCTTGCAGATGCACTGATCAAAGAAGACATTCACGCAGGTGATTCAATTTATCTGGATTGGGAAAATGACCACCTGGTGATAAAAAATGAGGTTCCCGTCTCCCCTGCCCCTGACCAGCCAGCGGAGGGTGAGGTGCAGGTATAAACATATGAATGAAAAAGGAGGGTATCCATTTCCAACAGACATTAAGGATAAGCAAGATGTAACTGAAGGAGCTTTTGCAATTGTTAAAGAGTTTTCTCATCATCCTGAATGGATTGTTGGTGGAGAAATGGCAAGTTTGAAGAAATGCCGCAGCTGTAGAGTATTATCTCGATGGGAGACTGAATCTTATTTTTGATAGTAGTTGAGATAAGAGTGAAAAATGGAAGTGAAAAGAAAAAGGCCGAAGGGTTCGACCTTCCGGCCTTGCGCGCGTATAGAAGTGGCAGCCAAATGGTGCGCCTGGGGCGAATGGGCTGGTCTCGCTGACCGCCTTGCGTCTGGCCCCGGCAGCTGTTGCCGCCACTCCTGGGGGTGTGAATCCCCCGTTACAGTTTGTCAAATTTTTTCTTCACAGTCCTCCATGAAGAGGGTAAACATACTAGGTTTGAAATTTGATCTCCACTTGTGGCCAGCAAGTTTCAATTGATCTAGTACCCCTAATAAACAACTGCACATACTATAAGACATTAGGTGTCAATGGTAATTTTCTGGAGTGTTTTTGTATGTTGACTAAACAGCTAACGGTGGTTTGTGTCAGTAAATTGTGTTATTCAGAGGTCTCTTCCTTCTCAATCGCAGCGGCTGAGGCGACGGTGTCATCTTTATCAAGCTTAATGATATGCACGCCCTGTGTATGGCGCCCAAGTACTGGTACCGTATTAAACGGCAAGCGGATAATTTGGCCTTGTGAAGAGACAATGAGAACGTCCTCTACACGCTCGGGGTGCAGTACGGAGGCAATTTGGAGCTTGCCTGTCTTTTCGGTAACCTTTGCGGTGAAAACTCCCTGGCCTCCCCTACCCTGTTGTTGGTATTCTGTCAGTGGTGTCGTCTTGCCATACCCTTTTTCACTTAATGTGAAGAGTACGTGTGTATGTGTGGGATGATTTCTTAGAACAGACATCTGGATAGTTTCATCACCTGCTTTTGTTCTAATTCCGATAACACCTCGGGTAGCGCGGCCTGTTTCGCGGACATCCTCCTCTGAGAACCTAATGCATTTACCGTTTTGAGTTATGATGATGAGATCATCATTGCCTGTTGTGGGTTGTACTGAGAGGAGTTCGTCATCATCTGATAGAACAATTGCGATGAGCCCTGATTTTCTAATATTTTGATACTCTGGCAGTGCGGTGCGTTTAATAAACCCGTGTTTAGTGCCAAAGGCCAAATACTTATACTCATCCTTCGTATGATCGAGTCGTACAATACTGGTGACTTTTTCATTGCTCTCAAGTTGCAGAAGGTTAACTATTGCAGTTCCCCGTGCGGTGCGACTAGCCTCCGGGATTTCATACACTCGCGTCGTAAACACCCTACCCGTATTTGTAAAATACATCATAGTATCAAGCGTTGAGGCAGTGATCATTTCTTGAACTACGTCCTCTTCCTTGAGATTTGACATTTTTACGCCTTTCCCTCCCCTACCCTGTGTTCTAAAACTCAATGGACTGACGCGCTTGATATAGCCGCTCTTCGAAAGCATCACGATGGTATCTTCGTTTTTGACTAGGTCATCATCGGTGAGTTCGCCAGGTGCGCGTTTAAAAATTTTGGTACGGCGCTCGTCCGCGTAGTTGTCACGCAATGCTATAAGCTCATCCTTGACAGTATTTAATATGTTCTGAGGAGAGGTAAGAGTTTGTTCAATTTTGCTGATAATGGCCATTATTTCAGCGAGTTCGTCAAGTATTTTTTGCCGTTCAAGGGCAGAGAGCTTTTTAAGTTGCATGTCCAAAATTGCGTTCGCCTGGATCTCACTAAGTCCAAATCGTTCCATCAACTGCGTGCGTGCCTCAGCGGTATCTTTACTTTTCCGGATTAACTCAATTATCTCGTCGAGATTATCCAATGCGATCTTTAAGCCCTCTAAGATGTGTCCGCGATATTTGGCCTCGAGTAATTCGTTGGTTAGACGCCGTATCGTTACTATTTGACGGTGCTTGAGATATTCTATGAGCAGTGATTTCAATGGTAATGTTTTTGGTTCATCGTCTACGAGCGCGACCATGTTTGCATTAAATGCTCGTTGCATGCCTGAGTATTTATACAGTTGATTGAGGGTTTTTTGAGGATTTGCTGATGATTTCAGATCTATCACAATCCGCATACCATCGCGGTCAGATTCATCACGTAAGTCAGAAACATCGTCGATTTTGCCGTCTTTGTGAAGTTGTGCAATCTGCGCAACAAGCAATGCCTTGTTTTGCTGGAATGGGATTTCCGTAATGATAATGTGAAACTTACCGTTTTTACCTTCTTCAATTTCTGCCTTCGCGCGCATCAGGATGCGACCGCGGCCTGTCGCATATGCCTGGATAATATCTTTTTGGTTATAAATGCTTCCACCGGTAGGAAAGTCTGGGCCAGGAATATGAGTTATAAGATCTTCAACGGTGAGTGGTGAGGAAATATCAAATTCATGAATCAATACCTTCGCCTGTTCCAGATTGAAGACGGGGTTATCTTGCAATAGAGCGGCAAATGCCGGAGTGAGGTATGGGACGTGGGTTGCTTCATCAGCATCTTTCGGCAAGATTTCCATACTATCTATCATCGCGACGAGTGCATTAACCGTTTCACCAAGGTTGTGTGGAGGAATTTTTGTGGCCATTCCAACCGCGATACCGTCCGTTCCGTTTACCACAAGATTTGGTAGCGCAGCAGGTAAATACGTTGGTTCTTGTCGCGTTGCATCGAAGTTGTCGATGTAGTGGACGGTTGCTTTGTTTAGGTCTCGAAGCATCTCCTCTGCAAACTTAGTAAGCCGCGCTTCGGTATATCGCATCGCTGCAGGTGGGTCTCCGTCAATGCTTCCAAAATTCCCTTGCCCGTCTACCAGCGTGTATCGCATGCCCCAGTCTTGCGCCATATTGACCAGTGTTGGGTAGACGATACTTTCTCCGTGTGGGTGATAATTGCCTGAGGTATCACCGGCGATTTTTGCACATTTTCTATATCCGCCGGTCGATGACAGGTTGAGGTCGTTCATTGCAACGAGTATGCGTCTTTGTGATGGTTTGAGCCCATCGCGCACGTCAGGTAATGCACGGCCGACAATAACGCTCATCGCGTAGTCTTGGTAGTTGTCTTTCATTTCGGCGGTGATGGGTCGGTTCATCACCATTCCGTAGTCAGTTTTTAGAATTGTTTCATCGTTCATAAATGTGTCATGTCGCGCTTTTCCCCTCCGCGCGTCACCTATTCATCCACTCTAGGTATCCTTCAACATTTTTGCATAATATTCACCTAAACTTTTAATCCTTTACACATCTAAATCTGCCTTTTTGGCATTTGCTTGAATAAAACGTTTCCTTGGTGCAACTTCTTCACCCATAAGCATACTAAATATTTGGTCGGCCTCGCTTGCGTCATCAACGGTGATTTTTTTCAGGATACGGCGCTCAGGGTCCATAGTGGTCTCCCATAGTTGGTCTGCATTCATTTCTCCAAGTCCTTTGAAACGGGTAATAATGAAATTCCGTCCTTGACCAGTAAGTTCTGCAATTTTTTCATCACGTTCTTCAATGGAATACACATAGGTAATATCTTTACCCGATTTTATCTTAAATAGTGGTGGTTGAGCCACATACACATATCCGTTCTCAAGCAATGGGCGCATAAAACGAAACAAAAAAGTTAAGACCAAAGCAGTGATGTGCTTGCCATCTACATCAGCATCATTCATGAGAATGAGGCGATGATAGCGAAGTTTATCCAAATTAAGATCCTCCCCTACCCCTGCCCCAAGGGCTATCAAGAGGTTTCGGAAGTTTTCATGATCAAGGATTTTCTCGAGACGCGACTTCTCTGCATTTAATGACTTTCCACGAAGCGGAAGTATGGCTTGGAATTTGCGGTCCCTCCCCTGTTTTGCTGGTCCGCCTGCAGAGTCTCCCTCAACAACAAATATTTCAGCTTGTGCAGGGTCCCTGCTTTGACAATCAGCTAGTTTACCGGGCAAGGACGAGCTTTCTAGGGCGCTTTTACGTTGTACGGTTTCTTTTGCTTTCTGTGCAGCAAGGCGTGCCTCTTGCGCTATAAGGTTTTTTTGGATTATCGCGCTTGCTTCTGCTGGGTGTTCTTCAAGGTAGGTAGCAAGTGCATTACCGACAACGGTTTCGACTATCGGTCGAACCTCTTGATTTCCTAGTTTTGTTTTTGTTTGTCCTTCGAATTGTAACCGTTCAGAGGACATCTTGATTGATACGATCGCTGTAAGTCCTTCCCGAATATCTTCACCGGACAGCGTCGCGTCACCTTTGAGTAGTTCGTTCTTCTTGGCGTAATCATTGAGCACGCGTGTCAGGGCCGCCTTGAAGCCTGTCTCGTGAAACCCACCTTCTTTGGTCTCAATGTTATTGGTGAAAGAGAGGATATCGGTGTGATAGTCGTTGTGATATTGTAAGGCAACCTCAACAAAAACATCGTCTTTTTCCCCTTCCACGCTAAATGGTGGTTGATGGAGAGGTGCGTGTGACTTGTTTAGGTACGTGACAAAAGATCGTATTCCTCCTTCAAAGTGAAATCCATATTTTTCAGGAAGTGGTTGAGTTCGATCGTCGGTAATAAGAAAGGTTAGACCTGGTGTGAGAAAAGCATAATTTCTGAGTAACTTCTTTATCCGGTCACTATCAAAAGTCATATCTTTGAAAATTTCGGTATCAGGCTTAAAAGTGAACGCAGTCCCACTATTGAACTCGGATAGTATCGCGGCAACCCCGTCTTTTGTCAGGTCTGTTTTAGAGAGTTCTTGTAAAGAAGTTGTTACTGTACCGCGTGAATATGATTGGCGATAGAATTTGCCTTCTTTTTTAACGGTCACCGTTGTGTCTTCAGAAAGTGCGTTAACAATGGATATACCGACTCCATGCAACCCTCCGGACACTTTGTAAGCCTTACCTTCAAACTTTCCTCCCGAATGAAGGGTAGTCATCATCACTTCAAGTGCGCTTTTTTTGTATTTCGGCATCTCGTCAACCGGAATGCCACGTCCATTGTCTATGACAGTCACAGCGCCATTGGGGTGAAATGTAACGAGTGTAGTGTTCGCATACCCAGCAAGTGCCTCATCAACGGCATTATTGATAATTTCTCTGAGCAAGTGGTGAAACCCATACTCCCCGGTATCGCCAATGTACATCCCCGGGCGCTTTCTGACGGGGTCCAAACCTTCTAAAACTTGTATTGAGCTTGCATCGTATCGATCAGGCATACAGAAAAAATAAGCAAATAACCAAATAAAACAGAAGTCATTTGCATATCTGCATATTGGATTATTTGCTTATTTTACAAACAAAATGACAACATTGCCATTGTACATTCGAAGACCATTGTAACACTTGGGTATGATCCGGGCAAAGAGAGCAGTGTTCCGCTAGGTAACGGTCAGTAATGCATTATCTAGTGCCATTCGTATATTTACATTTTGCATAAGAAGCTCCTTTGTCGAAAGGAGTAGTGAAAGGATTTGCGCTTTGCGTTTTGACTTAAGGCTTGAATCCTCATGAATCCGCACTATAAGTGCGTCTATTCGGTTAAGTACCTCTGTGCGTTCGAGTTTTGATATGCGTTCTGTACCTGTAAACAGCTCTTTAAAGCTTGGGTTACTCGTAAAAAGGGTATATAGATCATCATCTTGGTGGGAGGATTCCGAGGAAGAATCGGACCACTGTATGAAGGGTTCGTTTCCCTGAATTTCGTCAATATGATGAATGATTTCGCACCTACTGACAATGGTTTGCAATACATTTTGTGGATCGTTGACATGGATCAAAAAGTGCGTTGCGGTCGGTGGCTCTTCTAAGAGTTTGAGTATAGCGTTCTGTGCTTCGTGGGTAGCGGTGTGGAAATTCGCCAGGAGCGCGTATTTCGACTGCTTATTAAATGGTTTGAGGTATGCCCAATCTTTCAATTGACGGATTTCTGTAATACCGATAGATCCTTGATTGCTCGGGTTCAGTACATAGTGATCAGGGTGGCTTGGTAAGCTAGGGACTTTGTTGCGTGAAATGAGGAGCTTAGTGGACATGATAGGAAATAAACAAATACAACAGATGCACATTAGTATTATTTGCGTATTGGTTGTTTACGTTACATTGACTCTCCTACGCCGAAAGTATAGCATGATTAAATAGACGAATATGCAAATACTACCAATAAACAAATAAGCAAAATAAGTAGTACTTTGCATATTTATCATTTGCTTATTGGCTTATTTGTATATTAATTCCCAATGGCTGAACGAACTGATCTTGTAGATATACTGCTCCAAAATAACGTTATAAGTGAAGACCAGGCGTCGCAGGTACGGCTTGAACATATCAATACCGGCAAGACGCTCAAAGAAATTGTCCTCGAACGTAAACTTGCTGATACAAAGCAAATCGTGCAAGCCGAGGCACGAATTCTTAATGTCGAATATATTGACCTCGCCCAGAACGCGATTTCTCCTGAAATTCTTACCAAAATTCCCGAGTCTGTAGCGCGCCACTATACGCTTATACCGGTTGAGATGCGCGATGGAAAGCTCGCAGTCGCGATGAAAGACCCGATGGATCTACAGATTATAGAATTCTTGGAGACAAAGACTGGGGATGAAATTCATCCCATGATGGCGGATGAAGATAGCATCAATAATGCCATCTCAGAAATGTACTCGGTGGGTATTGAGCGGGAAGTGCGGGCTGCCCTAAAAGAAAGCGAAAAGGATGCAGCACGTGTCACCCAAAATATTGAGACGGTTGACGATCTGCGAAAAGCGGTAGAAAGCGCTCCAGTCGCGCGGATTGTCTCCACAATTTTTGAATATGCAATCAAGGTCGGTGCATCGGACGTACATATTGAACCGGGACCAAGCCACACCCGTATCAGGTATCGAATAGATGGCATTCTGCGTGAGCGGTTGGCACTCCCCCGCCGAGTACACGATTCGGTTGTTTCCCGTATTAAGATACTCTCGAGTATGAAAATAGATGAGCGCCGGATTCCGCTAGATGGACGGTTCACTTATTCGTTAGAAGATCAGGTTGTGGATATGCGTGTGTCTACCCTTCCGACTATGCACGGCGAAAAAGTGGTCGCACGACTACTCCGAAAATCAACGAAAGTTCCTACATTAGAAGAACTTGGGCTTCGCGGTCTCGCGCTCAAACAGTTCAAAGAGGTCATACGTAAGCCAAATGGTATCGTATTAGTCACTGGTCCTACCGGGAGTGGAAAAACTACCACACTTCGTACTGCTGTAAGTATGGTTAATTCTACCGACGTCAATATTGTGACTTTAGAAGACCCGGTTGAGTATGAAATTCCAGGAATAAATCAAGTACAAACAAATGAGCAAGCTGGTCTCACTTTTGCTTCTGGACTTCGAAGTTTCTTGCGACAGGACCCAGATATTATTTTGGTCGGTGAAATACGTGATAGCGAAACGATGCAGCTTGCGATTCAGGCGTCCCTTACGGGGCATTTAGTCTTCTCTACCCTACACACCAATTCGGCTTCAGGGACGTTGCCTCGATTGATGGATATGGGAGCTGAACCATTTCTTCTCGCGTCTACGATGGAGCTTGTTCTTGCACAACGTCTTGTGCGTATTCTCTGCCCGGATTGTAGAAAAGAACATAAAGCAACCCCCGAAGAATTAGAGAAAATTCGGGAGATGCTCTCTGATTTAGCAGATAAATACGCTCCTGCGGAAAAGGAAATTTCCATATATCAGGCACAAGGATGTTCTAAATGTAACGATACCGGATACATTGGTCGAATGGGCGTCTTTGAAGTATTGGTGGTCTCAGAGAAGATTGGAAGATTAATTTTAGAGCGCGAAACTGCGGATACTATTGAAAAGGCGGCTATAGAATCTGGTATGATAAGAATGTTGCAAGATGGTATATTAAAAGTGTTGGACGGGACCACTACGTTAGCTGAGATATTGAGAGTAGCGAAAGAGTAACTGTTTTCGCTGTACTGCCCATGACTATACAAACACTTCTTGAAGAGGTTGTAAAAAGAGACGCATCAGATTTGCACTTAAGTGTTGGTGCATTGCCGACACTTCGAATTGATGGCACGCTCGTGTTCATAGAAGGTACGCACCCCCTTGCAAAAGAGGAGGTCGAAGAATTGGTTCTCACCGTGCTTACCGACGAACAGCGTGAATTGCTTTTTGCAAACAAAGAAGTTGACCTCTCGTTTGCGCTTGGTGAAATTGCCCGATTTCGTGTAAATGTCTATCACCAGAAAGGATATCTTGGTGCAGCGTTCCGTCATATTCCCCAAAAAATACGTTCAGTAGAAGAGCTAAATTTACCCGGTATTATTTCCAATTTCACCAAACTGCCACAAGGGTTTGTCTTGGTAACAGGACCAACAGGCCATGGAAAGTCAACGAGCCTTGCCGCGCTTATCGACAAGATCAACCAAGAACAATCAAAACATATCGTGACTATAGAAGATCCAATAGAGTATGTATTTCCCCATAGGCAAAGCTTGATCACCCAACGTGAAATGCACACAGATACCCATTCATGGAAGGTTGCACTGCGTAGTGTATTGCGTGAAGACCCTGATGTGGTGATGGTTGGAGAAATGCGTGACTACGAAACAACCGAAGCCGCATTACTTGTGGCCGAAACTGGGCACTTAGTCTTCTCTACCCTACACACAAATTCTGCCGCACAAACTATTAACCGTATTATTGACCAATTTCCTGAGCATCAGCAACAACAAGTTCGTACTCAATTATCTTCTGTGCTCGTTGCCGTAATATCGCAACGTCTTATCCCGGCAATTGGTGGTGGACGCTACCCGGCCACAGAAATTCTTGTAGCGACACCTGCGATTAAAAACATGATTCGTGAGAACAAAGTACATCAGATTGATAACCTTATTCTAACCAGCGAAGAAGCAGGAATGATCAGCTTAGAAGCGTCGCTTGCGAGCCTCGTACGAGCGGGTAAGATTAATATGGAGCAAGCACGTGAGCATACTTTACGGCCGGAAGTACTCAAGAGGATGCTTAATAAGTAATTAATAAACAAATATGCATATAAACAAATATGCAAATAGGATGACATCTGCTTATTTGTAGAATTTGACTATTTGTTTATTTTCCCTTCATGCAAACATACGTTTACACCGCAGTTACAAAAGAAGGCGACCGACGAAAAGGTGAACTTGAGGGTATTGACGAACGGCAAGTTGCCGAAATTCTCAGAGATCAAGATCTCATTGTTACGGGTATTGAACCGAAGCCAGAATATGATTTGCTCAAGCGTCTCAAAAGTGCACGTGGCGTGCCTGGTACGGATTTGGCAATTTTTACCCAGCAACTTGCTACCATGATCAATTCGGGGCTTCCGATTACCCAAGGCCTTTCGATTCTGGAAAAACAAACTTCGAATGCAGTACTCAAAGAAGCAATTACCAAAATTTCCCAAGGACTCGATGCTGGGCAGAACATGCACCATATGTTGGGAGAATACCCGAACATATTCAATCGACTCTATATTTCACTCGTCCGTGCAGGAGAAGCATCCGGTAAGTTAGGAGAGATTTTGGAGGAAATGGGAGATGTGCTTGAGCGTGAGAATGAGTTTCGGGCACGGGTGAAAGGCGCGATGATTTACCCAATCATTGTGTTGATCGTAATGCTTATTGTGATGCTGGTAATGATGATCTTTGTGATCCCCCAGTTGACCGAGCTCTATGAGGATCTCGATGTAGAGTTGCCACTTCCCACGAAGATATTTATTAGTATGAGTGATTTCTTTGTTGCAAATTGGTATTTGATCCCCATTGTTACGATAGGCGGCATATTAGGATATCGATGGTATTCCAGTACCTTGCAAGGCAGGTACCTCATTGATGAAATAAAGATGAAGATGCCAGTATTTGGGAAACTGCTTCTTCACGCACAATTGACGTCTTTTGCACGGACACTTTCTCTTTTGTTAACTGCGGGTATTCCTATGTTAGAAGCGATTGATATTTCAGGGGAGACGCTTACGAATATTCACCTGCGTGAAGCTGCTGCCCAATCAGGCAAAATGATCGAAAAGGGACGTTCTCTCTCCGAAACGTTTCGATCAAGTGAAAAGTTTCCTCCGTTGGTGGCGGAGATGGTCGCAGTCGGTGAACAAACGGGTAAGGTAGATGAGGTCTTGGTAAAGATTGCGGGCTATTTTGAAAACCTGGCAACGAAAGCTACAGAGAATCTTTCTGCCGCACTCGAGCCAATTATTATTGTTATTCTTGCAATTGGTGTTGGTACGCTAGTCATCAGTTTTATTTTGCCTATCTACTCGTTGACAAGCTCATTTTAGCGATGTTACGGTTAGATATAGTAGAAGGGGGGTGAATTCGAGCATATGAAAAAAGCATTTAACAGAGGTTTTACGCTTATCGAGCTTTTGGTTGTTATCGCAGTATTGGGAATTTTGGCAGCCGTTGTATTGGTAGCGATTAACCCTCAAGCTCGTATTCAGGACGCCCGGAATTCCGGCGTAAGAGCCGACATTGGACAGATTGCGACTGCACTCGAAGCTTCCTTTACTGATAATGAAGGTGTATATCCAGCAGCTCTCACCGACCTACAAACTGAAGATCAACTGAAAAACATACCAGTTCCTCCAACAGGACGTACCGGTTGTGATGAAACAGCAGCTTACGGATATCTAACCGCAGGAGGAGAAGCTGCAGTATGGGCTGATCTTGAGCCGTGCGATTCCGCAACAGAAACTAACTACGTGTACTGGACAATTTGTGGTAAAGCAATGGAATCAAACGTACAGCCAGTAGCAAGTGAAATTACGGATACAAGTAACTGTTAGTCGTTCGCTTTAGCTGTACAGTACTAGTACTGTAGTTATACATAACAAGCGCGTGGAAACACGCGCTTTGTTATATTTCTACGAAATATTCAGAAAGTTGTGGCTTGTTATAATGTATGTCATGAATCGTATCGCGGTTTTAATCCGATCGAACTTGCTCGAGTTACTCGTATTCTCGTTATCTCTCCTTCTTTATACTTATACTGCTCCACCGCACATTTTTTCAGGCGATAGTGCTGAACTCACAACGGCTGCAGCAACAGGAGGGTATGCCCACCCTCCAGGATATCCACTCTATTCACTTCTGGGGTCGATCTGGATTAAGGTCTTTGCATTAGGGACGATTGGGTGGCGGATGAATATGTTTTCGGTGATCTGGGCTGCTTTATGTGTGGTGGTTATTTTTAAGCTTGTGTTTGCACTAACCAAGCATCGTATTGCTGCGGTGATAAGTGCGTGTACCGTGGTTGTAGCGAATTCATATTGGCTCTATGGGATCGTAGCCGAAGTGTTTTCGTTGCATGCTTTTTTGAATATGCTTCTATTGTATGCGGTTGTGCAGTTTTATTTGACAAAAAAATTGTACTACACCTACGTAGCAGCGATTGCTTTTTCATTGGAGATCGCACATCAACACCTTGTTATTTTGTCTGTTCCTGGAATCCTCGTGGTACTTCTAACAATGCGCTTTTGGAAGCACATATCAGCTAAGCATCTTGTGGCACTTTTTGTTATTAGTGTATCTGGATTACTGTGGTATTTGTATCTTCCCCTATCAAAAGCACTCAGCGGCATATACTACTGGGGTTCCCCAGATACACTTTCTGGGGTTATCGACCTATTTTTACGCAGACAGTATGGCACATTTGATATTACCCACGGTGGGTCATCTTTAACTTTATTGCAAAGGCTCGAATATGTTAAAGCATTTCTCATGTTGTATGCTTTTAATTATGGAATACCGGGTTTATTGCTGACTTGTATAGGGATTGTGTACTTTTTGAAAAAGCGGACTACCCTTGCAATTTCTTTTTTCCTTATCTTTATCGTGACGAGTATCATATTCCTTGTATATGCAGGTCTTGAGACAGTAAACATATTTCGATTGGGCATGGTTGAAAAGTTTAGTGTTTTTCCTATCGCCGTTGGGGGAATTTTTATTGGCTATGGAGTATTGTGGGTGT
Source organism: uncultured Candidatus Saccharibacteria bacterium (assembly GCA_964392315.1). GTDB lineage: Bacteria > Patescibacteriota > 4484-211 > 4484-211 > JAGQKX01 > CAYMOT01. The sequence goes on from CAYMOT010000002.1 coordinate 64,105, forward strand.
CCCAGAACAAGTTTATACAGAGATATTCTGCTCTTTTAAAAAATAGGTCAATACCTTTTGTGATAGCGGGTCTTATGTTTGTATTACCCTTATATTTATTGGTGAATCATTGGGATACACTCAATCTTCGTAATTATTGGGAAGGGTGGTATTTGGGTGTTGATACCTTGATGTATGTCCCTGACTATTCTTTTGTAGGTGTCTCAGGGGATACGATGTCATTTAATACGCGTTACATCAATGAAGTAGAGCGTCCACGTCGAAATATTATAATTACTAACTCCCCTCGTGAACCGGTCATTATACAAACTCGACGGTTGCTTGGTGACTTGCAACTAGAACCGTCCGTGCCCATTGAAAATGAGCAATTTATCAATGAAATGATCAAGAAGTATCCTAAGGAGTTATCGTATTTCGTTCGCAGTCAGGTAACCGTTCCAAGTGGGTATGAGCTTGTTCCGGTTGGAGCATTGAACCAGGTGTTGCTTACAGATACCCTGCCCCCTAGAGAAGAGACGCTTGGGCAGCTGCGACATTTTCTGAATAATTCGTTTATGTTAAATCAATCGGGACTTGATACTTCTCTTCCTCCTCTAGCAGATAGCATTCGTGATGACTACGGTTTGATTTTGAACAATATTGGATGGTACTTGATACATGAACGAGAATATGAGGTTGCACGGGAAGTCTTCAAAAAAGGTAGTAGTATTGATCCGGGAAGACTCGAGCATACACTTGGGTTTTATGCAATAGAGCGAGAAAAAGGTAATTGTCAAGCTGCTGGTGCTATCCTTGATGCATACGACGCAGACAGTGCTATCAAGCGCTTCACGATACTTCGTGAAAAAGCGGTTCTTTATCGGGTGTGCTACAAAGATGAGGAGAAGGTAACTGAATTGTTAAAAGAACTGGAATCAATACAATTACCTAGTGGCGCCTCTGGGACATAGTGCGGTACTTTATAAAAAGGTACTAGAAGCTATTTCAAAACCCAACGATACGCTCGTAGAGATAGCAAAAAATGTTCGTCATCAAGGCGCACCAACAGATCATGATACGTTTCGGACATCGACGTTGATGCCAGCACATTTTTTGTATCTCACTTGCGTTGGTTGGTCAGGTTTTGGAATAGCTTCTAGTATCGAAAACGCTATGTTTATTATTTATTTAACTCTTATTGCACTCCTTGTTGGCTCATTTCTCAACATGCTCATAGATCGGTTACATACCAAAGAGCAAATAATTGGCCTGTCACGCTCTCATTGTGATACGTGCGGACATATATTGGGAGTACGTGACCTTGTTCCGATAGTTTCGTGGCTTATGTTAAGAGGCAAATGTCGGTATTGTGGAGCACCTATTCCGGCACGAAATGCGTTAGTCGAGCTAGTCACTGCTGCCTTGGTTGTGTTGACCTATGTGGAATTATTTGAGAGCAACTTATTGAGTATTGAGGAGATACCAGTCTTTGTTTTGGTTACCATCATTCTTTGTGCGCTTCTTGTGTTGCTGGTTTTTGACGTGTATCACCAAATTCTCCCAGACAGTGTTATGGTTGTGGCATTACTTGCGACGATAGGGCTCCATGGTTTCTTTTTTGTGGAAAACGGCATCCTATTCGGAAATATCAGTTTCATGAATAGTATGCTTAGTGCGTTTGGGTCTGCACTCCCCTACTTCATACTTATTCTCATGACCAAAGGTGCCGGAATGGGTGGTGGGGATCTAAAATTAGCGTTTGTAATGGGGCTGTTGTTAGGGTATCCAAAGATATTTGTCGCACAGTACATTGCCTTTATTTTGGGAGGGATTGTCGCGATTGTCTTACTTATGGGGGGCAAAAAACGTTTCGGTCAGACAATGGCATTTGGTCCGTTTATGATCATAGGAACATGTTCTGTGTTGTTTTGGGGCGACGAAATTATTAAGAGATTCGCATATTGGATTCCTTAACGAAAGGTATTGGTGGGCTTTAAGATGCCAGTAGAACGCTGCTTTTAACACGTCTTGCGTTATGATACGCTGTATCTAATGAAAATATTTGGCTTGAATGATAAAGGTGTCACGATTATCGAACTCATTATTGTGACAGTTTTGATTGCTATCCTTGCAGCGTTTGCATTGCCGCAGTTTCAAAAGGTTGCTCTCCGGCAAGAATTTATTTCACAAGTGGATGCGGTAATGGATGATCTTCGGGTAGCACAAAGTTCGGCACGTAATTCTATTGAGGATAAGCAGGTAGATCCACTATTACCTCCTGTTCCGGTCGTCGCATATCAGTTTATCCCAATATTAGATGGTGAAGGGTATGAAATCAGGCAATTACTTGAAAATGGAAATACCCCGGTGATTGCAACAAACAACCTCGCCTTAAAAAGAATAGCTATAACAATGCCCGCTGAGGCATCAGGTGGATTCCAATTTAATGTGCCAAGCGGCAGAACGGCAGACCTCACTGGGGACCCATATTTAAATGTAAAATTTGACCTACAATTTCTGCATGCTGGACTTCAAGAAACGATTAGTGTTAGTATAGATCCAAGCGGAACTATATCTCGATGAAAAACCGTATTGCATCACTGCCACAACTTTTTAAGTCACAAGACGGACTCTCCCTAATTGAAATCCTCGTTTCTATTGTCTTGGTTGTCATTATTGGTACGGTTGCGGTAACCGTTGGTAGTGGTACGTTGCTTGATGCCCAAGCAAATCAAGACCGCGCTCGTGCGCTCTCTTACACCCTAGAAGCACTCGAGCAGGTTCGTTCGATTCGTGATACCGATCCTGACTCCTTGTTTGCTCTCCCAGATGGAACGTATGTATTGACAGAAACAGCCCTTAATCCCGTATCTGCATTTAACGAAGCTTCTCCCGAACCACATCTTATTCCAGATACCACTCGATATTACCGAGTTGTTGAGATATCGGGGGATTCGGAACGTAAAGAAGTGCATGTGGTGACCTATTTTAAAGAAAAGTCGGTATTCCGTTCTGTAGAAACCACGGCCTATCTCACTGATTGGCAATAAGGTATGCATTATGACACCCAAAAGTTTTTTAAAACAATTAGATCGCAGCAAGGGCTTACACTTGTTGAAATATTAGTAAGTACGGTCATTGTTTCGGCAGTGACTGTTGCACTTGTCACAATTTACCTAACTGCGTACAAAGGATACGATCGAAGCAACGCCATAAACCTCATGCAAGAAGAAGGTAATAGAATTATTTCCGTCATGACGCGAAGTATCCATGCAAGCACACTCGCAGAAAATACTGGCGCTAACTTGGTATTGACGCTTGATCCAGATAGTATTGAGTACAAGGAAAATGGAGAATGTAAGACGGTGACATTCGTATTTGTACCTGGAGATGCAGTGAGCGATGGAACTATTAGGCAAGTATTTACCGGGTGCGCGGATCCAACACTGCTGGGAGGTTACGAAAATACATTGAGTAACCAAGGTAATACCACAGGTATTCATGTGGTGAATTTTTCTACATCAGTACGCGGAGGGGCACTTGATCGGACACAATTAGTAAGTATAGATTTTGTTCTTGCGCAGTCACGGAGCAGAAACGATCGAGGGAATTACGATGTTGAAGTTCCGTTTCAGACAAAAATCAGTACGAGAGGGTATGCAAGCTAAAGGGCAGATCAAACTCTTGTGGTAATGTTAAAAAGTTCATACTATACGATAAGTAATATGTATAAAAATAAAAACATCTTTCTAAATCAGCAAGGTCAGGTACTTCTTCTTACCATACTTATTTCAGTCATTGTCATGACAATTGCTATTGCAGCCTCACGGAGAACAACGGTGGATGTAAAGCAACTCAATGCATCTACGGAATCTAATAGAGCACTATCAGCGGCAGAGGCAGGTGTGGAAGAGGCGCTACTTGCGTTAAAAAATGGTGTTACGCTTGCGAATTGTCATGATGAAGCAAGTTGTGGCATTGACTTGGGCACCGGTAAGGTCAAATCAATTGAAGTAGTAGAACAATCAATGCTATCGATGGCAAATGTTCCAACTGAGCAAACAATTCAAGTGCTCCTTCACGATTCAGCTGTTGACTTTAACGGTGTTGTTACGCTTCGGTGGGATGCGGGTACTTCGGTTGTCGTGAGTGTACTCTTACGAGATAGCAGTAACCCGCCTCGGTATGCGTTATATCGTGAAGCATACAATTGTGGGAACGGTACAGTGAATAATGGTTTTCAGGACATTTCTCCAACAAACGGCCAGTGTGAAATATCAGTAGACATCAATGACATTGAAACAAACCTGTATCCTGGCTATACTGCAATACTGATGCGTATCAGGATGATGTACGATAGCTCAAGTATTTTTGTACAAGGCAATGTAGATTTACCAACACAAGCATTTAGTATCGATTCTACGGGAGATTCGGGCGACGCAGAACGAACTATCCAGGCAACACGCACAAATGCTTCTTTGCCGAGTATCTTTGACTTTGCGCTCTTTAACGGCTCTTCAAACACGTTGCAAAATATACCAGGCGGAACGTCATGGTTTCAGTTTATGAATGGTGACGTTCACTCGTCAGGTAACGGTGGTATTAATGTTGACATTCCGGGTGGTTCTGTACTTTGTACGGGAGACATGGGATGTGTTGTTACTTCTGAGGATGGGATTGATACCGGTGGTGGTTCGATAAGTGATGAAAACTGGTTTGATAATGATTATGACGAGGACTTCAATATTGAGCGGTTTTCATATGATGCATTATTAACTCGACTATCGCCGGATATTCCCAACACCCATATAGGTAATAACTTAGCGAATGTGCAAGGGGTTTTACATCAGCCTTCGATAGTTCGTATCAAAGGTACGGGTGGAGTAGTGTCGCTCAATCAAGGAGAATTTGATAAATTGACCGATGAGCCCACCGTAGTGTTTGTGGGGAATGAAGCAGGACAGGCCGATGTAAATTTGGAAATTACGGTGCCTGAATTTATCAATAAAAATGTTGTATTTATTGTCAGTGGTGACGTTGTGGTGTCGCCAGTAGTAAAGAAGCTAGAGGCTGCAGTTATCTTTGATGGGCTTATGACGGTTAAGAACTAGGCAAAAAAACGTTCTTTTCTCCTGTCTTGACACCCCTAGCGCTATCCCCCATACTGTATATATGGTTGAATTTTTTGGCTTAGATATAGGCACATATTCACTAAAACTCGTCGAGCTTGACGCTACTAATAATGGTAAACGGTTATCCGCTATTGGATTAGTTACACCACCTCCAAATCTCATTTTTTCTGACTCAGAAGTAGATAAACAGACACTTGCTGATCATATTAAAAAGTTGGTAAAGGAGTCTGGAGCACATACCCGCAATGTTGTTGCGGCATTTCCCGAAAGCATGACCTTTACCCGAGTCATTGAGATGCCAAAAATTTCCGATCAAGAACTCGCGAGTGCGATTGAATGGAGCGCTGAACAGTATATTCCAATGCCTTTGTCCGAAGTAAAGCTGTCATGGATGGTATTGGGTACAGAAGATGACAAATCAAAACCAGGAGCAAAAATTGCCCGGATTCTCTTAGTAGCTGCACCGACATCCCTTATTGAACGGTATATGAGTATATTAGAGGCGGCCGATCTTGAACCATACGCGTTCGAAACGGAGGTTATTGCAATATCACGTGCACTCATGACAACCGATCAATCAGGTCCGACAACTTTGAATGTATCTATTGGTGCCTCTACAACCGACCTCTCAATAGTAGACGCACAAAATATCCAATTTACTCGCAGTATTGGTACCGGAGGCAATGCGTTAACACGGGCGATTAGTCAAGAACTTGGGTTTGAGCAAGGTCAATCAGAGGAATACAAACGCTCATACGGATTATTAGAAGATCAGCTTGAAGGGAAAATTATGAATATTCTCAAGCCGGTAGTTGATGTCATAATCAGCGAAGTTGAGCGTGCGGTACTCTCCTACCAGACCAAACACCCAGTAAACCCGGTTAAACGCGTTGTGATAACTGGAGGTTCAGCGCAATTGCCGGGACTTGTGGTGTATATGGCGAGTAGTTTGGGTATAGAAGTGCAAATCGGTAATCCTTGGCAGAATATCGAAATTCCTGAAAAGCTCAAATTCTCCACGGAGGATACGCAGAACCAAGTGAGCTACACGGTAGCGCTCGGGTTGGCAAAACGAGATGTCGAAAACAATTAACCTTCTGCCCGATCCAGTTATTGAAACCCAACGGCAGGCAACTACCGTATATCAAGGGACTGTTGTCAGCATTATTGGGTTTATTATTTTTGTTCTTCTGAACCTCATCTTCCTTTTTTTCGTTGTACGGACAAATGGCCAGTATGATCAAGTAGTTAAAGAAGCAGAACGCATAGAGCAGGAAATCAGGACATATGCGGATATCAGTACTGATTTGCGTTCTTTGCGTGGTTTGATACAACGGCATGTCCGTATGCAACGAGGACACATGAGGGTTGGCGAAGTTATTGAGTCAGTCACGACCGATGGTGATTCACTGGTTGTATTTAACGAAATTGAATTGAAAGACGGTGAGCTTGTTCTGACAAATAGCACAAGCTCCTTAGAAGACGCGGTGACGTTTTTGCGAAGCGTGCGTACCAACAGTCTCTTTTCTGACATAGTAGTGAATGACATTGGATATAAAGGACTTACTCAGGATATTATCTTTAAAACCACGGTAACGCTCGCAAACGTCTTATGAAACAACAGATAAACAGCATACTCATTCCACTAGCCACTTTGGGAATCATAATAGCGATAGGTGTGTTCTGGACTATCCCAACAGTGAAAAATTACTTGCGGGTCAAAAGCGATATCGTGCTTGAACAAAAAGAACTCAATGAGTCGCTTATCCCACAGCGGGATATTCTCGCAAATGCAGAATCTGGAGAAATAGAAGCCGGGCAAGAGGTTTTGGGCAAAGCAATTCTTGCAGAGCCTGATCCTGGTTTACTCCTTGCGATTGTAGAAGATATTGCCAATACAACCGGGGTGACAGTAACAAATCAACAGTATATTGGAAAAGAGATTAAACAGCAGACGATTCAATGCAGCTTTCGGGTCTTTGGGCCGGTGAGTCGGGTTCGAGACTTTTTGGTACAGTTAGAAGCGGTTAACCCCACCATATATGTACAGGAAATTGCTAGCGTGCTTGCGGGCGTTGGAGAAGATGATTCTATCTATCCTGGTCTTACCATTATGAATACATTTGTAACTGCTGAGGCACCATATGGCACGCAACCGGCAGCAATTGAAGGTTATGCTGCGCTTGTAGTCTCTGAAGAAGATAAACAACTTATACAAGACATTGAACTGAGGCATAATTACCTTGATACTCCACTCTACTACCAAACACATGGACCATTCCCTGCAGGGAAGCAAGATCCATTTACCGAATGAGAAAGGCAGTTAACCATGGCGTTACAAGATATAAACCTCTTACCCGAACAAGCGATTGAGGCATTGCAGCATGATAAGCTGCGCAAACAGAAACTCTATTACCTCATTGCTATTGTAGTTTCTCTTCTTGTAGTGACGATCCTTAGTGTTTTTGTGTATCACGCGTATGTACAAACGGTAGAAGCAGAGCAAGAATTACTTGCAGAACAAGAAGCACGTTTAGAGAACCTTAACCCGCTATGGAACGAAATCATACAACTCAATACAGGTGTACAAATGATACCTCCTGCGAGAGCACAAATTACTCAATTACGAAAAACACTCGAAGTGGTGACAACCGGTCTTGAAGGCCTTACTCTTTTACAATTTAACTATCCAGGTGAGGGAATATATGAATTGGATATACAAGCGCTCAACAAAGAAGAATCTAAGAGATATGTACAATACCTGCAAGAATCACTGCCTACAGCGCGAGTGGCACAGGTTGAATCAATACGAGAGCTCAATGAAATAATATATTTCACAGTTCGTATCGAATATTAAGTCTGTATTACGATAGGCTTAGTTTTTACACTATGAAAGAACAACAAAAAGAACAAATACATTCACCAACTCTACGGCAAGAACCTCCTCCTTCGTTGCCACCGCAGGATCCACCACAGTCTATGCTTGATACGATCTCGGGACAAGCAGTGGTAGAACAAGAACAAGAAACCGTGCAGAAAAAGAAGCGATTTTCTTTGCCTCGAATAACCCCTGAAATGTTTTTTGAGCACAGTCGTTTGAAGCGAAAGGTCAAATTTGTCATAGCCGGATATATAGTCTTAGTGGTAGTGCCGCTTATATATGGTTTCTATACACAGTGGCAAAAAAATAATGACTTAGAGGCCCAACGGGAACTCAGGGAACAACAATTCATTTTTCCGCTTACTACCCTTGATAATGCTGAGTACATCGCCACTCGGCAATTGTTGTACACGACGATGCAGGTAGAGCGTGATCCGGTGTATGCATTATATGCACTTGAACAGCTTGCAAGCCGTGCAGAGGTGAGGCTTATCAATCCGACATACAACATAGATACTTCAAAAACAGACAAACCGATTGGCGTTCATGTCACTACCATTGTCAAGGGAACACACAGTGCACTGCTTACGTATCTCAAAGAGCTCGAGCAATTTCGGTATGTAATCACTATTGACCAGTTTGTAGTACGGGTTACTGATACGGGAGAATCGGAAGCGGATCTGGTATTGGAGTATGTATTTGCACCAAAGATTACAGAAGAACAAACAGAAATGAGTCAGAAACTGGCACAAGGTCTGCGGGTAGACTATCCAATAGCGGGTGCCGACACACTGATCGAACAGCTACAATCCTTTACAGAAATAATTATGGATAAACTAGGAACATACGTGGTTGGGAAGGGAGATTTGTTCGCGTCGTAAAGAAGAATCACTATGCTTCGTCTTCGGGTAATTCGGTTGCTAGGGCATCACCTGACCGATCGGGTTTCTCATTGGTGAGATCTAAATAGACACGTTTGCCTTCCTTTATAGCTTGTATCTTGATTAAATTTCGTATTGCGTTGATTACCTTTCCCTCTTTTCCGATGACAAGACCAGCATCGTTCGGGTCTACTGTGATATGAAATCGTACTGCCCCTTCCTCTTCTTCTTGTGTTATTGAAACATTTTCAGGATTCTCTACTATCTTCTTTACAATATACTCAAGGAAATCGTGCATAATTTATGAGGTGTACTTCTTTATCAGGTCACGCACCGTATCTGTTGGTTGTGCTCCTTGTAAAAGCCACTTGTCGTATTGTTCTTTATTTACTTCAAAAACTTTCGGATCTACGAGTGGATCATAGTAGCCGAGGTACGCTATAGCTTTGCCGCCGCGTTTGCTTTTGGCATTCATTGCCGCAATTCGGTAGGAGGGTCTATGTTTTCTTCCAGTTCTGATGAGTTTTATCTTAACCATATCGTCGAGATTGTAACATTAAGTTTCCCAGTCCTCAAGCGCAGTTTGGGCGGCTTCTATCTCTGCCTTTTGCTTACTCGATCCCTCCCCTGCCCCAACCTGTTTTTTGCCCAAAAAGACGCCAACTTTGAAAGTTTTTTGATGATCAGGTCCCCACTCTTCCAAGACTTCGTAATGCGGTGTTACATTTAACACTTCTTGCGAAAGCTCCTGCAATTTGCTTTTCGCATCTTTATAGAGCTTGTTTTGGATTATGTGCTCAAGTTTTATGGTTACGTAGTTATGTACGACCTCCGTTACCTTTTGATAGCCGAATTCTAGATATATTGCACCAAGGAGTGCTTCAAACGTGTTGGCAAGCAGATATTCAGAATTTCTGCCATTGCTTGCTGCCTCTCCCCTACTCAGTAATAAATATGCTCCCAAATCAAGCTGTCTGGCGCAATCGGCAAGGGATTGAGTATTTACAATAGCCGACCGATAGTTTGTGAGATCTCCTTCGGGGTTCTCGGGATACGTACGAAATAAGTGTTCAGACACGGCAAGTTCAAGGCAAGCATCCCCTAAAAATTCCAAGCGTTCATTAGATTGCAAGTGAAACCGAGGATTCTCGTTAAGATATGAACGATGAATGAATGCGTTTAGCAGCAGGTCTTTATTTTGAAAATTGATGCCTAATTTTTCTTCTAAACTTTCAAGAGACATAGGTAGGAATAATATACAAATAAGAAAATATGCAAATAGAATTCTGAATTAAATAGTTACTAGTTCCCTTGGTTACTATTTTCTACGTGTTCTTTTACGACGGTGCCGAGAACGCCATTAACAAACTTGCTGCTCGCGTCGCTCCCAAATTCTTTCGCGAGTTCTACCGCCTCGTCTATTGTAACTTTTACTGGTGCCTCTTTGCGATACAGCAATTCATAAATTGCTATACGAAGGATATTTGCATCAATACGCGAGATCTGATCTACCGGCCATTCAGGCGCACACTTTCCAATAATACTGTCAATTGACTCCTTATTGCCGATAGCGCCCCGTATGAGATCTTCTGCCATGTCGTATTTAACATTTTTTTCGGCATATACCTCCTCCATGCTTTGAAATGTCTTTTGGATGAGATCATCAATTGTAGGTTCGGAGTCATCTTTTCTGATGCTTAATTGGTATAGCGTTTGAAGTGCAACTTTGCGGGCGAGGTGTCGTGGGTCTTTATTGGTTTTCATTATTGCTTTTTTGCACTATCGACTTTAGTCACTTTTGTGTCTGTTTCTAAAACTTGGATGCCGTTGTACATGCCACAATTTTTACAGACACGGTGGGGCAATTTGAGTGAACCACACTCGGTACATGGTTGTAGTGCGGGTAAGGAAAATTTATTTTGCCAGGCTGTGTGACGATGTCTGCGTCTTGTTAAACTTGGTTTCTTTTTTGGTACTGCTGCCATGGATAAAAATAGACAAATATGCCTGCCTGCGCAGGCAGGCAAATAAGCAAATTTGCAAATAATATCGGTGTTATTATAGCGAAATTACATAAAAAATCCAGCACTAAACAGATATTGTGTAAAAACAGACTCCAGTTGTGCCGTACTTTCGGGGCTCTGAACGAACCCATATGTTTCCTCGAATATCTCTAATCTGTGGTTGAGGAGTGTAGTGAGCATCATGTAGAAACACTAATGTCCCTTGTGGTTTCAGTATCTGTACAATGTCAGCTAATGTAAGAGTATCTGCCAATTTGTATGGTGGGTCTAAAAAAATGACATCGTATAGAACTGGGAATTCGCGTTGGACAAATGTATTTGCATTTGCTTGGACTATCCTCGATTTCGTGTCAAAGCCTGTTTTTTGTAAATTCTCAGCAAGAATTTGTATGTGTGCTTTGTCTTTTTCGACAAAATCGACGTGGTGCGCACCACGAGAGAGTGCTTCAATGCCGAGCGCGCCAGTTCCTGCGAACAGGTCAGCAACAAGCATGTTTTGATAGCCGACCTCGGACAAGTAGTTGCTTTCGAGCATGCTAAAAATTGCCAGCCGTACTTGGTTCTGGCTTGGACGGAGTGAGCGCTCTGCAGGGGCTTTGAGTTTGAATCCGCGGACCGATCCGCCTGTCACTTGCATACTTTTACAATAGTACTATTATATATATAGTCACCACTGCTTTCTATGCAACGCTTTTTTAGTACAAAGCCTCCGCGTATTGCCCGTATTTTAGCGGGTACATTACTCCTTCTTGCTGCAATAGGAGTATCCATAACCGCCAAAAGCATAGATCCAGACCATTTGCGTGCGACTACGGCGTCTTTGTTGAATGGAGGAATTATTATTTCTGATGATCCAGGTGTTGGCATTATTGGAGATAGTAACAGTGATGAGTATAGAGGCGATGAAAACTTAGGTGGTGCTTTTAAAAAAGATACACTCAACTGGGTTGAGCAACTTGCACAGAGTCGCTTGGTCAATTTTGGAAGCTGGACTGATAGTGCACGACCTGAACCCCGAAGAAAAGGATTCGAATTCAACTGGGCTCGGTATGGGGCGAGAACGGCGGACTTGATAAATCAAGGGCAGCACACAGCAATAGCGGAACAAATAAAACAGGGTAAAATAAAGTTGGTCATTGTTCATATTGGTGCTAATGATTACGCACCGTACTATCCGGATGGCTATAATCCCATTTACTCTGGAACTTTAAGCGATACACAGATTTCCCAAAAAGTTAACGCAATTATCACAAACTTAGACACTGCCCTACGCACTGTTTCTCAGGCAGGTAATGGCCAAATAGGAATTATCGTTACTAATATCATGGATTGGAATCTGCACCCGCTCGTAAAGAGCAATTACCCTGACCAAGTTGGACGAGCGAGAGTAACCAGAGCAATAAATGAAACCAACGCTCGGATGGAAGCACTCGCCGCGAATTATAACGCCGTGTATAACGATCTTAATGCATTTGCGCATACCATTGTATCTAGACTTGATAAAAAGGGGCGGTATGTTGTTGGGGGAGAGTATATTCGTGTACTGGCCATTGGAGATGAGCCACATAGAGGGTTTCTTGGTGATCAGATACATGCGGGGACTGTGTTAGAAGGGCTTTTTGCGAATGAATATATCAAGCTATTTAATACAACGTATGGTTCGATAATTGGTTACACCATTCCACCATTGACAGAATTAGAGATTTTACAAAACGCTGGAATAGTATATCAACCGCTTGAGTGTTTAAGGAAAGTCCGTTATTCTGTTCGTCTAGCGTGCCTGAAGAATCAACTATAGTTCATCTGCATATAGCTTGTTATTACTTATAAGTTGCAATTTCCAGTGCCTTCCGTGTATCCTCGATTAATTTGATATTGGTGATTTCTGCAAACCGTAACTCCCCTACCCCGTGCTGCTTAGTTCCAAATAATTGGCCGGGTCCACGTAATTTTAAGTCAATCTCTGCGAGTTCTAATCCATTATGGTGGGTTTCCATTGCTTTGAGCCGTGTAAGTGCCAAGTCGTCATCTGTAGCAGTGAAAAGAAAACAATACCCTTGTTGTCCGCGTCTTCCCACCCTACCCCGTAATTGGTGGAGGGTAGATAAGCCAAAGCGTTCGGCATTTTCAATGACAATTATTGACGCACCAGGTGCATCAATACCGACTTCCACTACCGATGTCGTGACAAGGATATCAATGTTCCCACTGCGAAATTGATCGATGATCTGATTTTTTTGCTTTGCCGGTAGTCGACCATGAATAAGCGCAAGTCTTAGACTTCCAAATTCCTTTTGTAACCTCTCAAATTCAGATGTCGCTGCCTTAACGTCGGTGAGGGTTTCATGTTCTGATTCGTTGATAAGTGGATAGACAATAATTGCTTGAGGTGATCCGTTCATGTGCGAGATTTGTTCATGGATCCAGTTGTATGAATCCTGTCTCTTTATTTGTGGTACCACCCATGTTTTCACCGGGAGCCTCCCGGGTGGCAACTCGTCAATAACTGATAAATCTTGGTCTCCATACAACGTAAGTGCAATACTTCTTGGGATAGGTGTTGCGGTCATTGCGAGGACATGTGGCGTTATTTTCTGCCCTGTGACAAGTTGTGCACGTTGTTCTACCCCAAATTTGTGTTGTTCATCTACGATGAGGAGCCCTAATCGCTCAATGGTGTCTTTCTGATTAAACAATGCGTGGGTACCGACAATGATGTCTGCAGCATGAAACTCGTCTGTTTTAGTGCTTCCCGTCACGATAGCTATTGTCAGCGCATGTTCTTTGAACAGTTCTTGGAGTGTTGAAGCGTGCTGTTGGGCCAACACTTCTGTAGGTGCGAGTATGACGGTTTTATATCCATGTAGATGTGCAATATATGCACCAATTGCTGCGATGACTGTCTTTCCCGATCCGACATCTCCTTGTAGTAGCCTATTCATAGGCTGATTTTTTGATAAGTCTGTAAGGAGGTGTTTTGCCACACGATGTTGTGCATCGGTTAAGGTGAAGGGCAATTTGGCAATAAAATTAATTATCCCGTCGTTATGCTTAGCCATGTCAACAAGAAACGGTGCAGGTTGTTTATTCCATTGCATGCGACGCTTTTGGGATTCCTTTTGAATACTGAACACCTCTTCAAAAGCGAGCCGGTAACGCGCTTGTTCTGTCTTCGTCAGGTCTGTGGGAAAGTGCAGGATTTCGAGTGTTTCCACCAGCGTTGGTAAATTGAAGTCTTGCAAAATGGATTCGTGGAGCGTTTCGACCAGGAGGTGTTTATTTTTTTGCCACGCGCTTTTTACAATTTTAGCGAGCCAGCTGCTTTGTACACCTTCTGTCTCGGGGTAAATGGGCAGTACGTCGCCTATTGCAGGTTCGCCTTCATCAATCTTCTTCCATACTGGGGCGATGATTGCTCTCTTGCGGTCCCACCATGAAACTTTACCAGAAGCACGAATCCGGTCACCTGCATATAATACCTTTGTCAAAAATACCTGGTTGAACCAAACAAGCTGTATTGAGCCCGTTTCATCCTGTACCGTCGCGGTAGTAATTTTTTTGTGGCGGCGGGTATATGTATTCTTGATTTCAGTAATTGTGCCGGTTATCGTATACGTTTCGTCGATTTGTATATTTTTTATTTGTGCAACTTTACTAAAATCGAGATAACGATGGGGTATATGAAAAATGAGGTCGTATACCGTGAATATTCCCAACTTCTCAAGTCTTTTTGCGTACTTCTCCCCTACCCCAGATAGTGTAGTAACGGGATTAGTTAGTGACATATGTGAGATTGTACCAAGCAGGCTTGATACGCTGTGTAGGGATGTTACGTCGTGTACTTAAATGTAGAGAAGTACAGATAAAATAGGCATGAGAACCATGCTAATTGAAATAATTATAGCGAGTACGAGGAATATTTTGTGATGTCTTCTGAAAAACTTGAGCATACTCAAATTGTAATCAACAAATAATCAAATAGGCAAATATACAAATGAACGAAAAAACCGGTCTGCCGACAAACAAGCAATAACCTAATTTACTCAGAAATTATCTTGAAAAACGTTCCTTTACCTATTTTAACTATCGATTCTGTAGGTTGCACCATGTATTGCATATCTTGTACCTTTTCACCATCTATGCTGACTCCGCCCTGTTCTATCAATCTCCGCGCCTCTGATTTGCTCGTAATTTGTGCATGCATGACCAGAAAATCGACCAAATCGAGTTGTTGATTAAGAGAAATAGTCGCAATATCTGTAGGTACCTCGTCACTTTGTACAACGCGTGAGAATTTATTGCCCGCATCATTTGCTTGATTTTCATCATATAACCACGCAACTATTTTAAATGCTAGGTCTTTCTTAGCCTGCAATGGGTTTGTTTGCACGAGATGGGTCAATTCTTCCGTTTGCTCAGCGAAAATCATGTCGTAATAATGTGAAATAAGATCATCGTGTATGGACATGACTTTACGATACATTTCAAATGGTTCGTCACGAAGGCTGATAAAATTGTTTTTGCTTTTACTCATTTTTTTCCCATCAAGTCCCATCAAAAACGGACACGTTATGACAAACTTGTCTTTGTCCTTTAACTTCTTAAGCAAATCTCTTCCAGCCAACATATTAAACGTTTGGTCAGTGCCACCAACTTCCACATCAACATTCATCATTACACTGTCGTATCCTTGCATAAGTGGATAGAAGAATTCATGCATATAAATAGGCTTGTTCTCTTTGATGCGTTCTTGGAACATATCTCTCTCAATCATTTGCTGAAGAGTAAAATGTGAGGAAAGCTCGATTAGGTCTGTGAATGTCAACGGTGCGAGCCACTGGCTATTAAACTTCATTTCCGCAGGATTGTTTGGATCATCAAACTGGAGCACTTTGGAGATTTGCTCTTTATACAATGCAGCGTTTTTTTGTACCTGCTCCTCGGTCATTTTTACCCGTTCTGACAATTGATCAGTGGGGTCTCCGATTCGTGCCGTGAAATCGCCCAACAAGAATATGACCTTGTGTCCGAGTAGCCGGAACTGTTCGAGTTTCTTGTATACTACCGCGTGGCCCAAATGGACATCAGGTATTGTAGGATCGATGCCAAGGTAAAAGGTGAGCACTTCTCCGCTGGCGAGCCTTTTTGCAAGTGCCTCCTTAGATGGGTAAATTTCTGCTATATTATGAGTGAGAAGTGAGTTTATTTTTTCGAGATCGGTAGACATGCAGTTATTGTAACATGGGAGAAATAAACCAATATACCAATACGCAAATAAGCAAATATGCAAATATGCAAATGAAAAACGATTTGCTTATTTTCACATTTACTTGTTTTATTGGTAAAATTACACAATAGTATGGCAGGTCCTTCATTTCCCCGAAAATCTAAGGGTCATAGTGACCAATCCTACTGGGCGTCCCGTGCGAAGCGCT
Organism: uncultured Candidatus Saccharibacteria bacterium; assembly: GCA_964392315.1. Lineage (GTDB taxonomy): Bacteria > Patescibacteriota > 4484-211 > 4484-211 > JAGQKX01 > CAYMOT01. The sequence goes on from CAYMOT010000002.1 coordinate 80,437, forward strand.
CTATTCGTCGTGCAAAACATACACGAAAGATGCGCGTGATGTCTATTGCGGCAACCGTAGTGATAGCGGGAGTATTACTGGCAACTGCCACAGGGGTGGGGGCAGTGGTTTACTTTAGTAAGGATCTCCCCTCTCCTGACAGGTTGACAGAACGTGAAATTGCCCAAACAACCAAGATTTACAGTAGGCAAGGTGATTTGCTCTATGAAATATTTGATGAAGAGAAGCGCACATTAATTACTCTTGATCAGATACCTGAACATCTCAAACAAGCTACACTCTCAGCAGAAGATGCCGACTTTTATAAACACTCGGGTTTTGATGTCATGGGAATTTTGCGTTCCGCATATTACATGATCTCGTCAGGTCAGATTCAGGGAGGCGGTTCAACCATTACACAGCAATTGGTCAAGAACGTCTTTTTGTCACCTGAGCGTACATTCACCCGAAAACTCAAAGAAGTCATTTTGGCAATGCAGCTTGAAGCAAAGTTCAGTAAGGATGAAATACTTCAAATGTACTTTAATGAAGTAGGATACGGAGGTAACTACTATGGTGTAGGTGCAGCATCAGAAGGGTATTTCGGTAAAGCAGTTGCTGACTTAACGCTTGAGGAGGCAGCATTTCTGGCGGGATTACCACAATCCCCCAGTCTATATAGTCCTCGAAGCGGAGATCCGGAGTTAGCGCTAGCACGGTATGAGTTGGTGCTTGATTTGATGAATAGGTTTGGGTACTTGACTGAGGAGCAAGCTAATACTGCAAAAGGAGTAGATGTACTCGCTGCCGTAAAGCCACTTGATGCAAATATCCGCGCACCGCATTTTGTGTTTTACGTTCGGCAGGAACTCATGAAGCAATTTGGAGAAAAAACTGTCGAACAAGGAGGCTTAAAGGTGACTACAACCTTAGATATGGGTAAGCAAATCATCGCGGAGGAAGAAGTTCGGTTTCAGCTCGATCGACTTGCACAGCGAAAAGCAAATGTGAACAATCAAGCTCTGGTTTCAGTAAACCCCAAAACAGGTGAGGTGTTATCGATGGTAGGCTCTGCCGACTATTTTAACGAAGAAATTGACGGAGAGGTAAATGTGACGTTGGCTAGGCGTCAACCAGGTTCAGCTATCAAACCGATTGTGTATATCAGAGGATTACAGATGGGATATACAGCGGCCTCGTTTTTGCCTGACATTTCTGCGTGTTTCGGAATTGGTGGAGATGGTAAAGAATACTGTCCAGGCAACTCTGACGGACGGTTTTGGGGGCCGTTATCCATGCGGGAAGCACTTGCTAACTCCAGGAACACGCCTGCAGTGCGTATGGGACAGTTAATCGGGGTACACAATATCATTGAACAAGCACAGGAACTAGGAATTACCACACTTGATCAACCGGAACGCTATGGACTTTCACTATCTTTGGGATCAGGCGAAGTAAAACCAATAGAATTGGCAAATGCATATGCAGCGTTTGCAAATAGTGGGCAACAATACGATCTCATCTCGATTCTAAAAGTTGAGGACAGTAGTGGTAAGGTGATTTTTGAGAATAAGCTTGATGAGCGAAAAGCCAAACAAGTTGTCCCCGCAGAGCACGCATATGTTCTTACACATATCTTGTCAGATAATGAAGCACGTAAACGGTTATTTGGTGCGAATAACATGCTGGAGATAGGCCGCCCTGCAGGTGTAAAAACCGGTACTACTAACGACAACAAAGACGCCTGGACCTGCGGGTATGTTCCTCAGCTTGCGACCTGTGTATGGACGGGAAACACGGACAATACCCCCATGGCACAAAATATCCAGGGATCAACTGGTGCTACTCCAACATTTCACCATTACATGCGTCGAGCACTAGAAGGGGTACCAGTTGAGGATTTTGTACGCCCTGCGGGTATCGTAGAAGCTACCGTAGATCGGCTTTCTGGAAAGTTACCGAGAGAAGGTGCATCCTATCCAACTAAGGTTGATGTATTTGTGCGAGGTACAGTACCGACCGAGATTGACGATTTCCACCAAACCGTTGAAATCTGTACAAGTAAAGGACTCCTTGCCACGGATTACCATCGCCTTATCGGTGACGTTGAAAAGAAAACGTATACCTATATCATCGAACCAAATCCATCTTTACAGAAATATTCGGATGAATGGATGTCAAAAACAGAAGGATATGGCAAACCACCAACAGAGACCTGTCCGATTATAGACGATCAAGGCAATCGGCTTGAAGGACCGTATGTACAGATCATCGCTCCTGCAGATGATACAGAACTTTCGGATACAACATTTCAAGTAACGGCAGAAGCTTACAGTGAGGAGCGTATCCTGAAACTTGAATTTTATTGGGATGACACACTCGTAAAAACAGTGACATCAGCGCCGTATACGGTTGAGTTTTCGGTATCGCAGGACACCTCTGGTTCTCATTCGGTCAAGGTAGTTGCATTTGACGGTGCTGGTGACCAATCGGAAGATAGTGTGACGGTCAATTTTCCGGACGAAGATGAGGTGACTCCTACTCCAACACCGGAAGATGATGACGGCGGCCCTGGTATTTTCCCCTCAGGAATTTTTCAGTAATTTCAGTCAGGTAATGAGTTTCAGTGAGGAATTTAGAGATTTGCTATTGGACCCTGCAGTCAAACTTGTTTTGTAATTCCTGGATTATTGCTTGTACATTATCTGCTATCTCTACTTTGCTCAGGGACCGATCTGGAGCCTGATACGTTAAACGCATCGTAATTGCCTTTTGCTCCGCACCGAATTTTTCTGGATATTTTTGCACATGGTATATAGCAGCGTCTTGTAAGAACTCGGAACCACTTTTCTTTGCTATCTCTAGCAATGAGTCGAGTGAAATATCTTCATGAACTATACATGAAATATCAATTGCAATAGAGGGGTGAGGTGAAACTGGTTTGTATCGCATACCCGTATCCGTTAATTCAAAAACTACATCTGCATTAAGTTCTGCCACGCCTACCGTTTGTGAGAGTCCAAAAGCAATTTGCACTTCAGGGTGTATTTCACCGATGTAACCAAGCAATTCCTCCTCCGCAAACACAGCGGCGGCACGTTGTTCGTCAAGTAATTGTAGAAAGGGATCGTGTGTTTTGGGTTGTTCATATCGTACGCCAGGAATATGCAAAGTTGCCAACAGCTGGTCAACGATACCTTTGATATGTGTGTAGCCACCTTCTTTTTGGTAGAGGGCCATTGCAAGCGTATCTTCTTCACGCGGTAAATCAAATCCGTCTCTTTTAATTCTCCGTTCCAACTCAAATAACCGCACGGAATTAAATGTGTTTTTATTGTGTGCGATATTTTCTAAAAGCTGTGGTACAAGAGATGGCCGAATATATTCTGCCTCAGGTGCGACAGGATTTGCCAATTTTATTTCTAATGACTCCCCTACCCGACACTTATCGTAGAGTGCCTTACCCACAAAGCTATAATTATATGTTTCAGTGAACCCAAGACGCACAGCGAGCTGCTTAATTCGACGTTGCCACAATATGTGCTTATTTGCTGTAGCAGGTGATATATCACGGTATGGCAGTGTCGGGGTAATATTGTCATAACCGATAATGCGTGCAATCTCTTCAACAATATCTTCTGGAATAGTGAGGTCAGGTCTAAAGGTGGGCGGTACAGCTCCAAGATGTTTACCATGTTCTACTACTTCTATACCCAAATGCGTAAGGGTCTTTTTGATTTCACTTTCATGTATCAGTTTTGTTCCACCAATCTTTTGGTTAATGTAGTCTGCGGAAAAAGGTATGATCCTCTCTTCGCGGCCGACGTAGGTCTGATCAGAGGTAAAATCTGCATCAAGTGAAGAGGTAGTAACGTCTCCATACTCTTTCAGTAACTCAAGTGCTTTTAATAATGCTGGTTCGGTCGTAGAAGGATCCTGATTTTTGGAAAACCTGATAACTGCCTCAGTCTGGAGTCCGAGCTGCCGAGAGGTTTTGCGAATAGTGAAATGTTCAAAATTTGCTGATTCGAGTATGATACTGTTAGTAGTATCGGTTACTTCAGTATCAATGCCCCCCATGATGCCCGCGAGTGCTATTGGTTTTTCCTCATCAGCAATTACGAGCATCTCCTGGGTTAATTCTCGCGTTTGTCCATCGAGTGTGGTGATTTGCTCGTGTGGAGTTGCAGTACGCACAATGATCGTATCAGATGCGAGTGTATTCCGATCGAACGCATGCAGTGGCTGCCCCATGTCATACATAATGTAATTGGTGATGTCTACAATATTATTAACTGGCCGTGTGCCTATTCTTCTAAGGCGTTGCTGCAACCAAAGTGGTGAAGGCTTTATAGTCACGTTTGGTATGATGATGCCAGTGTACCGGCGGCAAAGTTGTGCGTTTTGAATAGCAAGATCCAACTCAATGTCCATGTCAAGAGATAGCGGGATTTTATCCGGCAATTTTTCGCTGAAAGAAGACCCAAACATCGTTGCTAACTCCCGTGCGATACCACGATGTGAAAATGTATCAGGCCGGTGCGTCAGCGCCTTATTTTCGATCTCAATAATCACGTCTTTTGTTTCAAAGAGTGAGTCGAATCGTTCCCCTACTTTGATACCCGGTTCTGCATTGAGTAGCATAATACCCGAGTGATCATTTGAAATTCCAAGTTCGCGGGGTGAACAAAGCATGCCGTGTGACACTTCCCCGCGTACCTCACGTGCTTCAATTCGCAGGTCAGTATTAGGGAGCGTATTACCGACCAAGATCACTGGTACATAATCTCCCACTGCGATGTTTGGTGCGCCGCAGACAATAGAAAGGGTTTCTTTTCCAACATCTACTTTAGTAAGCTGCAGTTTGTCTGCATTGGGGTGTTTTGCGATATCTACAATCTTGCCAATTACTACGCCGTCAAACGTGTCCACTATCTCGTGGATATCCTCAACTTCTGCCAGCGAAGCAGAAATCCTATTAGCGAGAACCGCGGGAGTTTCGGTGACGTGGGTATATTCGTTTAACCAATTAAGAGAAAGTTTCATGTTAGAATTGTTCCAAAAACCTCAGGTCTCCTGAGTGAAATAACCGGATATCCTCGATGCCGTATTTGATCATAACAAGCCTATCAAGGCCCATGCCCCACGCAAATCCACTATATTCTTCGTGATCGAGTCCCGCCATCTCTAATACATTTGGATGTATTGGTCCGGCCGGTACGAGTTCGATCCAGCGTTTGTTGCGACATGTTGAACAAGGAATATTTTCTTGATGACAGATAACACAACCAATCATAATTTCAAGCCCTGGCTCAACAAAGGGAAAATAGCTTGGCTGGATTTTTAACACAACATCCTGCCCATAAAATGTAGACAAAAATGCTTTGAGTGTACCGATAAGGTCACCCAAGGTAATTCCTTTGTCTACGTAGACACCTTCGATTTGGTAAAAGGTGTGTCCGTGCGTCGCGTCGGTTGCCTCATGGCGAAAGCACCGTCCAGGAACGATAGCGCGGATAGGTGGTTGTGTTTCTTTGATTATTCTATGCTGCATTGCAGAAGTATGAGTAATAGGGATGTGGCCGTCTTCCGTCCAAAATGTATCCCACATGTCTCGGGCGGGGTGTCCAGTAGGGATATTCAGTGCTTCAAACACATGGTAGTCGTTGTCTATGGTTCGTGGTTCAATTATTTCAAAACCCATTCTCATAAAGATATCCTCAGCGTATTCCCGTAGTTGTGTGATCGGATGCAGGTGTCCAACTGAAATAGTCTCTCCGGGTGCTGATATGTCTATCCAGGATTTATCTTTAAGCTCATGTATCTGCTGTTGGCGAAGTTCGGCTTCACGTTTTTGGTATTCACCAGCAAGTGCCGCTAAAACTCGATTAATCTCTTTTCCAAGTTCTTTTCGTTCATTTGTATCGCTAATATTCGGTAATTGGTCTTTAATATCCTTTAGAGGTCCTTTCTTTGCCAAATAGTTAACTTTGGTGGATTCGAGGGAGTCGAGAGATTGAGAGGATGCTATTTCGTGAAGTATAGTTTGTTCAAGTTGTGTAAGCTCTGTGATAAGTTGAGACATAGATGATGATGATGGTAATGCAAATATATACAAATATGCAAATGTAAATTTGCTTATATGCCTGCCTGCGCAGACAGGTAATGTTTGATCATTTGCTTATTCCGTTTTTTACGAAAACAACGCAGCCATTCCGCGTAGAATGAGATTGAGTATTGTGAAGATTACGGTAATGACAATTGAAGGTACGAGGTACTTGGGTTTAATCAATTCTCCGAGTGCGTAAAAAAAGTCTTTACGATATTGAAACGTAATAAATGCGAATAGAACCTGAAGAAGTCCAAAAACTAGTAGACCTTGTTTAAGAATGGAGCCCATATGATGTAAAGGAATAAAGGCAAAACGTTAAGAGATTAATGCTCGGCACTTCTCTTACTTACCAGCACTGTTTTGTACCTTTTCAATTATCTTACCAAATGTCATTGGGTCTTGTACAGCAATCTCACTGAGTACATGTCGATCAACCTGTACCGAGGATTGTGTCAGGGCATTCATGAATTTGCTATATGACAAACCATGCTCGCGGAGTCCTGCATTAATGCGGGTTATCCACAATTGGCGCATCGTACGTTTCTTGCGTTTTCTGTCAACATAGGAATGCTTTAAAGCTTTTATAAGACCTTCTCGTGCACCCCTAAACGTGCGTCCATGATGTCCACTGAACCCTCGTTTTGTCGCTTCTTTGCGTATTTTGTTGTGTTTTCTTCGGCGTACTACGCCAGTTCGTATTCGCATATCGTTTAATGCTTAACTCCGTACGGCAAAAAGTTCTTGATATGTTTGAGAAATCCCTTTGGGACATCCACCATCTTTGTCTTTGCCCGGATAGATTTTCTGCGTAAGCCGGTTCGGCCATGGCGTACACCGATTTGTAACCCCATAAGCTTACCGCTTCCTCCCTTGGTAGCATGAAATCTCTTTAAAACTGATTTGTTTGTTTTCATCTTTGGCATAAGCGTAAGAATATTAAAATTTATATAAATAATAGAAATACTATAAATGATGAAATTAGGTTAATTCTACAAACATTTATATTATTGCTATCATTTTCTTATTTCTATTATTGCCCTTTCTTCCTACTTCGGTCGTACGATGAGCATCATATTTCGCCCTTCGACCCAGATGTCCTTCTCAACGGTAATAGTTTCCCCGAGTTGTGCAATAATACGCTCGAGTTTTTGCCGGCCTACATCCTTATTAGCGATCATGCGGCCTTTGAATTGTACGATAAACTTGACTTTATCGCCATCTTCCAAAAATTCCTGTGCTCGTCGGATCCGTACCTCCAGATCGTGATCTCCGATATTTGGTCCGAGTCGCAATTGCTTCAGATCTTGTCTGCTTTTTCGCTGTGCTCTTCGCTCTTCTTCTTGCTGTTGGCGAAGGAAATGCTTAAAGTCAAGTATTTTTGCGACGGGTGGCTTGGCTTGTGTGCTTACCACTACCAAATCTAGCCCTGCTTCTTGTGCGAGGGCAAATGCTGCTTCGGTTGTCATGACCCCACGATTTTCTCCGCCATTATCGATAACTCGTAGTTCAGGATCTTTTATTTTGTCGTTGATCGGATAATACTTTTTTACCACAATACCTTTGCGTTATTTTACCAAATTAACACGTGGGATAATAGCATACCTAGATGTATTTCGGAAGAAGTAATGGTTTCAGCTTATTAACCTTCAGATAACTTATAAATCTAAATCTTTAGAAATGATTTTATGGTTAATCCTCTCAATGACTTCATCGACTGGCAGTGCACCGAGATCTTCGCCGGTTCTTAGTCGTACACTCACGGTTCCGTCTTCCATTTCACGTTTGCCGACGATGAGCATATAGGGAACTTTTTGTAATTGTGCATCCCGAATACGCGCGTTTAAGCTTTCGCTTCGTGCGTCTTCTGCTGCGCGTATTTCAGCCGCTAGGAGTTTTTGATGCACCTCATGTGCGTATTGATACTGGTCCATGCCAATCGGTAAAATCTTGGTTTGCACTGGATGTAACCACACCGGAAACGCACCAGCAAAGTGCTCAATGAGGACAGATAGGAATCGTTCGATTGCGCCCATGATTGCCGCGTGAATCATGACAATTCTCTCTTTCTCCCCTTCTTCATTGATGCAGAATAGATCAAATCGTTCTGGCATATTTCGATCCACCTGAATAGTAGCAACCTGCCACTCTCTCCCGAGCGAGTCGTAGCTCATAAAGTCAATTTTGGGACCATAAAACGCCGCTTCGCCTTGAGCTTCATAGTAATTAGCATGTCTTTGCTTGAGTAATTCTCGTAGTTGATCTTCTGCATGTTCCCATACCTCCCGGGTACCCAAATATTTTTCAAAATGCTCTGGATCATGCAGGGAAAGTCGAATTTTTAAATCACCAAAGCCTGTTCCTTTATAGAACGCTTCAATGATGTCCCAGATTGCGTATGCTTCTTCCTGCACTTGTGATTCCCGACAGAAAACATGGGCATCGTCCTGGGTTATGCTACGTACGCGTGACAGACCGGTCAACTCGCCTGACTGCTCGTCACGATAAACCATCGTGGTATTCGCATATCGCTGAGGCATCTCGCGATAACTATGCGGCTTACGGTCGAATATCTGCGTATGGAATGGGCAATTCATCGGCTTCATTGCAAACATATGGCCTTCACGTGTTTCAATTTTGAAAAGCTCATCAGAGAACTTATCCCAGTGTCCGCTTGTTTCGAATAGGTCTTTTTTGGTGATATGAGGGATCTCTACTTTTTCATAGCCTTTTTCTTTACGCAATTCCCATACAAATCCGTCCAAAAGATTTCGTAACAATGTGCCGTTGGGTGTCCAGAGTGGAAGCCCGCCCCCGACTTTTTCAGAAAAGGTGAATAAGTCTAATTCCCTACCGATGACTTTATGATCCCTCTTTTTTACCTCCTCCAAAAACGTGAGGTGGTTCTCTAGTTCCTGCGCCGTCTCAAAAGCGGTGCCATAGATACGAGTAAGCATCTTGTTGCGTTCATCACCGCGCCAGTATGCACCAGCAACTGATAAAAGTTTAAAATGTTTCAGCGCCTCAAATGGATTTTCTACATGTCCGCCGCGGCACAGGTCACGAAAGCTGCCTGATTGGTAAATAGAAAGGTCTTGGCCATCTTGGGCGAATTCATTAATAAGCTCTTTTTTGTACTCGTTGTCGCTAAATTCAGCTAGGGCGTCTTCTTTTGACGCCTCATGCCGTTCAAACATTTTCCAATCAGCAACTATCTCGTGCATTTTCTCTTCAATCTTAGTCAGATCGTCTTCCGACACTTTGATATCTCCAAAATCAAAGTCATAATAGAAACCATTCTCAATTGAAGGTCCTATTGTTCGTTTGGCGTGTGGCCATAAATCTGTAACCGCCGCAGCCAAAAGATGTGCCGCTGAATGCCGTAAATTGTGCAGTCTATCGTTTTTGTTCGACATAAAAATAAAAACCACCTTTGTGTATCGGAGCCCTCGCGGTTCCATCCGATTAGGTGGCTTACTTGTCCCGTTTCGCACGGTGCGTGCAGCTTTGAGGTTGGTGAGGTCTCATGCAAATGCTGCAATTAACTTAGGCTAAGTATAGAGTAATTAACCAAATATGCAAATAAGCAAATAAATATTGTGTGATATGCTGTCTTTTGTAATTCAACAGTTATAACTTCAGAGATCGCATTTGCATTGATTGAAAACCGATCCCCTACCCTGTACAATTTCTGTACATGCTAAGTCCTCATATATTTCGTTCGTATGATATTCGTGGAGTAGTTGGAGAAGATTTCCCTCCGGGTAGCGTTTCCGATATTGGCCGCGCGTACGGGACGTTTTTGATCCGCAAGGGTACGTATGATGCGCTGGTTGGCCATGATACTCGAGAATCATCCCCAGAATTTGCAGAGTCTTTTATAAAAGGTCTTCTTTCAACGGGCGTGAGTGTTCATTATATTGGCCATTGCCTTACGCAGGGCTTGTATTATGCGCGGCATCATTATGACATTGATGGTGGAGCGATGATTACCGCATCACACAACCCCTCTCAGTATAACGGATTCAAGCTCTGCCATGGTCTCAAGGCATTATCGGAAGAAGAACTCAAGTCATTGCATACGCTTGTGGAAAACGGAGATTTTGAGCGTGGAGAAGGAAAATTCCATTTAACAAAAACAGCAATGGATGAATATATGCGGGCGGTGAAGCACCGTATAACGCTTAAGCGTCCTCTGAAAGTAGTAGTAGATTTAGGAAATGGCACCGGAGGACTTTTCGTACCGCGTTTACTACGTATGCTTGGATGCGAGGTGCATACATTGTTTGCAGACGTTGATCCCACCTTCCCTAATCACATTCCAGACCCGGTCAAGTTAGATAACCATACTGCTATTATTGATGAAGTCAAAAGGCTTAACGCAGATATTGGCATCATGATTGATGGCGATGGCGATCGGGTCGGAACAGTCGATGACAAAGGCAATGTATGGCTCGGGGATATGGTGTTAATTGCGCTGATGCGGAAAATGCTGCCCGATAATCCCGGTCGCAAGGTAATCGTTGAAGTAAAAAATACCGAAGCAGTCATAGAAGAATGTGAACGGCTTGGTGGTGTTCCGGTATTCTGGAAAACAGGCCATGCGCTCATTGACCCCAAAGTAGCAGAAGAAGATGCGATCTTGGCAGCTGAAATGAGCTGCCATTACTGGGTAACGCCCAATTGGTATGTATTTGACGATGGACTTTTTGCCATTTGCACTTTACTTCAATTATTATCAGAACAAGATAAGTCGTATTCACAAATAATGGCAGACATTCCACAATATCCGGTAACACCTGAATATCGGGTGTCATGCCCAGAAGATCGGAAAACCGCTATAGTAGAAAGCGCAAAAAAGTATTTTATGGAAAAATGCACCAAAGTTATCGATGTAGACGGTATACGGGGTTACTACGACGATGGATGGTTTCTTATTCGACAATCTAACACTCAACCGGTGATTGCTGTTCGCGTTGAGGCAAAAACTCCCGATGGTCTTGAGCGCGTGAAGTCATTTGTTCAGGAGCACCTCAACAGCTACCCTGAAATAAATCTAGACTGGGAGCGGCAGTACGACGCGGAGTAAATTATAAGCGAATAATCTAATAAACAAATATTCGAATAGACTAATGTCATCAATTTGTTAATTCGTGTATTAAATTATTTGTATAGTTGTTATTTAATTATCTGCCACGCAATCAGAGCTTCCAAGATCCACGGAATGATACCAAGGAGCAGTAAAACCATTCCCAGAAACCGACGCTTGTCAGCTTCTTTATATTTTTTCTTCTGAAGTGGATCAAAGGCTGGATTGTATGGTCCGATTTCTTTGGCGTTAATTTTTGGAGGCTTGTGACGGAGGGTCAATATTATTGCTATGATAATCAGCACACTGCCAATGACCAAATACGCAGGTCGTATCAGGATATATACCTCAGTAATAACTGCGAGTGTTCGGGTTATTGCCTGTGCTGCAGCATCAGCAGGAGCGTTGAGAAACATATCATTATTATACCCTCATGAGATACAGACAGGAGTGTGATATAACCTGTGTATACGTATGATTAATGAATCGCGTACTGGTATAACTCGGCTTCAAATTATTCTTGTAGTACTTCTCACGATTTTTTATTTTTGCTACATGCTTATTCCCAATCCGGACCAGATGACCGAGGTACGTGGTGTGTATTACGGGTCGTATGTTTGGCCTGTTGGAATTTTTTTGTTTCGATTGCTGGGTAGTTTCGGTTGGGTACTCTTTGGAACAGGTATGGCAATCTGGTTTTGGTATTCGCTGCCTATTTATATTTTGTTGCAAGAAATTCTTAATATACAAATTCCCTTCACCGCCTCCCCTACCCTCAATGGTGAATACCCTCTGGCTTGGTGGGGCTGGTTATTGATGGGCTTTTTAGTTGTTCTGTACAATTTTTTATTGACATTAGCGATACCACACCTCAAGTCTGTCTTTCGTTTTTTCTTTAAAAGTGCCGAACATATGAGCTTAAAACAGTCTGATGATGTGCTTGGTTCAAAAGATATGAAACAACGTGGATTTCAAGAGAGCTAATACGTTATGGATATTCCGGTATACATTGATAATTCAGAAACATTACAGATTCGTGGTGTACACGCTTCTCGACGAATACACAAAGGTGAGCTTATAGAAAGTTGTCCGATTATTCCGTTGCGGGAAGAGGACACAGCTCATATCGACGAAACAGTACTAACGAAGTACTACTTTGGGTGGAAAGATGAAACAAATTGTATTGTCTTGGGGTATGGGAGTTTATACAACCATTCAGATAATCCGAATGCAGAGTACCGGAGAAATTTCGCTGACCATGTTCTAGAATTTTATGCACTTCGTGATATCCGGGAGGAAGAGGAAATCACGATCAAGTACAATCAGGGCGATAGAGAATTACTACCCAAAGATGACGAACATTTGGATTTTAATAGCGATATTAACGTAGATTAGGATTCTTGAATTTCGGCGCCCAACATTCTTAAATTCCCCAGAAAATTCGGATGAGCCCTGTAGATGCTATCTATGTTCTTGAGTTTTGAAGTACCATTAGCTGCCATTGCGGCCATCATAAGAGCAACCGTTGCTCGTATGATGGGAGGACACTGAATAGTCGCTCCTTTTAGTTCGGTAGGGCCAAGAACAATGATTCTGTGTGGGTCGGCCATCTCAATTTTTGCATTCATTTTTACTAATTCGCTAATCCAAAAGAGTGCAGCCTCGTAGACTTTATTCCAAAACCGTATGGGACCGTTCGTTTTGAGTGAAAGAGCAACCATAAGCGGCAAGATGTCTGCAGGAAAATATGGCCATGGAGCAGCCTCTATGCGTGGAATGTAGTTTGTCGTAAATGGTTTTTCTGGCTCGAAGCTCTGATTTTTACGAACAATCGCAGTGTCACCCTCATATTCAATATTGACGCCTAGTTTTTTAAATTCATGCACAATTAGCGGAAAATGATGAGGAATTGCATTGGTCACTCGAATTTCTCCATGTGTCATTGCACCTAGTGCAAGAAATGTTGCAATCTCCTGATGGTCTGATGAAACAGTACCTTCTCCCCCAGTGAGCTTTTCAACACCTTCAATGACGAGCTTAGAAGAACCAATTCCTTCGATCTTTGCACCAACTGAATTGAGAAACACACAGAGATCTTGCACATGGGGCTCAGCAGCTGCGTTCATTAAGGTGGTTGTTCCCTTTGCTAAAACAGCAGCCATAATAACATTTTCAGTACCCGTGACACTCGCATAGTTAGGCCATAAGTCAGTTCCACGCATACCGTTAGTTGCATCAAATATGATTTTGCCGTCATCCTCCTGTATATCTGCAGCCATGCTGCGTAGCATCGGAACGTGTGGATCAAGTTCTCGTATTCCAAGCGCACATCCCCCGACATTATTATTGATAACCACTTTTCCAAATCGGTGCATCATTGGCGCAAATAACAAAATGCTTGCGCGCATATCGATAGGTATACCAGTCTTCTCAAAACTTTCGAGGCTGAGGTTTTTATTAGAGATAGAGAGTGTTTTTTGTTTTTTGCTCCACGATACGGAGCCACCCAATGACCGTATCAAGCTTACGATCTTTTTTACGTCTTCAATTTCGGGGACATTATTGATTTTGACTGGTTCGTCGATCATGATCGTTGAACACAGCATTGGTAAAATCGCGTTCTTATTGCCAGAGGGGGTTATAGTTCCGTTGAGTTGTGCACCACCAGTGATGAGAAGGTCAGACATAAAGATTAATTAATAAATAATATAAATATTCAAATAAACAAATATGCAAAGTGTTAGCTCTGATTGTAGTCCATATTTGGCTATTAATTCAACTTGATGGGTTCGGCGATATTCCAAAGGAGTTCAAAAATCGACTTTTGTGTTTTTACAAATTCCGCGTTATCAATCTCTACTCCCACAATTTCTCCCTTTTTCCAATACAAGACTGCGAACGTGTCATTATAAATTGCGGTATCGCCCGACACATAAAGTTTACTCATGGGGAGTGTTCGGATATTAACATCAGTGATATGGTGCCATTTTGGCATGATATATTTTTCGATTGTTGCGAGTATGTCTTTAGTAGGGTTGGTAATAACTCTATCAACTAACCCCAAATTTCGAAATTCTTCGGCATATCTCTTTTCAAACTGCATGCCGACGATTTCTACGCGTCCAAATACCGAATAACCTACGACGTCTTTTTCAGCCTTGAGTGAGTTCCACATCATTTGCTGCATACCTTCCTTGCTGCGATAGTAGCGGACTTCTGTGGCACCTACTACACCAGCAAACTTCGTAATATTTTTTTCGATCGTTTTGAATGATGACTCTAATAACTCCAGCTCACTCTTTTTTCGGTCAAGAATAAGCTTGAGCATTTCGATGGGGTACGCTTTTATTTTCTGGCTTTTAAAAGTAACTACTTTTTCTAATAATCCTTTTTCAATGAGTCGCTGCGCGTTGTCATAAATTGACGTGCGGGGAATTGCCAATTGCCTCGAAAGATCGAGCATTGTTTGTGGTGGATTATTTAAAAGATGTAGGTAGATTTTTGTTTCGACTTCGTTAAGTCCGAATGCAGTGAGTTCTTTGGAAAGATCAAATGAGCCAGGCATGATAGTAGTTATTTTACAATTCCTAGATGTCGGACACAACCGACGACAAGTATGCTACTATAGGTTACTTAGATAAAATGCATTTATGTTCAGTACTCATACTATACGAAAAGGTGGGATATATCTCATTTTATCGGCGTTATGTTACAGCATAATGCCGCTTCTTATTCGCACCCTTAATGATGCGGTTCCGCCATTTACGCAAGTTTTTCTTCGGTTAATGGTGGCTTTTTTCGTAGCATGTTTCTATCACAAAGCATTTTCGAAAAAGAAAATTAAAGCGAAAAAAAGCCTAAGAGAAGTGATCTCAGTGGGTCTCCTCGGAGTTATAGGATATGCGGGGTCAAGCATACTTTTTACGTATGCGGTGCTTAATGCATCGGTGAGTACCGTATTGTTCACGTTTTATACCTTTCCGTTCATTGTGCCGTTATTGGAATTTCTCGTGGCACGGTCACCAGTAAAAACAAGAGACATCTTTAGCCTTGCACTTGCCGGGGTCGGACTCTTGTGTATTTTATACCCGACGAGCGGTAATGGCTGGCAGTTAGGAATAGTATTTGCGTTGGGTGCTGCGGTAACACAGGCATATTACCTTATTGGACGACGTGCGGTTCTTTCGTATACATCATCTGAACTCATGGTGGTTAACACTTTTTTGGGGTGGTTAAGTGCAGGCCTAGTGGCACTTATAACTGAACGCAATTTTTACCACGTACACGCACTTGCTCATCTTACCCTGCAGACGTATGTTGTAATAATTGTATTCGGCATCATTAACTTCCTGGGTTGGTTTCTTCTGAACAAAGGGTTCGAAAACATATCAGCGACACAAGGAGCGGTTATCTTGCTATCAGAACTAGTATTTGGTGTGATTATTGCACTGGTGTTTTTAAATGAAATTCCATCAGTACTTACTGTAGTAGGTGGTGTAAGTATTCTTTGCGCAAATGTATATATTCTTCGGGATAAGACGGGCGGTTAGTGTGCCGTTTTTCTTCGGAGATACTGCTCCAAGCTGGGTAATACATTGTAGTGGGCCAGTTCAGCGAGTGTGACCCATTTGTATTGGGTATGCTTTGGGTCCAGTTTGAGTGATGTTTCGGTTGTAGTTGCTTCATAGATGACGATTGTCTCACTGTGTCCGTCGGGTAAGGTGATAGTGAACTCGCCTGCGTTTTTCTCAATGTGCAGAGGTATCTTATATTGGGCCGAAATAACACCCTCTATCTCTTCAAATGTAGGTGTCCCCTCTCCTTCATCAGCAAGAGCCGTTGGTATTCCCCAGAAATGTGGAAAATACGCGTTGAGGTCTGAACGCTGTAAAATTAAAACTTGCCCATCATTCTGTAAGAGCACCTTGTGTAGTCGTTTTGGGGGTGTTATCTTTTGCTCCATAGGCTTTATTATAGCACTAAACTTAGCACTGTTGGGTCATTTCTCGTGGTGGATTCGACTATTTGTATAAAAAGCCATTCTTTCTTACGTAAAAACTGCATATAAATCTCGTTATGAATAAAAGAAATATAAGGACTTTCATATTTCTGGTGGGTGATACAAGATTCGAACTTGTGACCTCCACCGTGTCGAGGTGGCGCTCTAACCAACTGAGCTAATCACCCAGGAAGAATAAGCAAATACTACAAATAAACTTGCCTACCTACGCAGGCAGGTCTATTTGCTTATTTCATTCTTGGGCATGTTCCATTCTACCAATTGCCTGATTACCTTGTCACGGCGCATCAGGTATCGCAAGTGTTCTTTTCGGTCGGGGTCATTGAACAGCTGTTTTGCATTTGGTTCCTTGCTTGCATCAATTTCAGCTTTTACTTCTTCATCAGAAACGCTTATATTTTCAAGTTCTGCAATCTTTGCCGTTATAAACTCTATAGTATATTCGTGTTCCAGGTCATCTTTCCATTGCTTTTTTAATTCCTCCACTGTAGTTTGCTGTTTCTTTGAGTAACCTTCTAGGTCTAATCCCATTTTTTCTAGCTCTTCAGTCTTATGTTTCTCCTGGTGCTCTAAATCGTGTTGAATGAGCTTTTTTGGAAGTGATAAATTAGTCTTTTCTTTCAGTGCATTTAAAACTTCTTGGGTAAATTTATTACCGGATATATAAAAACGCTCGAGGGTTAAATTAGCTTGTAATCGTTGTGTAAGATCATCGAGATTTTCAGCCCCTAGTGTAATTGCCCATTCGTCATCTGGCTTGTCTTTAGTGTTTGCTAGAGGGGCTTGTTTTTTATGACTGGTGGCTTTGTCGTTTGCTTCTTCCAAAGTCGTTGCAGTCTCGATTTTCGTGCCTTCTTCCTTAGTGCGCTCTTTCCACGTAGCAAAAAGCTCATCTAATGCTTTTTGTGTATCTTCGGGCGTGATTGTGGGCTCTTCGTATGTAACGCCGAGGCTTTTATAATCAGGAAGTTCAGGCTCTGGTCGCACTGTTACCACAAAGACGAATTCAGGATTTCCCTCCCCTTTCATGAGTGCTTCTTCATTATTAATTTTTATCTGAGGCTGTATAAGAGGAAATATTTTCTCGTCTTGCAATATCTTCCGGTATGCACCCTCCACTAATTGCTCCAAAGTCTCCTGAAATAATCGGTACTCCCCTACTCTTTTTCTGATTTCATTCACCGGTGCCTTGCCTGGCCGAAATCCGGGTATATTGATATCACGACCAAGGAGTTCTAACGCAAGGGTTTGAGCAATTTTCGTATCACTTGCGTCGGTCGTTACCGTGAATTCTATCTCGCAATCAGGTAAGTCTTTTCTGGTGATGTTCATACAGGCCTCATTATAAGTGCATTTTGCAAATCCGCCAACTAGCGGAGCATATAAAGAAATATCTAAAAATGCTATAGGTGTTGTGCAATTGTGATTAGTAAAAAATGACGTTATAATCCGTCAAAATAATGCTGCACATTAAAAGTGGAGGCAGTTTGGGACTTGAAGGGTGGGTATAAGAAGTCTCTTTTCGGACTTTTTGTATCCCCCCTTCGTTTTTTAACCCCAAATTCCTCCGAAAACTGTTCCCAACAGATCGACAAATCCTACAAACTCACGCTGTCCCCCGAGTTTAATGGATACAAGTCCTTACCGTTTCCTCTTTGGTCAAATTCCAATCATTCCCCTTTTAAATACATTGTGCCATCACACAATGTATTTCCTCGCTTTATTCCCCTCCCAGGCTTGAGGAAGCCTCCCCATGGTAAGGCATATATTCAAGCTCCTCCTCCCCGGAGGAGTGAAGCACACAGCTGATGCGGCTGTGTGTACCTAGAATGTGCTCAAAAGACGAAAGCCCTAAGAGAGCATGTTCTGTTTATTGGCTAGGGCACTATGTAAGAAGGAGATTGATGATTCCCCTAGAGCAAAGGGTACGTAATCCCGTAAAGATCGATGTCCCCGGTCTTTGTGTACGCACGCTTGTGGATGAGGTGTTTTGCAGGCGTGGTGTTTTCGTAGTCCCCTTTCGACGAGGGGATTTCATTCCAGAGAGAGGGGATCTCGTTGCAGAGATTTTGATTATCAATGACCAGAGTGTTCCGATTCCTTTGGTCTGCCTTCGGGTAAAAAGAGAAGGCAATAGGTACTGGTTCGGGCGGATCTTTCGATTGGTCGATTTTTCCGAAAAGGTTCGTCGAGAAGATGAGCAAGTTCGGTTGGTCGATGAACAAGGTCGAGAGATTCCTAACACTCCAGAAGATCGGCTCGCTCACATTCTGCGAATGCGTGTCCTTCCTCGGAATGACGCACAAAAGAAGCAGTGGGCGTATTGGGGTGATGAATATTGGGTAGCTGCTATCTTCAGCGAACTTCGTCGCCTTAAGGTGCAGGCTGTTCGTGCGGTAGCCTCGAGGAGGTAGCCATGAGTGCGTTTGGCCGGCTTCTATTGGTCTACTTTGCCTTAATGTGCTTGCTTATGGCGGGGATATTTATGCTCGCCAACATCCTTGGAGGATGACATGACGCATCAAGTGGTGTACGCCCCGTATGGGGCGCGGATTGAGATGGAGTTGGATAGCATACCGTTTCGCGTAGAAATGGGCATGCACGTGCAGGCGGACACGAAGAGTCTGCTAGGACGGCAGGCGGTTCGCTCGTTGCAGGAATGCAAGTTGCAGCCGCAGCTCTTCGTGACCCTCGATTCTCGCGGGCTTCCCATCGAGCCAGTGCTGCTTTCGCAGCGGCACGAGGTCTACGGTGTCGAGCTTGCGCTCGCGTGGACCACGCAGGCGTCCAGCTTCGTCGGCTGGGGGCCGCTGATGGCTCCCTGGATCTACGATCCCAGCTTCGACTGGGAACTGCGCGTCAAAGCTTTGGCGCAAGCGATTGCGGTCAAGCTGTTTCCGACGGCGAAGTGCGAGTCAGTGTTCACATTTGCGGGCGGCATCATGATCGCCTATGACACAGACTTGCTGCGTTTGACCAATCGTTCGGCGCAGTTTGAAATCCAGATGCCTATGCCCGCAGTGGGTGCTTCGGCCGTCGCTGTGACGGCATAGAGAGATAGCTGAATGGCAAGGCCGACCCGTCTGACGGGCCGGCCTTTTGTTTTTT
Source organism: uncultured Candidatus Saccharibacteria bacterium (assembly GCA_964392315.1). Classification (GTDB taxonomy): domain Bacteria; phylum Patescibacteriota; class 4484-211; order 4484-211; family JAGQKX01; genus CAYMOT01. The sequence goes on from CAYMOT010000002.1 coordinate 99,742, forward strand.
ACTCACATTTTCTCAACAAATTCAGATAACCAGCCTGTAAAAGTATCAATGAGCTCTCATTACAAAAAGGCTTATAGTATTGACATGAGGGTGTAATTTTTGCTATAATGCCGCCAGTTTTCGCACCTCCAGTCCCGAGCGGGTCTGGAAGAATTCACAAGCAGAAGATGGAGGTTTCGATGAAAAAGTTCGGTTTGTTGTTTGTTTTGTTGCTGGCTCTGGCCCTGGCCGCGTGCGGCGGCAACCCGGCGGCCGATACGACCGGCGGCGCGGCCGCGCCGACGGTGGCCCCCACAGTCACCCCTGCGGAGACGCCGGAGGGGCAGGATCCCCTACTGGCGGCCCCGGTCGGCAACTCTGGGTACGACAACTGCCTCGATCCGTGGGATCTGGGGCGGGTGCGCGAGGCCTACAAGTCGAAGATAAGTCCGACAGGTTACGCAGGGACGGTCGTCCTGCTCACCTGGACTCGGGAGGCTGGGCCCCAGAACTTCGATGAGTGCTACACGAACCGGCATGGCCAATTCGTGTTTACCAAGCACGATGTACCCATCACTGAAGAGCTTTACGAGCGTCTGACCGGCGGCCGGAACGACCTGACGGTCCTGGCGCCCGTCCACGCTACGCAGGTACCCTCGGGGTGGGAAGCTTCGATGTGGGTGCATGACTATGTTAATGGTTTCATGACCTACGAAGAAGTCAACTCCTACACCCTCTGGGCCTTCCAGAACGACGCAGAAGGCTACCAGATGGTCGCCGGCATGGTGGCGGCCGGCCTCATCGGTGCCTTGCTCGTTCCCGCGTTGCTCGGGGGCCCGATGGTCCCTGACTGCGGCATGAACAGCTGCGGCTAGAACGGCCGCAAGGAGAGTAACAATATAAAAAGACCCCGCCCTACTGTAGGACGGGGTCTTTCACGTTTATGGGTGTAAATAAAAGCGTCAAATACTCACAGATAGTTTCTGATATCCAAGTCTTTCCAAATCTGAGGCAATGTCATTATAAGACTTCCCTGCTAATCTCCCACCTGCGATAAAGTCTTCTTGGGTGACGTCAGCCAAGCAAAAATCCGGTACCACAAAGTTCTCCTTTTCTTCTTCAGATGAGAACTCAAAATCTACAAGCACTAAGCCTTCCAAAGCATCCGCGAATACATCCACCTCAGCAGCATGCCCGTTGTAATCAAATGAATATCGAAATTTTCGCAATTTCCTAGCAGGAATATTTCTAAATGCAGCGAATTCGTGCTCTTCCAAATCAATAGTATGCTCTTCATGTTGCGATGCGTCTCCTCTTTCAATAGGAATCTTTTTGACAAAGGTGTATTTGTCGCCACTTTTTCGAATACGAATTCGAGGATGTGTGGCATCTATGGGTAGATACATATCAATAATTTCTTTTTTTGTTGCGTGATGAATGTCGGCGGGGATATATTTTGCCAGAAATGTTAATTCAAGTTCTAATTCAGTCATACTGCCAAGTGTAGCACAAAAAAAGGGACACCCGGCGGGTGTCCCAGTGGAGCTACTGCTCCTTTGCGTTGTCTCTCAAACTACTGCCGCCGGCGCGCTCCGTGACGGATCTCGTCTAACGCATCAGCGCCATCAACGTCATCGGTGGCGATTTCGGTCTTTCCCGTGTGTTGCTCGAGGCCTTCAATGAAGAAGGCGAAGAGCACCAAGTTCGGTTCTGCGGTTACGATCTGCAGGCTGTAGCCTCCTTCGAAGAAGAAAGGATACACGCCGATATGGTCGAGGAATCGCTCAAGACTCTCAGGGGTGACGATCTTGTCGTCAGGCCTGAACACGTAGATGAGCCTGTCGCCGACCAGAATTCCCCAGTTATCCGTACCGAAGAAGTTCGTGAGGAGCCTCTGGACGACTTTCAGAATCTTCGTTTTGCTCATAGAACCCTCCTTACGGACGATTTATCCAGAATGTCGTGAGGGTGGCGAATAGTGTAAACACCAACCAAATGGTCTGCCACCTCATCGACTTTCGGTACATTGCGATGATCATCGCCACGTAGGGCACGATGATCAACAGCGCTATTGGCATACCGATCGAATCCACGCTCACGGCGATTATGCCCATACTCAGGGCAGTGGCGACCGATACACGAGAATCAAAGTATGCCATACCGATTGCAGAGGACAGCACGAGAAATGCAGCAATGTATGCACCTTGTTCGCTTCCGGAGAATACATACCCCATCAGAAAAACGAAAAGTGCAAACTTGCAGATGTCTCGATACCCATTACTTTTGTATGTGTTGTCCATGGGGCACCTCTAAGCAGCTTCCCTCTCTTCTTCGTCCGGGAAGACGAGGAAGGCAAAGATGGTGATTGTCAGCTCACCGATTGCCAGGACGACTGTCTTGCCTGTGGCGAAGGGAAGGCGTTCGAAGCCCCCATACTCCATAACCGACTCGATCTGCGCTTCGGTCATGGTCCCTTGGACAATGACCATACAGACGTTGCCATCGATGAAGAAGTGGAAGTCCACTTCATTTTCGATTGCAAAGTCAAAGGCGTAAGGAAGGGTGTCTCTGACGTACTCTTCCTTTTCGTATCTCGTTCCTACGTATCTCCTTGTCATTGTTCTCCTTCTTGCATGAAAAAAGGGTGCCGCCACCTGCGCGGCGCGCACCCTCTTGCTAGTTCAGTTGCGACTTCACTCGAGATCGTCGATGGTGAAGAGGTAGAAATCCTCTTCTCTCCACCAATCGCTGAAGTCTTCCACAGCCTGGCCATCAAATGGCAGGCCAAGGAAATCAGCGACTGCATCGATCAGGTCACGGATGTTCGGAATCCGTGCCTTCGTACCAGTAGTGCATAAACGCAACATTTATTTCCTCTCTCAGTTGGTGAGCCCGCAAAGGCTCAGTTGTTTGAAATTGGTGCCGCCCATAGGCGGCGGCACCATACAGCTTACTTCAGACTGCTACTCGGGCATGCCATCGAAAGGCAAGTCCCAATCGCCACCCATCCAGATATTCGGATAATCTGATGTGGGGCACTGGGCAGCCTTCACGGCGGTGGTACCAGCATTCTCGGTCCCGACGATCTCGATGGTAACGTTGTCAGGGGAAACGCCCAGCAGCTGCGCAACTTGCTGCAACAGCCTGCCAGTATCGCCCCAGTACACTATCCTATCTGCCCGAATTACGATATCTGTCACAGTGTCCTCCTCAAACTGGTGTGTCCTCCGTGCCCGGAGGACACGGAGGACATGCGCATGTTCGACGCCTACAGTGCCGCCGGGTTGGCGAGCATCGGGTAGTTGGCCCGATGCAGACCGCACCGCTGCGGGTGGAGCCCATGACGGCGAGTCGTCCTACTGCAGCCGGGGATGGTGCACAGCCGCCGCGGGGCGACGCTGTGGTCCCGGGTGGAGGCCACTTCATAGTGGCCGCTGCAGTTATCGCCACCCTGGTAATCGGGCGTCTGATGGGCAGCATTGATCCTGACGAGGTCATTCGGCGTCATGTTGATGAGACGCCGCTTGCGACCGCAGGTCTTGCATTCGACCCTCGTAATAACGCTTTGCCTATTTTTCAACTTTGCTCCTTTTTGGGTGTGACCTCGCCGGCTATCCGGCGAGGCCACCTAGGTTAGTTCAGACTAATTGGAAAGGTCTGGCCGACGAAAGCCGGCATTTCCTGCCGGCCGACTGGAACGACGATCTGAACTCTCCCTTCGTAGTCGTCGATCCAAATGCCAGCAACTTTGAACCCATGCTTCTGCAGCTCATCCATAGTGTGAGTCAGGAGATCTTGAGGATCTCCATTCACTACCTCACAGCTACGATGCGCCGCCAGAACGACCAGGTCAGCGTCGCGGTGCTCCACGAGAATTTGGTCAACCGCATTCTCAGAAGCACCTCCGCCGTCCATCTGGAGGTATTCGATATAGGCAATTCCTTCGGTATCGTCAGTGGACATCACTTGCGTAATCGCCACAGGAAGGATATCGCTGAATATCGCAGCATCTGGGTTGCACGCCACGAACAAGACACGTGCCGTTCTCATCGCCCGCGTTCCTCCCAGAGCCTGTCCTGACGCATCTTCCACAGAAGGATGATGGTCAGGATGACCATGGATTGTGGCACGAAGATGGCGGTGATGGCCAGCTTGGCCAGGTCGAGTTTGGCCTGGAGGGTGAGTTTAGGCTTCATCTCACCACCTCCCATACTCGACATACACACGTTCGGCCTCGGGGTGCGGGTCCCCATCGAACCAGGCCTGCACTTCCTTCAGGACGTCCCCGGCGCATATCAATTCGCCATTGCCTTTGATGAAGTGAATGCCGTCGCCGTAGTTCGTGAGCCATCCCAAGCACGGGACTTCCACGAGCCACGAGCCGTCGATATTCGGTGGGACCATGACGTAGGTGAGACGGCGGGCCGGGGTTTTGCCCCAGAACAGGGGGAAGTACCCTCCCGCTATCACGCTGAAGATCGCGATGCCCGACAAGGCCGCGGCTGTACTGGACATGCCAACATACTGCGATGCCAGCAGTAGGCCCAGGAGCACGAATACCGACCCGAACAACATGGCGACCCAGATTCGGAACAATACCGGGTCGTACTCCTTCTTCGAATTACTCAACATGATCGACCTCCTTACCTTAGCCGTGACTAAACTCTGAGAGCACGACGCGCAGCCTATCAAGCGCGCGCACAACGCTCCAACCCTTTTCCGTAAGGTGAATCTCGCAGCAGGTGTACTTTCCGGAGAGTTCCACCCAGCCGCGTTCTTCCATCTTCTTGATGATCTCGTCGACCTTCGCGACCCCGAGCCGCTGAATTGGTTTGTACCATTCGCACGACATTACGGCGTCGAGGATTGAGATGTAGATCATCAGTTGCTGAGCATGCTTCTGAAATTCCACGGCAAGCCTCCTTGGGGAGGGGCGTCGTCGGACGACACCCCTCAGTAGATTTAGCCCGGACCCAAGGTCACGGGCAGGACCCAATCGGATAGGTCCTGGTTGCGGCGGCGTTGCCGTTTCTTGTTGGCGTAGCGGACCTTCTTCGCAGCCGGCCGCTCCTTGCCATCCTGAGACCGGTGCGACCCGATCTCAAAGGTGACCTTTGCCCCGAACTTCAACTTCTTCTCGTCTCCGTCCCGCGGGATGACCGCGCTGACGTGGACGAAAATCCGCTGATCGCGGCCAGCGTCATCGGTGTATTTGATCTCACCGTAACGCCGGCTGCTGTGAACCCGAATCATGTAGCCGGACAGACTGTTCACGATGTAAGTGCCTCCCTGAAGCCCTTGATGAGGGCATCGGTGTTCCCGCTGAACGGGCCGAGGATCGAAGCGAGCTTCGTGTCGTCGACGAATGTAAGCTCAATTGGCCGCACTTGATGCTCAAGGAGCACGTCGATCAGATAGGCGCCATTTCTTGCCATCATACCGTCGAACCCGCAAGCGGCCCAAAACCGTCGAGTCGCCTCGCGTACAGTTATCACTTCGCCTTCGACCCCAGTCGCGATTTGGTCAAACTGGCCGGCGGCTACCGGATCCGCCAAGACTACCTCGTAGTAGGATACGTCCTCGGAGGTTAACTTACCTCCGTTGTCGTCATTCCCACAGTCATCACTCATGACGCGGTATGAAAACAAGACGAGGTGCGGATAGAACTTCTCAGCCCATGCTTCGAAGTCCTGCCGCGTAGCTTGGCATGGAAAAGCCGCGGAGTAGGTATAGAAACCTCTTCGCGGTTTTGATCCGTTTGGTGTTAATCCTGACATTGTAAATCTCCTATTGGGTTCAGTTTTCACCACACGCTCGGCTGTGTGATGCGGCTCTTTCGCCGGTTGGGTGCCTATCGATTTGGCACTTTTCCAACATTGTGCGATCTCTCGATCGCGACCGCGTCTGTCCCCACAGACTACCAGGATAGGGCCGTCCCGCCTGGATTTGATCTACTGCACACGCCCCCGCTTAGCGGGGTTGCCCACGTTTTATGTGGCCGATGAGGGGAGATCTCGCCCTCATGCGTGCTTTTTTGCCGGGTTACGACGCATCCAACGTCGTTTCCGGCTCGCAGCTGATAATCCCTTGGCAGCTGCCGTCTTTTACCCGCCGCATGGGCGGGTTCCTACCGGTGGTATACCAGTTCCTCTCTGGTATAGCTGGTGCTCCACACCAGCTTAAGGGCAGACGATGCCCGAGGTGCCTGCGGGAAACAGGCTTCCGGGGTGCTACGCGTGCGTAGCCCGTGGAACGTTCTTCCGAAGAAGAACGGGATGGTGAAGCGCATCCAGGTTTTCGCATATGTGTTTGGCAACAACATAGTTGAAAAAAAGAATTCGCGAGTGAACGAAATTGGTAGGGGGAGGTGGTGTGACCACTTGTTTGGGGAAAACAAGTTGAACGTAGGATGTTCTGGGTCTGAGATTCTTCAAAAGAAGAAGAGGAAAAAAAGGAAAAAAGGGGGTTTGTGAAGGGGAGAAGAAGAATAGGAGCGAATATTCAAATAAACTAATATACAAATATACAAATGAAAACAAAAAAATTAGATTATTAGACTATTTGTTTATTAATCATTCGATTATTATTCCTCGCCTTCTCCTCCTCTTCACGCCCTTTTTCCATGCCACTACCCTACCTGTACCGGTAGTAAAAAAATACACACGTTGAGTTGTTAACGTGCGCTGGACTACTACGATAGCACTTTTTGGTGAATCGAACTAGTCGAAAATTGTGGCTGGAGTATACGCTTTGAGAACAAAAAAGACAAGCTATAGGATAAGTTAGGTTGAAGGGTGGGCCGCCCCGAAGGGCGGCCCGGTCATGGATTAGCTCGGTTGCGGGGATAGATGCGACGTCAAGCGTCGCGGTTAGCCGTCGAAGCGGCTCGGACTAGGAGAGGACGAACCCGGCTGGCTCGCGGAGACGCGCATACGGATCCGTGACTTCCCTCACGTCGCCAATGACGTCGAGATGGATGGCGCCGTTGAGGTGGAAGCGAACGGGAACGTCCCAGTAACCCGGGCGGGAGACCGACAGGCCGGCGAGAGTCACTTCCTCTGGCAGCGGCTGGCCGTCAGGGGTGCCGGTGATCTGGATCGGGATGATCGTCCCCATGTTGCAGAAGTACACCGGGGCCGTGTCGGCTGTTACGCCCAGGGCATCTCCGACCCGAACCTGGACAACTGCGGTCGCTTCTTGGCCGTGGTGGATGCCAGCGGCCTCGAGTTCCTGAATGACGCGAAACGTCTGTGACCGCGCGGTCACTACAGCTTGAAGTGAAGTCATCTACATTCCTCCGAAAGGTGTGGTTTGCGCAAACACTTGATAAAATTGTGAGGTGCTAATCCTTTGACCTTTAAGGTTGTGAAATTGCCTTATAGCAAGAATTGTCTAGTATTTCAATACGGAAAATCGCAGTGAGATCGTATAAAAGAAAAACCCCGCCGAGGCGGGGTTGGGATCGGTCCGGCAGAGCCGAATCAATGATTTGAATGAAAAAAAATAAATGAATGAGTCAAATATCCTGGCAGGGCCAGAATATTGGTTATCCCTGCAGAGCAGGGTGTTGTCCTTCGGATGAAGGATAGGTCCTGCAGGTGCAGGATTTAGCCGAAGATGTACAGCGCGGCGACGCCGATGGCCATCAGAACGATGACGAAGCCCAGGAAGCGGGCTTGGCCCTTGGTGAGGGTGCCGGTTGTCTCGTCGTATTCGACGGGCAAATCATCATAAACAATCTTTTTTACTGTTTTGAACATGATAGACCTCCTTTGGGGTCGTTGTGAGCTGAGTAGCTCAGGTTTTTTGCACAAATGTGCATGATATTAAGGCGTGAGCCCGGTTTTTTGCGCATATAGCGCTGGTGGCTTATAGGGGGAAGCCAAGGGGTGGTTGTTAAACCAGTGGGTATTTTGGGTTGAGATTTTACTCTCGGGGGTGTTTTTTGGGGGGGATGCATATACTTCAGCGAAGTACACGCACCCCTCCCAAAACGAGACTCATTCACTTGTTAATGTTCGTGGCGTAAATATACACTATAAGATTGATTTTGTAAAGGTCTATGATATACTTCACGATACGTATTAGACCTTTAACAATCAAGTATAGAAAGAGGAAATTGGGAGAAAGAAGGTGGGGGTTTGAGAATACACTATGTTCTTAAACCTCCCCTCTCTTTAACCCCTTAACTCCTCCGTGATCTTGCAAGAGATCATGAAAATCGTGGTTCACGTAACCAGACCCAAACCCTGCTCTTATCCTTCATCGGAAGGATTCCTCTCAATTCGCCATTCAAAACTTCCCCTTTGACAATTGAATATATTCATACTGACGTTGAGGAGCGTCTTCATCCTCCACTGGAGGACTAGATCCGCCAGCTGGCGGACCACAAAGAAGCAGGTCGTAGCTGCACGCATGCCAATGTGCGTAGCTAGTGTAGAAAACCGACTCGGCCCGGCGAAGGCTTTAGAAGGAATAGTATCGGTGTTTGAGCAAGAACTGGAGGCTTCCCATGAAAAGGAGCAGACAGTTGCGGTTGCAGATCAAGATCACTCTATGGGGACTGGGTCTTTGGTGGAAGACGTTGTTGAGCCAACGAAAGTTCGCTTCGGCAACAGAACTCCAAAAGGCCTACCGGCAGCTCCAGGAATCCCAAAAGCGCAATGAAGCGCTTCGGGAGCATTTCCTTGGTGACGTGCGGTTCTACGTCCTTGACACCGAGTGGTTTCGGCTGTGGCCGCATGCATTCGCGTGCACTTCCGGTGTTGTACTGGTTACGCTAGTACTAACATCGGTCGTCATTGCGATGTTTCTGTAATAAGGTTGATGATTAAGGAGTTGAAAACAGTGATTAGAAAATGTTGGTGGTTACTCATAGTGCCTCTTTTGTTGCTATTAGGGGCGTGTGTACAAGCTGATGAAGGAACCGCACAGGAAGTTGTGCAATCGGTTGGTGATGGCAATGTCGATGGCGGCCTATTCTGGGCCGTTTTCGCTGTGATTGCGCTTGTGGCAATCGTTGTCGGCGTTGTGTCCTACTATCGTAGCGGCACGGAGGATTCAGAAGAAGCGGTATTGGGGTCAATTGTTAATGGGCTATTCGCGTTTACTGGTCTGCTTCTGGCTTACTTCCTTCTCAGATGGATGGCGGACCTATACGTGGACTACCTGTGGTATCAAGACCACGGGTACCCTCAGGTGTTCTGGGTAACCACGGGGTTGCCTTGGGCGCTCGAGGTACTATCCGGCGTAGTCGCCTTTCTGATGATGACATTCATCGGGCGGCGCTATTTCCCTTTTGATAAGGCCGTCTATGTGGAACCTTCGGAGAGGCATTGGGATAAGGCCAGGGCTATCGCGGCTGAAAAGGAGCGAGTGCGGCAGATTAATCTGCGGAGATTTCTGCTCAATCTTCTGCCCTTATTCCTCAGTATTGGCCTGGGGATTTACGGGGCAACCGGTTGGAATGAGATCGCTTTGTTCTTCGTCCAGGAGCCATTTGGCACGGCAGATCCCATATTCGGTCGGGACATTAGCTACTACGTCTTCATGTTGCCTTTCTTCAATGCGATAAGGACGTGGCTTGCAGTGTTCATCGCCTGTATGGGGATAAATGGGCTGGTACGCTGGATCTTCATCGAGAATGACGATAACTCAGCCTGGCTGTCGAAGTTGATAAGCTTCGCTGGAATGCTTGCCTTTGCTGTCTTACCGCTTCTTACGTGGTATTTCTCCCAAGCGAAGTTTGGGCTGCTTACCGACAACAACGGTTCCTTCTGGGGCGCCAGCTACGCGGATGTCCAGGGCGGCAGGATTGTGTTGTATAACATCCTGACCATCATGACTGGTCTTGCGGTTATCCCCGTCGTCTACGGCATAAGAAAGGGTAAGCTTCTCTTTGTCGGGTTACCGCTTCTTGTGGTTTTGGCCGCAAGAGCGTTGGTCGGCAATGAGGGTGTTCTCTATCCGTTGATCGCGCTTCTCCTGACTACAGGAGTGGGTGTCTGGTTCCTTGATTTCCACAATGGGGAACGGCGGCTGCAGTTACGAACCGTCGTCTCGGTGGCGGCAGTAACGCTGGTTTTCACGCTCTTCTGGAGCTGGCCGGCGATCGTGCAGACCATTCGGGTAAATCCCAACGAATTGGCGTATGAGATTCCTTATATCCGGCGCCATATCGACTTCACACGTGCTGCGTACGGCCTCGACAAGATTGAGGCTATCGAGTTTCCCTATGTTGACGGTTTCGAGGGGAATCAGTATGCCGCGAATAGTGATGTCCTCGAGGAATCGAGGACCTTTGGTTGGCGGGAGGTACGACAGCTCAGCAACCAGACTCAGTCAAGAGAGACCTACTATGAAGTTCTCGACACCGACTTGTACTACGAAGACGGCCAGCTGTGGATGACGAATCCACGTGAACTGCTTCCTGGCCAGATCGCAAATCAGAACTTCATCAATAATCACATGAGGTTTCTGTGCGGTTTCGGTATGGTAGCGGCAGAACCGAACGAAGTAACGCCTCAAGGTCACCCTGTCTATGTAGCGAGCCAGCTACCAACTATAGGTGATGAACGGTTCATACCGGAGAATGAGCGGATTTGCTATGGAGAAGGCACGACATCTCATGTGTACGTCAACACAAGCGAAACCGAGATCGTGCCGACTTCGGTGGAACCAACGGAGTACTTTGGTCAGAGAGGTGTGGCAGTAGGTACCGGTATTCGCAGAATTGCGTTTGCGCTATCGTTTGGCAGTATGAGAGTGCTGACATCCGAGGCGATAACTGCCGAAACGCGAGTCTTGTATCACAGACAAGTTACGGAGATGCTCGAGCGCCTGACGCCCTTTGTGGTATGGGATACCGATCCGTTTATGGTTGCGGGAGAGGATCAATATATCTGGATGAACGAGGGTGTGATCACCGCAAACGGGTACCCTTACTCCGTCCAGAAGAACAATCTCTCCGGGCAGGATTACCGGTTTTTCAATTATGCTCGTCCCGGAATCACTGGGATCGTGCATGCGTACGATGGGACTATCGAAATCTACGCAGAGGATGATCCGGTAATCTCGGCATGGAGCAAGCTCCTCCCGGGTTTGTTACATCCATTCGAGACGATGACTGGCCAAGAAGTCCAGAATCGTAGGTATCCGTATGACTTCTTTGACATGCAGGCAGAGTTATACGGTTTGTATCACCTGACTAATGAACAGGCGTTCTACGGTAAGACCCGTATGTGGCTTCCGACTACGGAGACGCAAGGACAGTCAGGTGTAACGGAATCAGAAGCGCGGTATGTCGTCACGCGACTGCCGCTTATATCCGAGGAAAAGGAGTTCATCCTGACTCTGGGGTTTGTACAGACGACCATCGAGAACGGAGAATTGGCCCGGAAACAGAACCTGGGAAGCATCCTTGTTGCGCGGATGGGTACGGAGTACGGTAACCTCATTGCGTATGAGATGCCGGAAGAACTGTCTATTCCATCACCCATAGGTATGCATTCCCAGGTGCAGGATGCGATCACTGATCAGAACCTTGCGACGTTAGTCACGGGCACCTCGCAGGAGTTGTACTGGTCAGATTTCACGTTACTGCCTCTGATGAACGATGCGGGAGAGGGCACACTCGTGGGTATCCAGCCGCTCTATAAGACATCAGAAGGTATTCCCATTGTTACGCGAGTCTTCGTCGTTACCGGCCGTGGTGAAGTCTATCACGGCGGTACGTTACAGGAAGCACTGGAGGGTCTGTACCGTGGTAGTGGCGGGAACGTCACACTGTCCCCCGTCAATGAAGAAGTCCAAGGCGACGATGGCAACTCATGCGAGGCGTATCGTCTCGACGCCATAGCCGCGCTTGAGGCGCAGCTGCCTGAAGAGGCGGCGCGTCTGACGGTCGAGTACTGGGCATGCAGCCAGTAGCTCATGTAACTGGAGGTACTATGAGAGGACAGCCTGGATGGGCGTATGGAGAAGTTGTAGTTTGGTGGCCGGATCGTCATACGGGATTTGCAAGGGTTTTGCCTGATGAAGGTGGCCAATACCCTCAGGGTCCATATGATGTAATGGTTTTCCAATCGACAACGTATCCGTATTTCTATCGTCCACAGAAGGGGGATATGCTTGCCATGCGTGTGAGGGACGAAGGTAAGGGACCTTTTGCCAAAGTCGCCATGCAAACTGGCAGTATTGGACTCCCGATGATAGGGAGGATCAAACGTGGTGGTCCTCATTACGGGTTCGTTTCAGATGGAATGGTGGATTATTTCTTCTCTCGGGATGCTGTAGTAGAACCGCTTTCCAGCTGGAACCTGTTCCCTGACCAACCAGTAGTGTTCTATCACCTTCCCGATGCGGAGGATTCGGATAGCACGCTTGCAGTAAGGGTGATGCCAGTGACACGTGTAGTGCTCGGTGGAGTAGAACGTGTTCGGGTCTTACCAAACCGCGTGACCTTTCGCATTCGAACCGCTGGCGGTTGTGCGATGTATACCACGCCATTTGCTCAACCAGTGCGCGTTGGTGACGCTGTTCGTTTGAGGGTATTGAGCAATCAGCTCCCCGCGACGAAACGTCATCCCGAGACGGTCTGGTGGGCGGTGACTATGGAGAAGATCGAGTAAAGGGGTCGTAAAGACTCCATGAGCCGGGTGCCTCGCGTAGGCAGCCGGCTTTTTTATTTTTACGTACTGCTTACTTCTTATTTCTAAATACTATATACTCTCTTCAACTACTCCCCTGTGCATCGCACATTAGTAATTTCCTAAAAATCGTTTGAATAAGGAGGTGAGGCAATTGATTGTTTTGAACGATACTTCCTTACAGCGTACTGCGCGTTTAATTCTCCGTGCACAAAATGGTACAGGAGTTTCGTCTTCAGAATTTTGGAGAGAACTCTCGAGTGAAATGCATGGGGATATACCGCAGGATGCGGAAGATCGTGAGCAACTGCTCATTGAGATTGGTGCGGTTGTGGATTTCGACGAAGACGATGATGATAGCGTTCCGGTAATCCGGATAGGGAGTTAGATGAGTACAACAGAAGTACATAGGGAGAGTGGATAAAACCGCCCGGCATCCAGCCAGGCGGTTTTTTTGTTTACCACCCGAAGGCGGTAGGAGCCATGCTCAAACTAGCTGTAGGTAACGTCGGAATCTGGCAAGCCGAACCAAACGATAAGCTTCTGCTTTGCCTCGTTCCAGGCGTCGGGGTGTTCAGCCGCGATACGAACCACAGACAGCGTTCGTAGTGGAATATTCAAATTTTCCCACCCGTGCGTGCCGTGGAACATGATTCGCCGAAGTCCCTCGTCGATGACCTTAATGTTTTTGTTGATGGTGGCTTGTACCATCTGCCAAGTTGACGTGTCGGGTGCCGCGGTAACGGCAGAACCATGTACTTGGCCGCTCAATCTGACGGTCTGCCATTTGGTTCCGTAGGTCTCCAAGAGCAGTGATTGGAAAGAGGTGACCACTTCCCCTTTTGCCAATTTTTCTGTGAACCTTCGGAAAAGAAAACCCACTGCAGGGTCAAGGCCAGGCATTACGGCGAGACCGAGTTGAATCGCAATCGGACCTTGATCTTGGTCCATTGTTAATAGCGGTGTTGTTTGCGGTTGTTCAACTGCTTCAACAGCTGTCGTCGGAATGTCAAGCCCGGCGTCAAGACAGAACTGCAGTGCCAGTTGGCGAATTTTTTCGGCCCGCGTCGGGTCTTTTTCATCGTACGCTGCATCCCAAAGTCTATTGAGTGAGGCTTGAAGCTCATCAAGCCAAGCAGTAAGCTCTGCTTTCCTCCTTGAGATTGCACCGAACATTACGTCAAAACCATGTTTCAGTTGTGGATCCATTTTTCTATCGTCTCCTTGTTCTGCCCAGCTGGGCACGAATCGCAGCACTGAGCCAGGTTGCCATGGTGAGCGCCTGGTAAGTATCGCCTTCATGCTGGTACTCAGCCAGTGCAGAGGCAACACACAGTGCAACAATGTCATCAAGCTTGGTCCAGCTTCCAGACTTTATGCATGCATCCCGTGCATCAGCGACCAACTGCGCGTCGCTATTAATGACGATGATGCCTAGTTTCAACCGACTCCCATCCCACAACCTCAAGGGATCAGAAAGCGGCCGAAACACAATCTGCTGAAGCGTGCTATGTTTTTCAACCGGCGGATTTGTGCCAGTGAAAATCGTGAATACACCACCATAGCCGGACTTCTGTTCATCCAGCCAGAAGGTGTATTCTGTGCGGCTAACTGGCTTACTTCCCTCTGGTACTTCGATTGATATCGAATACTTGCCAAAGGGGAGTTCGCCAAACAGGATCCCTCCAGAGGTACCCGTCTCAATGGTACGTGCATATTCTGGTCCGATGACCGTCACGCGTACTCCTGACACTCCTCTGGAATGTTCGTTAATGACCGTTGCACGTACGGTTTTGGCGCCAATTCTGTTGGCTGACTTGCTCGGCCGGGTTCTTTGGACTACTGCCTGTTCAAAGACAGGAGTTAATAGGTGCGGAAGCGCACGCAACGCTTCTGTCACCGCCTGTGTGGTTACCACGGCATAGGACGCGATACGTCGATCTGCTAGTACTGCTTCATGGCGCTGGGTTTGGGTAAGCACCTCGCGCAGGACATGCGTCCTAAGATGCTTAATCCAACGTGACAGAACAGTTCCTTGCTGAGGCCGGTCCTTGCTCGTAGTGAGTGGGATTACTGTGGGGAGTTCTATATGCCCCGTCAGTTGTCCACTCAACTCGCTCTTCAAGTCTTCAAGCCCTGGAACTTCGTGCAAGGCGCATCTGTCAATACCTAGGATGCGTACCCGGATCCCATCCGTGTTCTTCCCTTCAACGTACCGGAGGTTAACCCGATAGGGGTGCAGTTTATTCCCGTCCTTGAGTTTGTATTCACGGTCGAGAATTAATGCACCGAGGAACTTGGGTGGGCTCACTCGAAGCTCCAGGCCGCCACGTTGCTTCTTGCCTGCGCTGGTCACTCGGTCTACCACGGTAATATCCATGGTATGTTCGTGAATAAAACCGCTGTATCGCATACCGAGCTGGTTGACGAGCGCAGCGGGCTGTAGCGCATTCTGAGAATCTGTGTTGAGCGCCAATCGGACGGTGGTACCGTGAGGTAACACTTTTCCCCAAGGCGTGACATGCTGCCCGCTTGGTGTAATGGTGTATGTCAGGTTTCCTCGTTCGATTTGCTCACGTGTTGGCGGGATGAAGGTGAATGTCCCTTCTTTGGTTCGGGTGATGACTTCGGCGCTTGCCGCTAACATAAGCCAGCCCCAGAAGCCAATTCCGTGTCGACCAATAAGCTTTTGGTCTGTCTTGCCGCTCAAGCCGATTGATTCAGCTAGAAACTGCAGAGAGCCTTTCGCTTTCTGGCTTAACTCATCACGAACGTCGTACCCGGCGGGTAACGTACCTTCCATCATGAGTTCCTGATACCGACTCACTGTCTCTTTGTCACGCTCTGAAAGATAGGGACTCATACCGGTGCCGGTGTCGATGACAGTCAATGTGCCTTCTTCCAGAACTACCCAGACATCAATCTTTTCCTCTCGCGCATCAAGTGCATTGTCCGTGAGTTCAAACAACGCGTGCGCTAAGGAGGGATACAACCTTGCCAGGTGGAGCAGAGCACGGTGCGGGGCTAGTCGGGCGGTACCAGTGTGGCGGTTCATTCTGGTCGCTCCATTTTCAGCATGGCTACCGCGATTGCGCGGTTATCGCCGGTGAGTGTGAGTGCACTTAGAAGCGCGAATAGACTGGCGATAGCTGACTCAAACTGCTGTGCCAGCTTGTCCCATAGCTCTTCGTCACCCGTGTCGATCACTTTCCATAACAACTGCTGAAGCCTGAACAACGCAGGCTCTAACTCAGCAACCAGTGGGGCATGTACACCGAACTCCATCTCCCGAGCCATCTCGGTAATGAGAATAGAGTCATTCTGCTTCCCAATCCACACGAGATATTGGTCAAATGACCAAGCTCGGTTGACATGGGTGACGCCACCTGCAGGCAGGTGCTTAACCAGCGGCGGGATCTTTGTGGGATCCGCTGCCTCGATGCCACAGATCCAGTTTAAGACTGCATAAACCTGGGTGGGTACAAAGTACTCACCGGCTC
Organism: uncultured Candidatus Saccharibacteria bacterium; assembly: GCA_964392315.1. Lineage (GTDB taxonomy): Bacteria > Patescibacteriota > 4484-211 > 4484-211 > JAGQKX01 > CAYMOT01. The sequence continues at coordinate 115,868 of CAYMOT010000002.1, forward strand.
GCAGTGCCCTCAACTGGCGAGGAGTGATGTTATGGTGTACACAAAATCTGCTCCTATCCGGTCGCGATTGATACCCGTGAGTTGCGAGGAACTCGTCAAGTTCTTGGGCCACTCGGGTCAGCCACTCTTTCTCATCTATGTCATCCATCTACACACTTACTCCTATCGTAATCGGAACTTGGGGGTACCCTTTTTCGCAACAATTCTTTTTAGGCTTCGGATTCCCGAACGCTCAAAGACTTGTTGGTTTCGAAAAATTGGAAACCGCTGACGCGGCAATCGGTACCCATGCTTAAGTTTACACATGTGTTCTCCTAATTCGAGCTGCTCTGGATAAAGTATTTTGTTTCGCGGGGAGCGAAACAGGAATTGCACGTATGTTGAGCATTGCATACGCACACTCCCCGTCCGATGAGGGTCGGACCCTATTGTAACGCGTTGGGTTGCGCTGGAGCCTACCGTTGTGCAGAACGATTCCTCAATCGTCACCTGCATTCCAGGTTATCTTCAAGGAATTTCGCCTTCCTACTATTTGGGTAGTGGGAACTAGTCCGCCAGCTGGCGGATTTGAAATTGGTGAATTATTAGGGGTAGGGCTTTGGTTTGTTGTGAGGACACAACAATAAATACTCTGGGCAGAGTACACGCTTTCGCGTTTTTGGCAATGAAAAAGGACTTTTCATCGGAGGAAATGAGGGGTAAAGGGGGGAAGAAGAAAGGGTAATATTCTAATAGTACAAATAGTCAAATATACAAATGTCAAATTAATACCATCATTAGATTATTTGCTTATTTGTAATATTTATATTATTCATGCCCCTTCCTTCTTCCTCCCTCAACGCCCTCAGGTTATTTCTATCGGTTAGTTGTTAACGTTCTTGGAATGTGTGGAGTGTATCAAAATTTAGGGAAAATGTTATGGGGTAAAAATGACCCCGCGACGAGCGCGGGGTACTCATGGAATCAATAGCGTTTTAGAACACTTACCGCTACATACATTCCCATCTCAGGATAGTAATAAATGTAGCGAAAGTAACGGGTTTTTAGGCGCCACCCTTTGCGAGCAAACTTCCTGCGTTTCCGCAGTTCCCGCTTATGGGTGGCTCCCATGCTGAAGCCCCATCCGTATATGGTTTTTTGCTTCATAGGTAGTTGTGCAAATGAAAAGAGCCGCACCCCCAGCAGGGTGCGGCTCAGTAGCGAACTAATGCTCCAGGTAGGAGCGTGGACGCGTAGTCGCGTCCGTCAATTAAGTTGTTGCCGCTAGTGCGGCCGTTCGTGGCGCCCAGGTGTTAGCTCGTGAAATGACACGTCATATGTCGTCTCACCTCCTTTTAAAAATAAGCAGCGGTCTTCGTTGGGTCCTGGGGACCCCAGTGTTACCCGCCAGGCGGGTAACTGAGAAGCAGGAACGACCCGCCCATTTGGCGCGGCGCACATCGGGCGCCGATGGCACTTTTGGGCTGAGCTCTCCATTCGTCCCTGCAACCAGAGGAGGTTCCGTAGGAGGGATGGACGGAACCCACTTACAACCCAGGAGAGTGGGTAGTAAGACGAAGCTGTGGAGGGTGGCTAGGTGCAGGCCGACCACCCTCCTTTGAGCAGCTCAGGAGGTCGGGGTGAACGTCAGCTATCCTCTCTCCTGCACTGAGAGGACGTCAGCATGTCAAGGAAGGTGAGTGACCCAGGCACTCACCTTCTAAGGAGAATCGTATGTCTGTCCGTCTGTCTGTCCATCCGTCGTCCCTGCGAGAACGACGGATTAGGGGGGAGGGAAGGAGGGGATGAAACTCGGCTTAACTTCCTCCTGGGTAGGAAGTTAGTCAGCAAATTGTGGAACGAGGTAGTCAATGCCTGTTACTACCTCGTTCCAAGAAGCATCAAGTTCAATGCTAAACCACCTTCGCGCCACCAGAGCCCCTTCAGATCTGGTGGCCTTACACTCCCGCAGGCTCGGGAGAACGTAAGCTGTTTTTTGACTCATTTACCCGCCGTTGTAGGGCGGATAACCTTACCAGAGGGAGCTTGAGAGCGTCCTCACGCTCATAAAACTCTTGTTGAGTCGTTTTGTAGTGAAGCCGTTGTCGGCATTTGAAAGCTTTTTTGCCTAGGCAATAAAGCAGGTTTGGACGAAACACGCTGTTTCGTGCAGAGGGAAAAAGGTAAGGGTTTGGTGACCTTGTTGCGGGGATGCAACAAAAATCGCGAGGTGCGATTATGGTCGGTTTAAAGTTTCATAGAAACTTTGAGGAAAATGGGGGATTAAAAGAAGAGGGATGCCGCGTCTTAACTGTAAAACGCCGCACCCATCTTCTTTTGTCCCCATTGTCATGGGTTGTTAAAGATCACTGTATCGTAATTGCTATATACCATATTGCGCAGAACACGGCAAATTTCAAGGACCGCCCCGCCAATGGCGGGACGGTCCGTAGTGAGCATGGTTAGCTCGCTTCTTCGACTATCAGTCGCATATGCAGCAAATCTACACCTGAGAAGATGTGCGTTTTGCCACCATGCATGATAGGACACGCTTGCTGCAGCGTGTAACGAATATCCCATTCGCCGTAAGTGGGCAGTTGGATTACCCCGCTGCCGTATGGGCTACCGCTACGAACGAGTTCGAAGCGAAGCGTTTCAGGTATTGGAAGGGGTAGCCGAGCGTCGTGCCTGCCACTACCAAACACCTCATACTGAAACGCGACTGGTGAATTTGCAATCAACAGCCACAGGAACTCTTTGACGAAGTCAACCTGCTCTTCGTCAGCCTGTAAAGGCAGGTACATGGCGACGTGGTTGAACTGAGCAGGGTTAATCGCCTTTAGTACACTCAACATGAACGTATACGGTGCAGTGTACTTCGGTGTCATAAACACCGTATAGTCGCCTCTGACTGGCCACATCAAACGCTGTTGATGCGCTTTCAGTACCGTGCTTGGGTTGTCCTCTGTACCAGGCCCTTCTATGAAAGGGACAATGAAGATCTGGTTGAATGCCCCGGAGTTTGCGAGTGCGTATTCACGCAAGGCGTTTGTCCGAGCCCTCATGAACTGCAGGTACTCCCACGCCCTCTTCCCTACTCCGGGAATACGCAGCATTTCACTCCTGGTGCCCGTAAGTGCGTACCAGTACGGTAGGCGAGCCTGGGTGAAGCGTTTTCGAATATCTGGACGTACAAGCGACCAGAATTCAGGATCACCCTTTCCATAGCTCTCACGTACAGCGATGAACCGGCGAAACGCCATAATCCTTTGCCTGGTCCGGTTGGACTCAATTCCGATGAGGTGACCTCTCAAGTCAAACATCGATAGGTAAAGGAACTTATCTGAGTCCATCCCCAGCCCGGCGAGAATCCGAGCCTCGTTCGGCGACAGGCCGAGCTTCTCTAGCCGGCCAATTTCATCGGGTCGTTGCATAATTACCTCCCAATCTCGGACCAGTCGAGGTCGTACAATCGTCGATTGTTCAGTTGTTGCAGAACTCGTTTCCCGATTCCGGGAATTGCACAGAGATCATCATTGGTGGTGGTTTTCCGGAAAACGTACCACCAGGGTACCCTCGCTCGCTGCATTGCGTTGGCTACAAAAGTGCCAAAGCTGCCCTTCCAGGCGTTGGCATCTTCCTCGGTGTACTTCTGCTGTGCGTCCCACAGCTTCCGCTTACTAACGAGGCGTGCAGCAACTTTGCGGGAGCGGAGTGTCGCGAGGCGTTCAGCGAGTTCCTCGACCGACATGGTCTTGAAAGTCTCGGCATCGATGCCGCGGCCATGTAGGACTCTTGCCTCATGTCTTGTCAACTTCAGTTCAGGTAAGGCCCTTCGTATCAAGTCCGGGCCATCGGAGCGAAGTGCGTCCGGAAAGGCAAGGATGTACATCAAGTTGAATTGTCCATCGCCCAGGTATGACGCAAACCTCTGGGAGATGATCCAGCCGTCATCGATGAGGAATTGGATCGACTGTTCCACATCAGCAATGTGTGTGTCCAACTCTGGTACCGTACCGACGGTAACTATGCGTGTTACTACCTTATTCATCATTTCCTCCAAAGTGCTCAATCAATGGATAGGGTGCATACCTGACGCAAACAGATACTGCATAATTCGCACAAGGCGAATATAGTCCGCTGGCGCGGTCTTGTACGTAAGGAGTTTTTGCGTATGTACAAGCTATTAAGAGGTGTTGCGGGTGCAACAGGAAATTAGGATAAACCGGTGGTGGTTTATGAAAATGAGGTAACAAGAAGGGGAAGTCAGTGCTCTTTCGTAAGAGAACTCACTCCCCTCTCTGTTGCCTAACAAGATTGTTAAAGAACATGTTATGGGCTTATGAGTCTAACATTAATTTCAATACGTGAGAATATACCTATAGTGTGTTGACTTTCTGCAGCATAGTGCTAAAATTATGGCACCATTTTGGGACTACATTTTTGTATGCCTCATACGTACATTAACAATCTACGTTTGTTAATGAATTTTTTTATTAAGTATGGGATTGCATGGGGTAAGTGGGTGGGAGAGAGGAAATCATAATGATTAGTTCTCTTCCACCCTCTTTATGCTTGCAAAAGCACCCCTTTCCTCTTTCTCTCACGAGAAAACTCTGCTAGACCACGTTCTAGTTATGGCTTCATGCCAAAAAACAAACACTTGTCTCCCGACACGTGTAGAACACCTCATCCCCCGATGAGTTGGTCACCAACCTATGTCTCATCCCCGAGACGTAGTTCAATCCCCTACTATACCGTACGTTTACCGTACAGCACCTGTTTTGAAATCGTTTCAAAACGTCACAAAAACCGAAACATCCTAGGTTTCGAGTTTCCCTGCAGAAGACGGATCGCCGTCAACTGCTTCATCGCAACAGGCACCCTGCTCGGGTGTCCAGAAACTGGGCAAAAGGATGCCCAAAAAGCCTTGCGAGTGTTGAGGAGCACTCGCAGCCGGTGTAGGGAAAAATCCTTGATGCTGCCGTCCCGACAGTAGTCGTCGATGGGGTTTACCCCGGAGGCGTCTACCTACGGGAGAGTACGGCAGAACTGAACCCACTTGCGATGGGTTCGGGGGGTGGTCCAACGTTGACTCGCGTTGGAATTCCCACCTGATCCGCTGTGTCGTTCAACACAGCAGCAAACATGAGTCGAAATCCGGTCAAATGCTGGCCGGTGCCACGGGGGTGGCAAACACGAACCAGATCCTTCTATGAAGGAGAATTCGTAAAGCCTGATAGGAATGCTACAGCCTATCAGTATGTGAATCCGTCAAGGGCATGGCGGGGTTGACCGCCGGGACGAAAACTCCTAGTGCGGTTTGCCAGAGTAATCTGTAAATCGCAACTAAATGTTTTCGTACCAGTTTGACACGGAGGTCAATCATGTTCAGTGATCTGTTAAGTAATCCGATCTTTTTTGTACTCTCAGTGATCAACTCGGCGATTGTTTCGGCAATCGTCACCTGTTGGATCAAAGATGGGTGCAAAGTACCGTCGTTTCGGCTGCAGATGCCGAAGCGGTATCGTGTTCAGAAGGCTCGCCAAACGCGTCGCAAGGCCGAACCCATCTCTCCGGAGATGTGGTGTAAGTTGGCCAAAGCGATGCGCAAGATGACGCCGTCTCAACAGCGGGAGTTTAAAATGTGGCTGAAAAGCCAAAATGGATCTAAGATTCATACTCACGGTGACCTTATCCGGCAGGTATACGCCTCGCCGCCAGGGTTCCGTGAGTGGCTTCGAACGATCCTTGCTCCGGCAGGATTGATGGCGACGCGACCAGCGTTCGCCTTCGCAACAGCGTAGATCGGATTAAAGATTGGGCAAAAGCCCAGGAGGTCAATCATGGCACAAGTTAGTGGAAGACGTCGGCGACCGAGCCGGTCTGAAGTACTGTGGGAAACTCATCCACAGTTACGGCTTTTGGCCGAGTCAATCCACGAAGTACTCGTTTTGTGGCCGCTGCGGGCCATTCGGTTCATTGGGCGACGTATCCGCGAGGAATTCCGTCAGAATGGACTGATCTGGGTCGTGTTGCCGGTAGTTGGGATGCTGATGGCCACCCTCGCCAGTCTGGCGGTACAACAAGGGTGGGTCGAAGCGTACCCTAACTATGTGTCGGTGACCGCACTGTTGCCGTTTGCGTCGTTTCTCTTCCTACGGGTGACGACGGGAACCCATCGGTGGCTGTATGATCATTCAGACAGTTACCAATACAGTGTGGATCGGCTTTGGGGCTGGGTCACCAGCCGGCCGCGTGCCATCTGGGGGTTCATCACCTCGCGGTGGGCACGCACGACGCTCTTCGTGCTTCTGATTGCCGCCGGCGTGTATGCCGTGCGGAATTATGAGGTGCGCTACGCGTTGTGGCCGGTGGTCGTTCTCGGCCCAGCAAGGGTTTTGTCGGCCGTGCTCAAGGCCAAGCGGGAGAAGAAGGGTATTCGGTGGACGGTCTCGCGGGTCTTCCCGTGGGTCGTCTATCCGGTGATGCTCTTTTTGTTCTCGGTCGAGTCTTTCTGGGCGGCGATCGAACCGACAGTTGACCGGTGGGCCAGTGAAACGTGGCTGGTCTGGCCCCTCTCGTTCGCTTTCGGCGTGGTCTTAACGCTGAGCATTCGAGTGTGGAATCGACTCGCCACAGGTCATAAGTTGCCCTGGTACCATGGGCTTTGGGTCGTTCCGCTGTCGTCAGCGTTGATGCGTTGGGTTGGGTTCGAATTGGTGTTGAGCCAAATCGACTTGGCCCGCGTGCTGAACGGTGGCGCGGCGTTCTGGGCGGTGCTTGCCGTTCTCTTCTGGCGCTGGTTGATCTTCTCCCGTCTGTGGACGGATAATCCACTCCGTACCATGGGGTTGGTCAACGAGAAAGGTGAAGTGCTAGTGAACGAATCGATGCCATATATTGAGTTCACCTTGCCGGTGAGCCGTATTCTGGCTCCAATTCTTCAACTGGCGTTTCACATTCATCCGGAAGCGGATCGTACCGAGTACCTTTCATTGCTTGATCCTACGGCCGGTATAAAGGGCGTAGTCAACGTTGCGCTTGGACTCCAATATCAGCGAGGGGAAACCATCGATACATTCGCGGACCCCGAACGAGTAAAGGATTCAGTCGCGATTTCGACTACGTCAAAGGTACCGTTGTCCTGGTGGGGGTATGTCTTCCAAAATGCAATGCGGAAGCAACTGCCGAACCCCAGCAAGGATAGCTTTCCGACCCCAGTGGCACGTTGGTTAGACATTGCGCACGTTAGGTTTCAAGATGCAGATCTGGGACCTGACATAATCAAGCACGTGCCTATCCGGGGTGTCGGGAGGATGTGGATCGTAAAGAAAGGACCGAAAGTGGACGGTAAACAGACCTGGTTTCGGTATGACGGAGAAGATGCCTGGGCTCGAATCTGGCTTGCGCTGTATAAGGCTGGCCGTGATATCGACAACAAGGCTAATACATTCCGCCAAGCTGCAGACCGTGCGATTTGGGCGCAGCAGCATCCCGAGGCTCGTGGCACTGGCCGTCCGCGTCGTGAGTGGCGATAGGAGAATGAAATGAAGAAGTTGCTCATTGGCATTCTCATTGTTCTTGGGCTCATCGGCGCGGCCTATATCTGGTCGCGTCAGCCAGATGAGTTGAGTCTTCAAGTTCTGCTCCCGCAGAACGAATTCTGGAACCAGCCGTCTGTTACCGTCCGTGGTATGTCCCCTGGGGCAGACTCAACGGTCGTAACAGCACGTGTTGGTGACACGGAGTTCTTCCGGCAGGAAGTGGACTCAAAGGAGTGGTCGTTGCCGATCTCGATCCCGGTAAGTGAAGGTGACCTTGTCATCTCCGCGACCGCCGTGCAGAACGGCTGGTTCATCTACCGGGGTCAGCAAGCACAACAGGAGGACGTATTTCGGGTGGATTTGACACCGCCCGTGATTATCCGGCCTTTGTCGGCGGCTACTCCCAACGGATTGCTCGTCAACGGATCCGTTCAGGACAACTACTCCGGAATTCAAGAGGTGCGCCTCGCCGGGTATCCTGCGACCGTTGATGGTTCTGTGTTCTCCGGGTACATTCCCTGGGAGCAGGCGTTGTTGATGAGTGCGATCGAAGTTCGGGCAACCGACAACGCGCTCAACATGGCCACGCTCCCGGTGAACATGCAATTCCCGGAAGAATACACCGTCGTATACAACAGCAACGGAGTTGCGATTCAGGCCTCGCCTACGCTCGGGCTCCCATGCCCGACGTTCGACGTCTATTTCAAAAACGTCCGTTGCCATTACGTCTCTCGCCGCCTGATGGGGGACTACTGGGTCGTTCGTCGGTTTGATCCGTATCCGCCGATGATTGCCCTAACTGTCACCGTAATGGTGCTGGTTATAGCGATTGTCTTGGTGGCACGGAGTCACCGGCGACGGCTCGCAACTCCTGCCCTTGTCGTGGCAGCAGCTGTGTCTTCGGATACCCCGTCGTTCTTTGAGGAGACGGGCCCGGTCGATGCTCCTGTCGCTGTCGCGTCTCCCCCACCTACAAGTGCCTCTGGGCCTCGTTTGGTGGAGCGGGATTCACTGTGGCAGCGGCTCATGCGCAGTTCTAGCGGACTGCGCCAGGAAGCGAGAGAGATATTGGTTCCGTTTTTGCGAGAGAATCGAAACCTTCCCGGTGGTGACGCAGCGCTCCTTGAGGCTGCTCGCAACACCGGAGATCCAGTTTTGATGACTCTCATCGAGGAGGTCAATCGTGGCTAAACACAAAAGTAGTGAAGAGCATTCCGGCCGCGCCCGAACCGGTAGCGACTATGGGTGGCTCCTCAAAGCAGTGGTCGGAGGAATTGCCGTGTTGGTGATCTCCGTACTGCTGTTGGGGTTTGTTATTGGCAGCGGCGTAAGCTCGTTTGTCGATGCCAAATCCCACGAGCGCATGGTCGCCGCGCAAGAGCGGGAGGCGCAGATCCCGGCCGTAGTCATGGTCGCGGAGGCTGACGCGCGAGAGGCTGCCGCCATCGCCGAAGCAAGGGCTGCCCGTGCCGACGAGATCGCTGCGAGTCAACTCGCCCAGGAAAATGCCTGGCGTTGGTTTTGGATCGGTTCCGCAATCCTTGCGGTTGTCGTCGGTGCCTTTCTTTTCCGGCTGTATGTCCTGTACCGCCGGGAGTTGCTTCGCCAAATGGCCACGGCGCCGAACGTCAAAACCAATGGTAACGTGACGATAATCACTCCCGTGAACGGGACGCCGATGATCGCCTATCAAAATTTGCCCGCCATCGCGGCGCCGCAGACCAATGGGCTACAGTTGCTTGTTGCTGAGGCACCAGTGGTGCAAGCTCTTGGTGAGGCTCAGGTCGCACAGCTGGTGATGCCGGCGATCATTCGACAACTCGCGCCTGGCGAAAGCCGGCGGCCGCGCGTTGAAGATACTGCGGCAGTGGAGATTGTCGATGATCAGCCGCCTACCTGGATGCGTCGGGTGAATGGCTAACGGTGGAGAATGCCTGGGCGAATTCAGTAGTATCGAAGCCGCCCAGGCTTCTTCTCAAGGAGTAATACCATGAGACGGAGAAGCAACTCCCCACCGGAAATCGTAGAAGGATTCGTATGGGCGTCGGACCGCGATCGGCCGATCTCAATGCCCTCTTTCCCAGAGTGCGTAGGAGACTATGCCTTGTTGTGGTGGCACGAAGAGGAGCGTACCTATCGTGTCCCTTGCGAACAGGTTGCATGGCTCTCCCAAGGCCAGTTTGACTTGCTCAAGCTGAAAGAGGGAGATCGGGTCGGTGTTAGGCGGTCAAGCAGGAAAGGCGAAGACTGGGAAGTCGTGCACGTGCACGGACTCCCGGTGAGTCAATGGCTCCGTGAAGGCCGACGTGAGTGGAAAGAGCAGCCGTCATTGCTACGCGAGTTTGTACCTTCGCGTCCGCCACAAGACGATTTGATGGCGCTATACACGCTTCTATTTCCGGTTATCAAGGGAACCAGCACAATCATTGCTGGCCCGCCAGGATCGGACAAGTCGCGAGTGATGGTTCAGCTGATTCGTCAACTGGTGGGCAAGAAGGTCATCATCCAGGCGGAACGTTCTTCTGAGAGGAAAGCGTACCCAATGGACGATGAACATGAACTATGGGTGATTAATGGGGACTTGGATCCCTCCGACATCGCCCTGTTCGTGGAGTTCGCACTGCGTACAGTAGAGTTGCGGGCTCCCTATGAGAATGGTTTGATTTTGGGAATGGATGGTCTCATAGGATATGCCCAAGCCCTGAATATGGTGACGGGTAGCTCCGGCAAGACGCTTTCGGGCGGCCTTGACCCAGAGCTTCTGCGCTCCACATGGGGGCATCTTTCGCTCGCGCGGCATGTGCCGGATGGTCGCCACGTGACAATGCTACTCGTTTTTGCCTATATGGACTCCATGTCCGAAGGGATGGTTGAGTTTCTGAAAGCGAAGACAGAGAGTAGGGTTTCGCTTGGTGACGGGAGCATCGCACATACGAGCCTGGTTGTTAGTCGTGACGGTGGATTCAAGAGCACTCTTCATCGCAAGGTGGAGGATGTTGTTGGAATCCGTGCGGCATCGTATCTGTGGAGTCTGTACAACACGGAGAGAGTGTCAAGCGGAAGACCTCCACAGACAAACAACCGGCTCACGCGGGATCAGTGGATGGCATTGGCTGCTTGCGTTCGTGAGCAGTGGATTGTCCCAATGAGCCCGCGTACGCTTGCACGATTTCTGACACGACTTTGGGAACAGTGGCCTGCCATCGTGAAATACGATGGTAAGTTCGACGTCTTCCCTCCCGAAATCGTTGAGGATGTCGAGGCGATGCTTCGCCGGCGTGTCGAGGTTGAGGCAGAAGAAGCAGAAGCTGAAAAAACGGGACGCGATCCGTCGCCGTTTGACGTAGCGACATCTGCATCGGCAGCTGGCCGGAAAAGTGCCCGCGACCGTCGGATGGCTCAGCAGACAGCAGCGGCCGGGGACGATCGTCGTAAAGGGCGAGTCGCTCGGCAAAAGCAATCTGCAGCGGCCAATGGCAACAACGGTCGACCGACCGAGCCGCTTCGTCCCGGTCAATTCGTGGCACCTGCCCCGGTGTCTGCAAATGGCAGTGCCCATGATGATCAGCCTGCCGAGCAGGTTGAGGAGCCGGTGGTTCAATCGGCGCCCTATGTACTACCGGACGTAGATGACGAAGAAGCGGCGCGCGCGGCTGCCAGGTTGGCGGCGGCGTATACCAAAGCGGAAGCCAAAATCGCCAGCGGCGCTATCGCATGGTTTCCACAAGTAACGGAGGAAGGGAAATGAACGAAGAATTCGCAATCACTGGTTTTGTAGAGGAAGAGCTTGACGGGGTGGTCCCCGCCTTCCTTCTTCTGCTGAATTGCCACAGGGTGCGGCTTCGCCGTGTCAATGGCAAAGTGACGTTCACGTGGCGTCGTGAAGAACGGAACCCTCGTAAGATGGTCCCGAAACACGAGCCGCGGGAGGTACTCTTTCCTCCTCCCGGTCCCCGTTACAACTTCGACTAACCGACCGGAGTCACTATTCCTCTAGTGACATTATTGTGGAGATCAATAAGGAGACGAGGACCCGGGTTTATCCGGTGGTCTCCTTCCCAAAAAGAGCCGCACCCACTTCACAGTGGGGGCGGCTTTTTCTTTGCCTAGGAGGCACACAATGCTTACATTGCAGTTTGGCAATGCTGAGGTAACGCTGCATCAATGCTGGGGTGCATTTCGCGGACAGGTTCCCGTCCGGGAGTTTTGCAAAGTTTCGTATAAACTGCCGGGTGCTATCGGCGAACAGGAGTACACGTTCGCTGAAGTTGGATTCGAATGGAACCAGCTGAAGCAGCGCTTTGTCCTGGGTCCGGATTACAATACGTTCTTCGCGGAAGTGCGTAATCACTTCCCAGAGATGCTCGTACTCCAGAATGTCCCATTGCTAGAGGCGCTCCAGTGCTCCGAACAGTGCAGTGACGGTATGCCGATTCCCTATGCGTTCTGGTTTCGGGCGGTATCCGAGATCGAGTTCGCGCTGACACAGGAGTTTCGGCCGCCCCGTAACTGGTTGGAGCGGGCGTATCGACGTATGGTTTGGCGGCTCTACGAGTACGCCTTCGGCCGGTTCGCCTGCTACGGCGAATATGAGCTGGCATGAAGCTGCGACCACACCTCGCAGTGCAACTGCTGGTCATGGACGGTGAAGGGGATGTATTCGTAATCTGTCCAGATCTAAAGTTTTCACCGAGAACCTCAAGCCTGATAGGCATGCCTGCAGAAGTTAATGCATATGAAGGTACGAGTGTTCGCGTGGTGGGACTGGCTGTAGAAGTCGAGTTTCATGGCACTTTGCATGTTAGTCCTCGGCGGGTGCATGTCGAAGTCGACTGCATCCTGATTGGACCATACCGAATAACGTGCGGAGAGACCAAGCTCACGCGTACCGTCAATGCGCTTTTTGAGAACATCACACGATACTCATGGCGCGTATACGGTATTCATGGATTGAGGATTGCACAACTCGGTGCGGTCCTCCCGACGTGCATTGAACAGGGCTTTTGTGAGTATGCAGCGGAACTTGCGAAGAGAATGCAGCAACTTTCGAGCCTGCGGGAAAGGCATCCTGCTCTTTGGTATGTCATTCAACAATTCCAATAGTCGTTACTGGAAAGAGATGTTCCATAACGACAAAAACCCGGACGCCTTTGCAGGCGGCCGGGTTTTTTTATGCTCTCTCTACACTCTAATAGGTAATGACGTATACCGCTTCGGGAGTTTCGAAGACGGCCATACCATCAACCAAAAGCCCTTCGCGGGCCAGGAGCTGAACGAGTCCTTCTGCACCGATCGTGAAGTCGGGGTTTTGATTGACCCACGTATCAACGATCCACGTACAAGTTATGTAAGGATGGATCCCCGGAATCTCGTTCTCGATATGGCGGAATGCCAGCGCGAACTCACCGACTGAGACCAGTTCTTCCAGTCGCTGAATGAACTGTTCGTCGCTGTATCGCGGTGGCCGTGAACTTCTCGCTACTACCCATAGCAACACGCCCAACAGGACAGTCATTACGGCGACATCACCTTGCATCGTTTGCCTCCTCCGCATCATTGCCGATCTCTGGCCAAACCTTTATGAGGGACATCCCGTGCCAGACCATTTTCTTGTAATGATCTTCAGGATCGCCTCTATCATTCCAGTTTAGCCATTCTGACAATGCGCCTAGGGCGAAAGCGAGCCTGTATTCAGGCCCTCTCGGTTCGAGAGTCCTTCGGATATCGTCGATGATCTTCTTGAGTGTGCTGGGGCCGTCGTACCAATCGAGCCACTCATTCACTGCACCCAAAAAGTGGACAAGCATGAGCGCGTCAATTCGGTCGGTCGGGAAGAGATCGTTAAACAAGTATCTTCTCTTCCCGTCCGGCTGGAGCTGATATAGCACCCATCCCTGCCACGGTGCTTCGTAGAAGCTTTTATGCTCAACGGGGTATTCCTCACCCTCTTCAGCAATAGGTGACGGATGTACCACGATGAGAAAGCCACGGTCATTCAATGGAGCACATGCCACGAGTACTTCAATCGGCATGATTGGCCTCCTCGATGATGCGACTCATTGCGCGTTGTGCGGCCTCGACCAGTCCGACCTTATGAGGGTCACCCTGGTTCACTTCGACCACTTCGCGCAAGAATTGCAGCAGCTCGTCCGTTTGGGAATGGCCGCCGCAGTACGCTCGCAGTAGGGCACTACCCAAGTTGGGTTCCTGAGACTTGGGCCACCAGACCATCGTCCAGTAACTAAAGCCACCTTCGTTACGGTGAATGATCCTATACCCGAGATTATTCATCTCCGGGCACGGTATCTCGGGACCAAACTGAGGATGATCAGAGTTACCCATTAGCCGCCTCCCGCTTGAGCCGCTCGATAACCCAGTTCACGACATGTCGTGTATGAGAAATCGGAAGCGTCTCATAGAGAGAATGCATCAAGGAAAACATCCCACCCCTCTCATCTAGCGAAGCTACCTCGATCTGGGCATAGGCGCCATACTTCGGCAGCACCCACTTGCGCGGCCAGAAATACACGGACCAGACTTGTCTTCCGGCCAGGCCGGTCGTGAAAATCCGAAGTCCCATCTTGCGGAACTCCGGGCACTCGACCTGTTGGCCATACTGTGCCAGATAGCTCGGGGGTATGGCGGTTTCAAGTTCCACTTCACCATATTCGAGTCTAAACCAAAGAAGGTAAAACTCTTCTTCCCAATCATTGGTTCTCGTACAGGTGAAAGTGTGGTAGAAACCGTCCGATCCCAGGTACAGGAGCAATACGGCCGCGTGGTCCTTGACAGAGTAGGCATACAAAACTCCGTTGCCTACCGCCACTGACTTCAGTAGCCGATTGACGGGCCGGTTCAGGCCGACTACCAGTGTATCGGCAAGTTCGCGCGGGGGATCAGATTTGGCCATGGAATTCCCTCCACATCTGACTGGTGCCCATTCTGACATTCCGGATCCATTGGATATGGAAATCATCGCCGGCGTCAAAGACTTGGACGATTGTAACCTCGTCCGCTCGAGTCGACAGATGTTCGCCATTGTCCACCAGTCTTCTCGCACAGGCAGCTTCGGGCGTTTCGCCGTTGTAAGTTAGGTTGACTTCATCCCTAGTCGCAACTAGCACTAGATGTAGTTTCCCGTTTTCGGTCAATGCCGGCGTGATGTCGTTGCACAAAACCTCCAGCCATTCTCGTCCTGTGGCCAAACCGCCGGCCGCTGTGATGATCGGATATGTGTTGTACAGACCGATTGTCTTAGCGAGACGTCGGGCCTGTTCTAGATCCATGTACTCTTCGGACAGAACACTGGGGGGCATAATCACGAAGGCTGGCATGATGCCACCTCCGCGACTGCCTCCTCGGCCTCTGCTCGCTTAACGACGCGGACGTTCTTTGCGACGTGTTGCCCTTTCTTGGGACCATCGGTCCGAACGTGCAGATCGAACGTTACTTTATCACCAGTGTAGAGGTTGCGATACCCCTCGCCGGCAATATCGTTGAAACGGACGAACACTTCGCCCTTACCGTCATCCCGAAAGATGAAGCCCCAACCCTTAACGCGGTGAAAGAACTTCACCTTGCCGGTTTGGTTTTTCCGGATGCACCGTGTAGCGTGCTGCTCAGGCATTGCTGACCTCCACGTACCACGACAGAAACTCGGGTTCAATGGCGATGACTTGCCACTGGTCGTAGCCGTCTTTGTATAGGGTGCAGTAGACCACGTTTGCCTCGAGCTTGTCTTCAAAGAACTGACCGTTGGCAACCATGTTCCCCATGCGGGCATAGCTCGCGGTATCGTGGCCTTCATGGCAGATGAGCACCACGCTCTGGGCGCAATGTCTAATGACATCTTCTAAGACGTTGTCATCGTCTGTCGCGCCGCCGTGTTCGGCGGGGAGCATCAGGATGGCTACTTCTTCGAAGCGGGACAGATAGGCCGTGATGGCATCGCCTAACGGCGTGTCTTTCCCAATGGGCGGATGGATCACAATCGTTTTCACTGCTAAACTCCTTGTACTACGTACTGGGTCTCAACTTCTTGACGATCTATCGGTCGTGAGACCTTCTTCCGATAGCTCGTTTGTCCAGTGCCGTTTGCCAGACGGACCAGATCACAGCATTGCCGGTTCCAGCGGCTGCTGCACCCCCGACTCGACATCGGGGTTTCCTACTTTTTGGGGTCAGGTTCCTCGACCTGATGGTGGGTGTGAACGCACCCGGGGAGTGAAAGGGGGAAAACTCTGGAGAGAGCTGAAGGGGAACAAAAACGGGGATAGCAAATGAAAGTAGGAGGTGTGGAATAGATCTCTGAGAGGGAAAGAGATCATGTAATTTTGGCGAGACCAAAATTGGAACGAAAGTGAGGAAAGGGGTAAATTGGGGAGTTGTAAAGGGGGGATCAGAATCAGTAGTATTGTACTAACTCAGATCCCCTCTCTTTCCCCTACCCTAGCCTCACATTAGTGATAGTATTTTAATGTGCAAAAAGAGGACCGTATTATAGGGTATTTCTTGTGTTAAAACAATGCTAAGAGAGAATGCCGCCCCGTTACACGGGGCGGCATTCTATTCACAGCACATGCGGATACAGAATCCTGCGAACGGATCTGGTTAATCGGCGATACCAGGTCAACGGGAGTTCGAACATCATGTCACTGATGAAATCTCCAATGGTGAAAATGAGATTCCCGGTAAAAAGGTCGAAGACCAATTCCATGTGATCTCGCAATTCTAAGTACTTTCCCAGCATCTTACTCACTTCAGACTTGAAGCCGGGATTTTTGAAGATCATCCACTCTTTCATGAAACCAGACATCACGAAATCGCTGTGAGATTGACGTTGGATGACCCAGTCTTGCGCGATACTATTCCACCTATATTGTAGAGGAATCGATTTTGATTCCAAGTCACTAATACGATAGGTGACGGTGACTTCGATACCATCGGGTTGCTGGACAAAGTCGAAATCGATGGTAGCGCCATAGTGCGGTACAGATAGGGATCCTGTCTTATCGCTCATATAACCTCCTCCTCGACTGCAGGCAGTGGCGGTGACCAGATGTTCTTGGGGTCCAGTATGAGCATCCGGGACACAATTGGGAACTGCAATCTCATGGTAATTTTACGCGTTGTTGTCAGCGTAACCCACCCATTTGCATACCCATTGATCCATGCTGCGGTTAGGGTTGGGAACGTCTTATGCAATCGTTTGCATGCTTGTCCCATCAGCCGGACAGGGTAGCCAGCATGGCCGACGATGACGATGTGATCGTTGGCATATGGCATGAGAAGCTGGCAGAGTTTCTCATAGCCTTTGCTTACAAATGGCCTATTGGGCAGGAATACGACCTGCAGCTTGTCGAGACCAATGCTCGGATTGATGTCCGAGGCAATGATTCTTGCAAACTTTGCAAGATGGGGGTCAATAGCTATGACTAACATTAGTGTCTCCTTTTCAGAACAGAAGTTTATGGCTCCTTTATTTGTATGGGGGATCTCTTGGTGGGGGTGAGATCAAAGGTACTCTTGGGGAAAGAGCATAATTTGGGGGTTTGGGGGATTAAAAGGGGAACTAGTGCGTACTTTTGATATACGCAGTAGACCCACTTTTAACAGAATATTTGTTAAAGAACCGTTATATTGTTGCAATTATATTTAAACTTATAGCGAAATGAAAGGCGTAAACTTTGGGTAGTGTTTTTTGACGAGATACAGTATGATAATCAGGCATTTTTTGACCTTTAACAATCGACTACGTAATAGTGGGGAGCAAGCAGTACACGTACTGTTTACTTCCCCCTATTACACTTCCCCCTCTAAGTCTCACTTTGGAAAGTATAACGAGATCCTCAGTCTCAGAATACACACGATCGTTCGTGTTCCAAAACCTGATAGCTCCTCCTGTCAGTTGTTTATCTCCCCCCTCCCCCATCCCGATCCTCTCAGTTTGTTTGAATTACCTTCCATTTACACTTCCCCGTTTCATGTCCTTACGCCGCGTGAGACCGGCACCACGGGAGATTCGTCGTATGGTACGTTGCCAAATGTACTTATACGGTTGTATACACGTTCGGGCGTGTATGCAGTAGCAACAGTATTGAGTGAAGAGTCTCACACTCAGTACTGCCGTGCTGAAGTGATGAGACTAACAGTAAAAGTCTGGAGGAATGATGCTGAGTAGTCTACCGTCTGCAAGAAGGACCAAAAATCTGGCTCTACTGCTTGCGCCGATTGTAGTGTTGGCCATTGCACTCAGTGTAATGGTGACGAATGGCGTGGTTGTACAAGCATTCGTGGTCTTTCTGGGTGCCATAGTCTTGTTTGCTCTCGAAGACAAACTGGGCGTCAATAAGGCACCAACGGCACTAGTAGCGGGGGTTATGATGCTCCTTTTGGCGCGTACTACAATGCCCGCGGATGCATTTGAACACTCGTTGTTTGAAATGGGTGGTGAGGTCATCCAAATCGTTGTCTTCGTGTTCGCAGCAGTGCTCAACGCAGGGATTATCGTCCACCATCGGGCGTTTGACCGACTCCGCACTGCGATCTATGTACGCCACTGGAGCGATCTAAAACAATTCACCGTGATTGTCATGATTGTTCCTGTTATGTCCATGATCTTGGACAACCTCACTGCGACAGTTATTGGACTGAGCATGGCGCTGATGTTCTTTACGAACAGGAACAATATTATCGTTACGGCGGTGATGATTGTTATTGGCGCGAATGCGGGCGGTGCTCCGTCCCCAGTCGGCGATATCACCACGACGATCCTATGGGTCGCTGGGCTGTATACCGCACAGCAAATCATCATGTATGGGTTGCTGCCAAACGTGGTGATGTATATCGTGCCTTTTCTCTGGTTTCGCCATCAGGTTGAGCCGGTAGAAAATGGTGATTCGAAGGAAGAACAGGTATACGCGTTGACCCGCCATGAGAAGATCGTGATCGTCACCGCGTTTGCCGCGTTCACCTTGCCCGTAATCCTGAAGACTACGATGCATTTGCCGCCGTGGCTGTCATTGTCCTTGGGGTTTGGTATCACTTGGCTTGTAGCAGAGGCACCAAACTTCTTTCGTCGGTACGTGAAGGTCGTGCACAATTTTGTGTACCATGACCGATTGAACGGGGTCGAGGACGTTGAGCACCCGACCGTAATGGATATCAATATCGAGCACAAACTCCGGGAAGAAGTCACCGTGTCGGAAATATTCTTCTTTGTGGGGGTTTTGACGATGGTGTCTGGCTTGCGCCTTGCCGGAGGTCTTCAACCGATTGCTGATCTCGTGTACGGGGGAACCCACCCACAGGGTCTGCAACTTATTGTCGGCCATGTACTCATGGGGTTGTTGTCCGCAGTATTTGACAACATACCACTTGTTGAACTGGTGAAGCAGATGCTTGAGGTACCACCGGGGAATTCCTGGGTACTTCTCGCAGCGACGGCCGGGAATGGAGGTTCACTTCTGTTCTACGGATCGGCTGCCGGTGTTGTTGCCTACGGCATTTTGCGAAAAGCCGGAGTTGTCTTTGGCTATGTCGACTACCTCAAAAAGGTCTCTGTACCAGTACTCATCGGCTACTTCCTGATGGTGCTGGTGTGGTACCTTCAGTACCTATTCGTGGGTATGTGATGAGCAAGAAGACAAGCAAAGGTCCTGGAAGGTATAGTTCAAGAAACCGCAAGGTCCATTCCAGGAAACAACGAAGGAAGTGGAAGAAACACCATGGAGAAGGTGCAGTAGTTAAAAAGCACACTCCATTTACCGATGATTTTGATATCGATGCATTCATGGAACGGATGCGTCGAGGCGAGATTGTCTAGGAGGTAATGATGATGCACCCCGCAGTGGGGGCAATATTAATGATGGTGTCCATGTGGATAGCCTTAGGAGTTGTGGTACTCCTTGCGTGGAGAAACGCGAAACCTTAGCCATAAAACAAAAGGCCGACCCGTCGTGTGACGGGGCGGCCTTTTTTCATATCAGTCTAGTCTAGCGCACGAAGATCTTCGCGCGCTTCTTCTCTCCAGCGACGATCGGCATCGATTTCCAGGAGTGCGTTACCGGTCGTCTTTAGTACCAGGCTCCAGTCGCCACCCATGTTCTGCTGGAGCCAAACGATGTGGGCATTGATTCCCTGACGTGCCCACTCCTTCACGACTGTTTCGTAGTATTCAAGCGAATGCTGGACGAAATCTTGCTCGGCGATATAAGCACTTGCGCCGAAGATGTATACCGGAGTGTCTTCCGACATACCATCGACAGAATGCTCGTCAGCGGTAGAGAGATCCCGCCAGTCGCTTTCCTCGAGCACGATGCTCCTGTCAGTTAAGAACTGGCGAATCCAGTCAATCGCCACAGGGGGGAACCTGTCGGGAATGAATACAATGACTGTCACAGTATCACCTCCGGGTGCATCTCGCGCCACTGGCTGACGAGATGACTCTCGTCAATAGTAGCGTGTTGTAGCCACGTGATGTGGCCGTTCGCCGCGAGTACGCACACCAACGTGATGTCAGCCCGGGTGCACACCAGTCCGGCAAAGTAAATGCCAAGATGGGCAAGACTGTTCTTGATATGCCAAGCGTCGTTGGGCCTCAGTTCCGAGTCACCAACAATAATCAGGGATACTTGCATCCCAGGGCTATATGACGCGAGTTGCTCACACTGCTCTTTCAACCGGACAGCAACGCCGACCGCGTTAAGGTCGCCGTCATATACAACAGGCACGATCAGATTGTCCTCCTGGCCGAGCGCAGCCATCAACTGTTGCTCTTTGCCAGTAAGACGTCTCGGAATAAAAAACAGCGTTGTCATTCGTTCTCCTTTGGATGGAGGTCAAGTGCCTCCTGCACTTTACTTTTCAAATAGATGGCCTCAGGCGAATTTGCCAAAATACCCAAGAGCCAATCAAGGAAGTCGTGGACTTCTCCCGATGTGAGACGGGTCGAGCAGTTCGGGAGGATCTGGTTGAACCGAAAGAGCCTCCACACAAACCGCTTCTTGTGTTTCGACCCTCGATCTTCCCGATAAAGCCGAAACCCGAGCGGAAGCAAGGGGACCACTCGAACCTCACAGCCAGTCGTTGTCGGTTTAGCTCGGTGTGCCATAGTGCCACACCTCGTCTCGCTGCTCGGCATCATTCGCCGGAGCCTCTTTGACCGTTAGCCTGATCCAATTGGTGAAATTAGCAACTGTCGCCAATTTCGGGCCGACTGTCACGACGATTCTGAAGTTGATCCACATATCAGCCATCGGACCGACTTCGTGCGTGGCTGGATCGCTGACGACATGGATGTCGATCTCGATTGTCGGGTTAGACTCGACAATCGTCCGGATCATGTGATGGATGCCCGGGAGGCTAGTACTGGGCACCACGAGTAGGATCTGTTGAAAATCCTTCACGCAGCTTGCTACGAGGCTCATGAGGAAGACACTGCTGGATGCGCCGCCGTGCTCATCGTCTACATTCACGATGAAATGGCACCGACCAATCATATCTTGGATAGTCAATCCGTACTGCGCCAATATCCGACGCGTCGGATCAATGTACCTGCTACTAGCAGGCACAACCAATACCGGAAGTGGCGAATTCGAATTCACAACTAACCTCCAACTAGTGCTAGCTCCATTGCCAAATGTCCATATACGTGAGCTAGAACGTATACGGCATCGATACTATGCTTTAAAACGACCGGTTCCATCGGTTGTTTTGGTGATCAATTCGCCAGTTGGCGAATACCTACAGGGGTGGCTCCTCAAAGCCGTGCTGATCAAGCGGGGATTACAAGGGGTGCATAGTGGTTTGTGAAAGGAGGGGTTAAAAGAGGTGGGAATGTAGGAATTTGATCTTCTGTTTCGGGGAGGAAACATGAAGCTTTTGGCTATTTCTTTGGGAGAGAAATATGGAACGCAAAGGTTGAGGATTGAAGGAAAAAGGGAGGTAAGTAAAAGGGGGAGACATAAAAATCATGGCTCATTTTCATGTCTCCCCCATTTATTACGTCATACCTATTCCCTCCTTACTATAAGTTGTTAACGTTCAATAAGGGTCTATAGTATACTGCACGTGTTATAGGCCGACAAGCATGGAAATTCCCTTTTCAATTTCGTCCAATTCTACCGCCCCGAAGCCTAGCCGTGCATACGTAGAAGGCCTACCTTCAAAATACCTTCCTGGAATAAATGCTATCTTTTTACGAATTGCTTTTTGAAAGATTTGTTCAGTATCTTCCTTCAGATCAACATAAAAATTCATACCACCTCTCGGGGCGGTTGAAGTAATTCCCTGTTTTGTTAGCAATTCCTGCATAGTATTTCTTCTTTGATGTAACTCAGTCAGGCGCTTGTTTAGAAAATGTTCATAGTCAATATTTTTGAGGATTTCTATTAGCAGCAGTTGCGTAAGCAGATCTATCCCCGTTGATTCGGCATAGGGTGACGTAGTCAATCTTTTGAGTAATGCTTCATTTGTCGTAGCGATCCAGCCTGCAGATATGCCGCTTATAAACCAGTTTTTTGAAAAAGAATTAATAGCTACCGTTTTGTCATATCCTAAGCTCGAGCCATACCATGGAGTAGGCGGATAGATGATTCTGTTCGTTACCTCATCTACAATGAGCCAAATATCGTTTTCTTTGGCTATTTCTGCGATTGCAGTTAATTGATTTTCGCTATATATATTGCCGGTAGGATTCTCGGGAGTATTAACAAGAATTGCCTTAGTTTTATTAGAAATCGATGATTGGATATCCTTACTATCCCTTATATTTACCCGGACTTGTGTAGCACCAGAATATTGCAAAATTGTCGCAAAGCCTTCATATGAGATCGTATTTGTGATTACCTCATCACCCGGATTAAGGATAAATCGCAGAACAGTAAATAACCCTGCATACCCTCCATCTGTCAAAATGATATATTCAGGGGTTAATAATCTCTTTGCGTAGGTTTGCTCGATTTTCGCAATAAGCGTGCGAAGTTCCGGCTCTCCTCCAACCGCTGGATGATATAAATATTTATCGGTAATCGCTTCTTTTACGTTATCGATTAGCGGAACAAATTCAGTAGGAAACGGAAATTGCGCCGATCCTCTATCAAAGCGAATGCAGTCAGGAATACTCTTAGCATATGCATTAATGTCGTCTATTCCGATGAATGGCAACAAAGAATCGTTCTTAGGCATCTAAAGGCGGGCGGTTATCACGAAATCGTACAAATGGTCCGTATTCGTACCCAAGGACAGACATAATCCACTCCACCGCGAGGTTGGCAGTTTTATTATCGATATCACGCATTGGGTTTAGTTCGACAATATCAATTCCTGCTAACTGATTGTTATGATAGAGTCCTCGCAACACACGAGAAACATACATAATCTCTCTATAGGTAAGTCCGCCGTATGTTGGTGTGCCAACACCTGGAGCGAACTGCTCGTCAACGACATCAAGGTCAAAACTCACATAAATTTTATCGGTGTTTTTGCGCAGGCGTTGGATCGCAAGATTGATGGTTTGCGCAATCCCCAGTTCTTGCACTGTCCAAATATCCTGCACGTAGACAGCGTGAGTATGTACATATTCAATTTCTGGTGGGTCAGGGTTTCTAATACCCACACATACAATATTTCTATACGGCAGATGCGTTTGTCCTATAGATACAAGCTCATGTACGCCATCCCCCGTTAGTTGAGGAATTACCATGCCGTGTATATTACCGCTGGTAGTTGTTTGTTCGGTATTGCTATCCAGGTGTGCGTCAAGCCAGAGCAAGCCGATGCCTTGTTCATAAAAGTCATGTACGGCTTTGATAGAACCGATTACCCCCGAATGATCTCCTCCTAAAATAATAGGAAAATATCCATCTGTTAGGGCATCATAGGTGGTAGTAAATAGATGCTGGTTTGCGGTAGAAATTTCGTTTAAAAATTTAAGACGGGTATTTCCTTGGTTATATGTACTTTCAATAGGTATTGCGCCAAAATCGTAGTACGTAAGTGCATGTTTTTTGAAGCCTGTTAAGAGTCCTGTTCTACGAATTGCATCAGGTCCTTGGTTACATCCTTCACCGTGGCCAAACGCACTGTAATCCACTGGGCTATCAATGATAGCGATTTTCTGGTCCATATAGGTATTGTATTATATAATGCCTAAACATTATCAAAAAATTATGCGCAAGTTTCCTATCATTGATCTCCACCAAGATATTGCCACAAATGCACTTTATGCTACGGGTAAAGATATAGGAAAACGTTATTCATTGCACGAAGGTATCGTCCAAGTTCCAGGTATTGCAGTTAACAATAATGCTGACATTCCTCGCTATCGTGCGGGGAATCTCAAGCTTGTGTTTGGTGTCGTGTTTTCGCTGGACAAAGAGTCAGTAGATGAGCTTAACGCGCTGCAGCAAACGGAATACGATTTTTCAAAAATGAACGGACTTAAATATGGATTGAGCGGAGCCGTTGAACAACTTGCGTACTATCATGATGTTTTGCATACATATGCAGATGATTTGCAATTAGTTCGTTCTCGCGCAGACTATGAAAATCTGGCCGGCAAGATAGGAATGCTTCTGCACTTAGAAGGGATAGATTATATTTCAGATATTTCCTTACTTGAATCGTTTTATAAAATGGGAGTGCGAAGTGTCGCAATGACGTGGAGAAATAAAAATATTTTTGCTTCGGGAAATAATGTGGAAGGTGGTTTGACCGATGTAGGAAGAGAATTGATAGCAAAGACACGAGAACTCGATATGGTTTTTGATCTGGCACACGCTAATCCACAGACGTTTTGGGATGCAATGGAAGCTATTGATTTTCCTTTCATGGTCTCGCATACACTCGTCAATGCGATTAAAGAAAACTCACGCAATCTCACAGACGATCAGATAAAGGCAGTGGCTCAGCGAGGTGGGGTCATCGGTATTGCGACAATCCCTGATTATATGACTGGCGATTCAATGGATGATTATGTTGACCAGTTTGACTATATCTTGAAATTGGTCGGAGAGGATCATGTTGCGTTTGGTACTGACTTTGACGGGTTGGTCGATCCGACTGATCGTTTTGTGCAGGGATTTGAAGACGCGTCAATGTATCAAAATGTGTTACAGGCTTTTGACAAACGAGGTTTCTCAGAATCCACTATTGAGAAGATCGCGTATAAAAACGCTGAGCGGTTAATCTTGTCAGCGCTTTCCTAGGTTCTATGATTATAGATGTGCATACTCACGTTGGATTTAATGCGAAGCGTGCATTTAACGGTATTCACCCGTTCTGCCAATCAGCTCAGGATTTGGTGCGGAAGATGGACCAGTTTGGCATTGATACAGCAGTCACTTTTCCCTTCGAGCCTACTCTATATGATGACCCGAAAGATTACTACACCCTTATTCCAACAGGCTTAATGGAGTATCCGTATCAATATGAAAATCGGCTTCTCATAGATCAAGTGAAAAAATTTGGCAAGGATCGTTTGATTCCGTTTGCATGCGTCGATCCACTACGAGAGGTTGATAAACAAGCAGCACAATTACGAGCATGGGCAGAAGAGGGTTTAATTCGTGGTTTTAAAATTCACACAAAAAGTATGCAAGCAGATGGTAGAACTATGATTAATTCGCCATTTGCTGCTATTGCGGAAGAGTTCAAGCTGTCAATGCTGTTTCACACCTATATGCAAGAGGTTGCGCACCCGCTGCATGTGATGGAGTTTGTAAAAAACCATTCAAGCATCCATGTGTGTATTGCGCATGGCGGTGGGTTTATTCAAGAGTTTTATGATGAGCTGGAGAAAGTAAACCCACAGAATTTTTTCATTGACCTCTCCCCTACTACAGCACTCCTAACTTTTATCCGGAAAGAATCAAAAGAACGGGGATTTACGGTGTTAGATCTGCCGTATGAAAACCCACAAGAAGTTGTCCAGCAGATGGTAAAGAACTATGGGGAATATATTGTGTTTGGGACTGATGAGCCGTTCACCACCTACATTAATGATTTAGAAGGTGGGTCGATCATATCGGATATGGGAAAAGAGTTAGAGATATTTAGATCGCTGTCTACAGAAGATTTTGAAAAAGTAACTGACAGTAACCCGAGACGGTTTTTGCATCTTTAAGTTCAGGAAGATGGAGAGAAACAGGAGCCGGTTCGGCCGGCCCCTGTTTGGGTTACTACTTGCGCCAATTGGCGCGTTTTTTCATCCAGTTGACGATGCCTTCAAGCTCCGAAGGCTCTTTTTCGATGGCGATTGGATGGAGTCTCCACCCGCCGAGAACCATATCGAGTTGCGAGCTGACAAACCCTCGCAGGAAACACTGTCCAGCAGGGCTGGACAGGAGCGTAGCAGCATCTGTCTCGAGGGCTGCCTGCTTCTCTCGAAGCGTGGCGCGTTCAGGGTCTACTTCCGATCGTGCTCCTGCGACCGCTTGCTGAACTGCTTCGCGGGTTGGGGCTTTCTTTAGTGCACTGAGCAGGCGAGGATTTAGTTGTTGCACTTCTTTCTCAGCCCACCGACGCAGTAGGTCTTCGTCTTCTGGCGCCTCCAAGTCGACTTGCTCGCGAATCGCTTTTGCCCGGTGACTTTGCTCTTCAGCGAGCTTGTTCCACGCCTCGTACATTTCAAGCAATCGGTTGACAGTAGGAGCGGCCCAGTCTGGCGTCCAAAAGTACTTGAGATGATTAGACGGATGAAGGACGTACGTCACATCCTTCGGAAGCCCGAGTGGATCTGCAAGCAGGTCCCACAGCTGTTCGATTTCGGCACGACGCTCAGCGGATTCGTCATCATCGAGCAGGTACGTCACCATCGAGGTCCCGCTGATGTGATGGACCAATTCGCCGCCTGACCGAGCGAGCTGTGCCATCACCGGCAGCACGACATAAGCCGTTGTGTCAAGAATTGCTCCACTCATACGAAATAAGTCGGGTTTCTCACCCGGCTTACTAAGAATCTCCGCAATGTACTGCATGAGCTGGAGCGCGATTTTCGACAGTAGTTCTGTCGGTATCTGCGGTCCTCCGTGGTAGCGCGTCCGGATCGGGCCAACGTCTCGTAAGGGCCGGCGTACACCTTGTTCCACCCACTCGTAAAAGTGGCGAGGCAGATGTTGGGCGATCAGTGCAAGTGCCTCCGGGAGTTTATCCCATGACAGCAGAAACTCACTCGCACTTATCGGATTAGCGTGCGGGAAGGCATAGCGTAGCATACTGTAGTGATACTGCGCAGGCGTCTGCGCATGCACCGCAAGCAGCCCTGGTGGAACGATTCTTTCAAGCTGGCAAGCCACTTCCCATTGCATGCCTCCCTTTGAGGCAAGTCCGACGATGGGGTTGGGCAATACCGAACCCATCATACCGCTCCAAACACCGAGCAATTCTTCCCACTGCTGTTGCAAGCGTGCAGTGAGTAGAAAACCGGGTTGGAACGTGTAGGGTGGCTTAGCCCAGATTGCCGCAGGACCGATAACCTGCCCATCGTGGCTGACGATAAGGCTCGCGCCGTCATAGGTCAACGTGTCGACAGGGTATGCACCGTCGCCAGCGGGGGTGAACTCGTGCTGAATGAAATCCAGCCCGTGGCCACCTAACGCTGCAAGAACGGCTAGCCGCTGGCTGTTTTGTGTGCCAATATGAGATGAGGTCCCGATTGGGACACCACCATCCAAAGCTTCTCGTAGTCGGTTGAGGGGATCATTGCCTCTTACTATTGTGAAAGCCATCGTAACCTCCGTTTACAGAAATTTGAAGGGGCGTGCTTCGAATACATCCGTGTCAGGGGATGACACAAGAAACAATAAACCGCGGAAGCAGCACGGTCGTGTTCCTTATCGGTTTTCGTGACGATGCACGTCGGATCCTGCGGGGAAACGCATTGATTCCTCAATCGTTGGCGTTTAATCCGATAGAGAAGAGATAGTGTTGGGTACTATCATTTGGAGAGATATGTGCAGGTGGTGGGGATTCTAAGCGAACTTAGGAGGAGGAGAGGGGAAAAAGAGAGGAAGGTACAAAGGGGAAAGGAGTTAATAAGCGTTCATTTACATATTTGTACTATTTGCATATTTGCTTATTTTCTCCTCCCCCACTTATACCGATTCCTCGTAAGTTGTTAATGTTCCTGACAAAGAGGCAGTGGATTTTTAGATGAGCGTTTGCTCAAGATATGCATTGCCGGTTGATCCGTTGAAGTAAAGCGTGTAGAGCAGCGGGAATCCTAAAAAGCTCAAAAAACGATTATGTTTCCCTTGTTGTGGCCTATAAAATTCTTCGAGTACATTAACAACAGCAGTTTTTTCGTTATTGCTCTGTTGCATGATTGCATCCAGGTAAGGTGTTTCATTGATTGATTGCTGTAATCTCGAGAATGTCATTGGTGTTTCTTGAATTAACTCTTCGACAAGTGCATCGCGTTTGGCAGGCGATAATTCATGCTGATATACCTCAACCATCAGTTCGTGTAAATTGGTGCTATCCGAATTTATGCCTTCGAGACGATGCACTGGGTTACGCTCTAGATACATTGATTGCAGTAGCGATGGATAGCGTTTATACAGAGTGAGCGCAATGTCAAATAAAATGCATCCACTCACAAACTCGCCATTATAATCCTCTATCAACTCAATTACCTTTTGTCCGTTATCGTAGGTTAAGTAAATATTATTTCCTTTTTCCAGAACAGAATATGCTTCTGAACCTGAATGATGTGTCAGAACATATTTCAAGATATCGTGAGAAAGTGCTTTTACTACAGGGCTTGATTCAAGTGTCAACTCGTCAAGTGGGTACCCAAGATCCTCTAACATTTTGAAATACGTGTCGTAATTGATACGGTTGATCACATGGTATTCATCAATCATTGCAGTACGTTCGATGCGGAGCGTAGGATTTAGCTTTGTAATAACATCGATTACATAATTTGCGATGAGTACTCCTGCACGTTGGGATAAGCCTTCGTTTCTGTCTGCATGCACGTGTGCGGTCTCGATGTTCATGGCGGTATGACTCAACGCCAATTGTTTCACTACTTCACTTTCCTCAAGTCCTGTTTGTGGAAGTTTTGTATTCCAATCGACCGGGAAATATTCTTTTATAGTACCGGTGCGCATAACAACGCTTCCGGACCGGATTTTTTGGGTGGCAAACCACTCCTGTAGGTTGTTCGCCGGTAGTATTTTGCCGGTAGATCCTTTTTTGTTAAGCATCTCTTCAAACTCATTCGTGCTTTGAAAGGAAGTAGTAATGTCCGTTGGAATCAACAATACGATATCTTTCTGCCCTATTTGTAGCTGTGTAGATTGGAAAGGCGTTGCAGAATGACCGCCCAGTGAATAGTCATTGTGCTCAGGAGAAATGACATGGGTAAGTTTTTTGGTAAAAAAATCTTCTGCGCTTTTGGGAGAAAGTTGCACTATACTTGCATTTCCAATGAGCACGGTCTTGACATATCGTATGCCGTCTTTTACATATTCTTGTGCGCCGATGAATCCTATACCTTCTGCAATTTTGCGAAGATATGCATAATAATCGAGTAGCAAATTAGATACCTCAAATGGGTATTGTGTCAAAAAACGCTCGTACACGTCTGCCAATTCTTTGATCTCAGGTCGGGATTCTTGTGAATCTCCATTATTCGTGAATACGCAGGCAACGATATTATCGGTTTTGTTTTTGTATACTGCTATGTAATTAGCGTTTATTTCACGCCTGCCTTCAGTATTACTTTCAGAGTGGACAGGTAAGTATTCAGTAGTATAGCCTCTATCGACGCCGCGCTCGTTAATTGCCATAAGAAATCTGTGAAAGTCTTTGCACTGCCGATATGTCGTTTCCGCATCTAAGATGGCATCCTCATCGTTTTGTTCTTTTAGAACTGCATCCAATCCCATGATTCTGGAAAAATGGCCAAATTCATCCCGGATCTCATGCTTTTGTGCGGTTTCTTTATCAGTAAGACAAAGCTCGTTAAAGGGTGTACCAAATTCCAATAGCGCAGAGATTTCGCTTTTGATCTCTTCGGTATAGGGCTGATTTAGTTCTAGCTGTGAAAAGATAGTCTCTAACGTAACTGAAGCGCCATTTTTGGCACTTTCTGCGAGGATCATGAGTTCTGCTTTGGTTAGCTCATAAAATTGTTGTTGTTTATTAAGGGGTAAGGCATAAAAGATATCGACATCTAAGCCTTTAAAGTCGAGCACGAGCTGTGCTACCCCCTGAGGCAGGGTGTGAGTTTTGTTTGCTATTACATTTTCCATTTGCTTATTTGTTTGTTTGCATATTATAAATTTGTTGACTTGGCTCCCCGGGAAGGATTCGAACCTCCAACCAACTGCTAAGAATACAGCCGCTCTGTCCTATTGAGCTACCAGGGATATAAATAAACCTCCGGTGAGGGAGGTTCTGGTTCTTTTTTTATTTTTTTAATTTAATTTTAGCGAGAACCCCCTATACCGTCTTTGTGATCCAGAGGACCATAAAGAAAAAAGTAATGAGACCAATAAGCATATGCTTGCTGGCCTGGGGGGTACGATAATTTGTTGTTGCTAAAATTTGGGTCATACGTCGGCTTTCTCTTATAACAGAAATTTGGCAAATCTGTCAACAGGTTTTTTGACAGAGTTAGAATACTTGTGGTATATACGTGTTTCATGGAAACGTCCTTATCGAGTATACAACCAAAGCGTTGGCACCAATATTATGGTTACCGGTTTACCGCGGGAGGTCTTTTCATGTTCTAAATCCATATACAAATAAATAAACGAAGTATGTTGCCTCCCGAACGGGAGGTTTTTTTGTATATGGGCACATTAACAACTAAAGTATAAAGACGGGTCACGTGTAAATTATCCGGTACAAATATTTCTTTTTGCATGTTTTCATTTGCTTAATTGTACTATTTGCATTATTTGCTTATTAATTTTTGCCTGTCCCCTCTTTGTAACCCCTCTATCCTCGTTTTTATAAAGCCACTTTCCTCTTGTGGCAAAACCGCCCGGTTTTACAAATCCTCGCTTGTTTGGGAGCACACGTAAAAAGGAGTAGATCAATGCCAATCAATTTTGTAAATGGTTCTCAGATTACACTGAGAGAAAGTTTGGAGTTTAACGGCCGCGGCTCTCGAACGCCGCATCCCGGTTGGGAGAATACGATGACCACGATTCTTGCCCAACTTGGGGTACCTATTGAATTGTGTTGGGAAGTGCGTGCAGATCTGAAAGGGTATCGCGTGACACATCTTGGCGGTCATCGCATATCGCAGGACGACGCGAAGTGTGGTCCGTGGGCGCAGTTTGATGTGGTGAAGTGGGCAACGGTCAGGGCCACCTTACCTGGCAGTGTTCAATCGGTCGTTTCAACCTGCTGTACGCCGTTTCAAGCACACATGGCACTAGCAAAAGCAGCGTTTCCGCACATACAAACATCGGCTGATCTGTACCTTCGTCACGGCGAATTGGTGCAAAAAGCGCTAGATGTGCTTGCTCATAGTAGGTTTCGTGAGCATTTTGCGAAATATGTAGACGGCCAAGGGTATCTGCATCCAATCTACCAGGCACATGGTAATACCGTGTATTACCAGGGAAACCAAAAGGTGCACGCCCCACACCTGGAAGGCGGGTATATGAGACTCCTTGAGTTTGTGAAGGCGTCACAGAAGCACGGCGCCCAGGTTGCCTATCCCGCTTGGGGAGTGCTTCCTGATGCGCGGATTCTATGTCTACTGGATATGGTGGTGTATGCACTGAGTGGGAATATTGACCACGTGTATGCGTGGTCGGGCACGTCGATGATGCAATACATCCTCAAAGAAGCTGATTCACAGCGGTGGCGAGAGATTGTGTCAGGGATGTATGACTTGGTGCGGCAACGTGCTTTGCCGGAGTTACCACGAGTATTAGATTTCACGCTAATACCTACGTTGGGTTTGGGTGATCTGGCTGTGACAGATGCAAGCATGGCGCAAGCAGTTAATACCCAACTGTGTCAGTTAAATGTTGCGGGAGTACGTGAGGAGCGGACAGACAAAGTTGGTTTGCAGCAAATGGCGCGTGATGATGCGTATGCATTCTTGGCGCACATTGCTTTGTCCCTGGAGCCAAACGCGTGCACTGAGATTGCTCAGATGCTTGATGACGGCAATTGGCAAGGTGCCGGCGGCAAAGCTTCGGCATTGATATCTCTGCGCAGCAAAAAGCAGCACGTATGTGATCGGCATGTGGTTGAGGCTGAGTTAGGAGAACTGCTGCGAGATAACACCGGAAGATTTGTCCTTGCCAATCAACCGGCAGTAGATGCGCTGGCGTATGCAAACGGTACGCGATTGCACCTGTTGGTGGGTGTTTTGGATATTCCGGCAGGTAAGTTTGATTCGTATCGGGCGCGATTGGCAAACATCGCGTCGAGAGGGCAACGTAAAAATACTTCTCAAGAAGATGGTCCTCTCTTGCCCTATTTCAATAGAGCTGGGTGGATGCTAGAGTAAATAGGAGGTATAAAAAAAAGCCGGCCGCCCACAAGGGGCGTCCGGCTTTTTGCGATTAGAGCGACATCATGTACGCAAGTCGCTCCATCTGGTATTCCAATTCAGCCGCACACTCACGACATGTCAGACCTCCTCGTTGAAAACATAACCGAGCCATTGCAGCACGGGGCGGACATACTTGCCGCCGCAGTCGAGCCAGATAACCGAACAGCTCGCGACATCGAAAATGCCAAGAGCCACTTCCTGCTTCTGGACGACTGTTCCTTCCTGGTAGCCCATTTGCTTCAGGGCCTCGATCACGGTCGGGGTGACCGACACGCGATTAATCAAGATGGCGCCATATCCGCGTCGCTGGTATTCTTCGGTACCTTGGAAGTACCTTACCCAGTGTTCGATAGCGATTTTGGCGCTTTCCACATCCGCGCCGAACGAATATTGCCGTCCTTCTACGAAGGTGAAGCCGGACGTTAACCTCAGCCAGTACTCGCCGAGCGTCATGGTGGGGATTGTCATTTCCCACCTCCGACGACCGCACCGCAGCGGATGCAATAATCACGCAATACGGCTTTATCGTTGACGAGATCTCCGAGTCGACGCGTACCGTGGTTGTGTTCACACTTCGCGTATGTCCAATAGGGTTGATCGAGAATGTTCCAACCCACGCGGGCGTACATGAAGGTCTTATAGTGAAGTACGCAAGGCGCCCACGGTATCGTTCCTTCCGGGCATACCGTAAAGGTTGCATAGTGCTCGTGGGATACCCGAGTCACTCTTGATATCCCTTCACTGTGCGCACGAAGTACAGCTGACGTCCACCCTGTGGGGACGTAGGTGGGGATGCGCGAAGACATGCCGAACCAATATACGCTCTTATCACCCTCAAAAATAGCAACAAGAGTTGTTGCATCGACCGAAAGCGCAATGTAATACGACATGACCTGCTCTTTTTCGATGCCGAGAATTTCTGCAACCTCGGACAGTTTGTTCCAACCCCATTTACCGAACTTGAAGGGTTGGATGTTCGGAAACCGATAAACCGCTGGTGCTACTATCATACTTTCCTTCCTTTTCAAGGATGCCTTAGGAAAGATTCGTTTAACGCCCATCGGCGTTCTGATCTGAATTGTGCATACCCTAGATGCAACGGGCCAAATCAGCCCGTGGTGTCTCCGTGAGACGAGTGAAGCTGAACATTGGGTTACTTCATCTAAGAAGTTCTAAACTGGGTGTTTAGAGCAATGCAGCAAGTTATATGGCTTGTTTTCTTTTGGTGGGAACCTAAAAAAACAAAGGTGTGAGGGGTATTGTGACATATATGCAGGGAGGCATATGTTTGTCTGGGAAGCGTCAGGTAGGGAGCCTGATTTTGCAAACGTGTGCAGTGCTTCTAATTGGTCGTAAAGACCGTAAAGCGGGGAGTCTTGGGAGAGGAGAGGAAGATAGGAAAGTACAAATAAGCAGATAAGCAAATACTATAGGACCAGCTTGGTTAAGTAAGGATCTGATTGATAAGGGTATTGAAACATGAAAAAAGCCACCTTTTCCAAGGGTGGCTCTGCGAATCGCCCGGCTGGGCCGAGCGACTCATAAATGGTTACTTCTTGCTTGTCAATGCGTCAAGCCAATTGGCCAAACGCTCCATCCATCGTGGAATGGGGAATCTCATTCCCACCAACTCATCGAATTGAGAGGCAGTAACGGCTTTGGCCAACGCACGACGGATCGCGTTTCGGAAACGCAGTGCACGGATGTGAGATCTGCTCCAAGGTTGTATCTCAAATCGGGGTCTTTCACCGGGATGCCAGATTACTCCGACAGCAACACCGTCGTCTTTGTTTCCAAAGAGATCGAAGCCGTACTGTGTACCGGCGTATTCCCCCATCCAGCGCTCGAAGCGCTCTCCTGTTCTGTTCTCCTCGTTAGGCAGGTTCTCCAGGATCGCCTCCACGATGTGCCGGCAAAGGTGTAGCGTTTCCACTGGACCATAGGGTTCAATTCCCTTCCAATCTCGTCGTGAGAATGAACGGAACACCTGAACAGTCCTTTTTGGATACTTACCCTGATTATTGGAGATTACTGTATTGCAAAATCCAACATATTCGAGAGCAGGGTTTTCCAAAAAAAGTCTGTCCACTAGCCAATACAGAATTCTCGGCAGTTCTTGTGTACCTCCAGATGGCGCGAGGAAGACGTGGGTAACAGGAAGATGCTCCATGGAATCTTGAATCGACGTGGGAGTGAAATGGTTCTTGAAGAAGAAAGTCTCAAGTGTACCCGTAATCCCTAATTCAGTCGATAAACCTGTATCCAGGTCAACACCATGATACCGGTCATCATCATCAAGGAGCTGCACGATCAACCCAAATGGACCCGTTACCGGTCCATAATGTTGCCAATAACTGCCATTGGCTGAAGTCACCTTCCAGAAGACACGATTGATTGGCTCGACGCGTGTCTCCAGGTACGGGAATAGTTGTCGAACCAATTCACCTTGATCATGTTCGTAGGTAACCGGGATCATCCCTTTAGGCAGCCTAGGACGAGCGTATCGGTCTCCAACCTTTAGGGCTTGGATACTTCCACCCTTTGGATCTCGGGCCATCATCCAATCGCCACCCCAGTCATAGAGTTCTTCGAGTCGACCTGTTTCTAACAGGTGGTTGTAGATATCAAAGAACTCTTGTGAAGTCATTGGCCAGCCCGTGGATGCGACTTGGACATTCCAGAAGTGTCCGATGAACGGACTTGTCCGAACGAGCTCATCGATTTGGGTGGGTATTGCTTTTAAGGCGTCCAATTTGGACATTGGAGCTGATCTCAGAAACCTCCCATCATAGGCTGCAAACGCCTCAAATTGCTCTTTCCACCAAATGTGAGAAATACCCACCGATATCCACGGTATCCTCAGATTGGTGGGCTTACCCGGTCTTACTTCGATGTACGGCTTACGTGAAACCATCCCACTCGTCATGACGCCACCTCCGCATGTCCGTTGCCAAGACGCAGTTGTTCGCGGACGATTTCCAGAACGTCATCGCGGACTGATGCCGTATAGGCATCAACCCGGAAATAGAGCCCTGAGATATCGATCGTAACAAAGTTGCCATCAAGGCCTATGCGTACCGGAACAGAGGGCACTTTTAGGGGAACCGTGATCTCAGCATCCAGATCAAGCAGAGCGAGAACTTCCTCGCGACCGAACAAAACGGCCCACTTCGAATGGCCGTTTATTCCAACGGAAATAAAACGTTTGTTTGTATTCACAACATTCTCCTTACATCATCTTCTAAAGGAAAACACGTTGGCGTTCCCAGCTTCCCGGGCTGAGGGTTTTTGAACACAGTTTGATGCAACTATGCGTCGCATCGAGGACAGGCTAAAAGCGGATGCATGTAAAACCAAAATCACGCATCACACTATCCTCTCGTCTTAACCCAGTCGTCAGTAAAACGACCTGGATTTTGAAGACTTCTCGTGTTGTCGTCACGAGCATTAAATGGACCGTTTCCATCGGGTGATGGAAATCCTACTAGGAGATTCGGCCATTCCTCACGGCCACGGACTCGCCACGTATGACGAGCCGTTCGCAGTTGATCCAAAACTGCTTTTGGAGCTGACTGACACATCAGCTTTTTGTATGAGGGGAATTGCAGGCGCATGCACGGTAGCCCATGCATGGCAAATATGCGGGGACAGAACTTGAATGGTGAATTCAAGGTGTTTTCTTCAATACCAGTCGGGAGACAGGTAAGGAAAAAACGAGGGTTTTTGGTAGGAGTTTTGTCAACCTAACTGACAGGGTGGTCAGTATAACGGTTGTATTGAATCATTTGATTGGGAGTCAAATGTGTCTTTGATAGACGTATTCAATTAGAGGAATTGAAAAAGGGTGGGGGTCGAAAGAGAGAGGAAAGGTATACTTTGTGTTTTTGCCAAGAATCAACTTGATCCATGGGTTATTAGTTAATTAACAAAGTGCACGTTTCCTCCATCTTAAGTACCTTGATCCTTTCTAGTCCTACTTTCCCTATTCCCTCATACATAATATATATAGATTGTTAATGAACGGAAAATATGGTGCGAATTATACGCGTAAATTACATATATGTAAATACTATGGGACCAATATGTCATTTAAAAAATGTTATAGAAAGATACTGTAGTGTATGCAGCAAAAAGCCCTCCGCATCTCCCCCATAGTTTGGAGTTGCGAAGGGCAGCTATTAGGCCAATATAGTACATGGCCTTTTTAAGTCCCGAAGGACTCGAACTATTTTCTTGGCTGGCTCTACACCGTAGCCCCAAGAGCGCCGTTCGAAGGCTGAGGAGTCCGCTACCCTTACACATGTAAGGACGGCTGAAGATCTGTTACCAGACCTTTTGTTTTGGTACGCACAAGTCGTACCCTCCGCTACTCACCTGCCCTCTTTCGATCTCGCAGGTTGCCGTATGACTTGAGTAGCCGCATAGGCTGTATTGGTGAGTATTATGATAATTCTTTTGGTTCAGGAAGTGCCGAGGGGCAGGCGATTCCAGGCACCTACCCCTCAAACATCCGTCCTCCGGTGATTCACGCCTCGCTTCGTGAACATTTATGCCTTCATGTACAACACATCTAGAGTAATAAGCTAATAATCAAATAATCCAATAAACAAATATACAAATAAATTGAAAGGCCTATAAACGAATGAACCTCCCTTTTGTGGGAGGTTGTGTATTTGTTTCTTTGATTTATAAAACAAACCTCCCTATGAATAATTGCCAATAATGACAAAAAGCATAGTATCCTGGTGCTTGGTCCAGGATGTGGAGATCTGAGAGTTGGTTGCGAAACAGCTGTACATACTAATGTGGACTATAACGTTATTTAATATGTCCGTCAATGGGAGGTTATAATATATAAATACACCAATAATCTAATAGTCGAGTAGCCTAAATAGTAAAAATAATAATAATCATAATCATATAAATAATAAAGATAGGCACCTATCAATCGATTTGCTTATTTGTACTATTTGTAGTATTTGTTTATTACTCAGGCCGGTGTGGTGAAATTGGCAGACACGCTTGGTTTAGGACCAAGTGCCGAAAGGCTTGGGGGTTCAAGTCCCTCCACCGGCACCACAAAAAATAATTTCAAATAATCAAATATACAAATAAGCAAATAGAAAGAGGGTAATTTTCGAATACGTTACTTCTGATACACCGAGACGTTGTCGATGAAGGCGGTGTTTGCTTTTCCATCACCATCCAGATAAAACTGGATGCGGGTGCTCTTAACCAAATTGCTTGAAGGTGTGTAAGAGAACGCCTTGGTTCCTACATAATTCTTCTCAACGGTGCCCACGATTTGACCGGAGATCCAGTTGCCTTGCTCGTCATATTCGTCCATATACATACCCATACTCGCTCCTTTTATACCTATGGTGTTAGCGAAGAACGCAATCTGGTGTGTCGACGTTGCTGCGAAAGCAAGTGCTTCGCTACGTACATATGCGTTTCGCTTCTTTGCCGTTGTTGTAATTTTCAAAGCATTCTTGGGCTCAGGATACTGTCCGTTATTTTTGGTATCAATCACCGATCCCGCCATGTCAGGCCATTTTTGAGCTCCTTGATTAAAGGTATCACTCCACTGTGGCGTTAGCTTAGTGGTATCTAATACGTGTTGGACAGGCAAAACTGAGGTTCCTTTATTTACTGCATAAGAAACGTGCTCTTCTAGGTCACTAATTCGGGTCACGTATTCGTTGTTAGCCTGAAAATCTGTTTGTATGTCATGATAGACGAGGATAAGCCATGCATTTGTCGCATGAGCCTCATCAATCCAAGCTTGTACTTGTTGGACACTGACTCCGCGTTCAATTGATTTTACTTGCAGTACGTAAAACGCATACGGCCATGCATTTAAATTATCTCTATCCCAAAAACCTCGAGCCGCGTTGTAATGTCGATTAACATGAACCAAAGATCGCATATCATATGCGCCATACGGAAAAGCAAATGTGTTGATCGTAAGGCCTTTGCCTTCCAAAAAGGTTTTGGACCCGACAATTTCCTGCCGTACCGCATCGTCAGATAACGTAGGAATCTCGCGGTGTGTTAACGAGTGGCTGCCGATCTCCCAACCGGCCGCTTGTAATGTTTTAATTTGATTCCAGGTCATGTAACCTTGATCACCGGTGTGAGATTTTGTGACATATGCGGTGCCTTGGACGTTATGCGCTTGCATGATCGGAAAAGCTTCATCATATGTAGAAGCGTATCCGTCATCAAACGTAAACGAAACATACCCGCGCATCGCAGTTTGTGCAACTGCTGTGCTCGGTACAAACGTACTGAGTAGCATGGTCGCTATAAATTGAATAAGTATGGTAAGTATGAGTTTTTGGTGTTTCAGTTTGTTTGTGCATCACTTGATACTATGCGTTCAAGTGTAGCGCGTACTGCAAAACGTTGTTCTGACAAGCGTCCTTCACATGTGACCAATGTAAGGATTGGTGCTTCAGTTTGGTAAAACACTGATACATTACTCGGTGTCGTTAATTCTTGATCCGTAACGCGGTAATAAGCGACTGCTGTATCAGTGTGCAGGATTATAACATCACCTGGCTTGAGGTGTTTGATAGGTCTGAATGCGTCTGCTCTGTCATGGCCAAACAAACCGACGTTTCCTATTTTGTCATTTACTAATGCAGTTCCTTGCGCGTAATTGGCCACCTTATCGACCACTGGCCAGGTGCCGTCTGCGAGTGGAACTTCGACTACTGGTAGATCCATAGTAAGTACGGGGATTACCAGGCGCGTT
The DNA here is from genome assembly GCA_964392315.1 of uncultured Candidatus Saccharibacteria bacterium. Lineage (GTDB taxonomy): Bacteria > Patescibacteriota > 4484-211 > 4484-211 > JAGQKX01 > CAYMOT01. The sequence goes on from CAYMOT010000002.1 coordinate 154,683, forward strand.
GGTGCCTCGGGTTCCAATTCATTTTGTTGGACAATTTCTGCTTGCTCAGCTATGGGTAACTCGCGTGCTTCTACGGGATGTACGTGCCTGTTCAATGCAGTTCGTACCCCAATAACCCAGTCTTCAAACAAAATCCCCATCCCACTTCGTATAAACAAGTTATACCCCTGCACCGCTGTAAATGCAGTCAGTCCTATGACGAGCAGTATTGATGTATGTTTTGCAATCAAGTTTTTTAAGTGATGCATACACCAGGATCAATCGGTTAAAAAATAGACCGACGACCCTAGTCTATAAACCACCGTTATGACCGACGATTGCGCATATAACGGCTAACCATTGCAACAGTCAACATTACGCTGACCGCGTTTACTGCCAAAAGACCAACGAGTACGCCGGTATTGGCGTGGTTTAAGAATGCTACTGCAGTAGCTGCAGTTACCGGTAATGTAGTAGCTGAGCTAAGTACTGCGCCTTGTGTATAGTTTTGCATAATTTTCACCCCCTTAAGAATTTGAGGTACGAGTGCCCCAAGAGGCGGTATACCCCATAAGACCAAATGTCTTGAGTCCTTTTTTGTATACATTTGTCATCACAGGTGGAATGACTGTTGTGTAGAGAAAAAATACGTATGACCCAAGCATTACAATGCTCAGGATCATGGAGTACACTGTCTCTGGAATGAGCGTTAAGCGTAGGATCCAGTCCCCTAAGTCAGCGTCAGCATATCGCTTCAGTACGAATATATGAAAAAGCGTGCCAATAACAAACTGAGACAATGCCAGTAACACGATGATTCTAATTGATATCTCACTCGCACTGCCGGATGCATCCAAAACAAATGATGCAGCAATGAGTGCTATCGTACTAAGAAAAAGTACATGACCGATGATATCTTGCAAAACTGCCGCAAAATAATTGCCTTCTGAACGCACGACATGTAGTCCCCAGTAGGTCCACCGCACACGTTGACGCCATAGTTGTGAAAGCTTTGTTGGTACGTCTGTCCATGCTGAGGCATGCGGTACGATAAGCACGTTCCAGCCCCACTTTTTCATGCGTGCAGTGATGTCATAATCTTCGATAAGATTTGCTTCACTAAAGCCCTTAACTTCTTTTATCGCGTGATACCGGAACGCAGTAAACATTCCCTGCATAACAAGCGGGCCATGGTAAAAGCCATTGTCAGCGACCTTACTAATCGAAAATCCGTGATATTCAAGTGCTTGCAAACGGGTCAAGATATTGTGGTTTTTGTTCGAAACACGCGCTGTCGTAGAAGCTGCCCCTATGGTGCTTGAGCTAAATAATCCTTGTACCAATAGTTCAACGGTATGTTCATTGATTCTCACGTCATCATCACACGTGATAATGATTTCAGGAAGACGGTTTGCGTAGTGTTGGGCGATAAAGTCGATGCCCGCGTTTATTGCGCCAGGTTTTCGTCGATTCTGTGGAAGTCTGATGTAATGCGCCCTGTCGCAATTTTCTCCGAGTTCTTTGATGTGCTGAAGTATTTTGCCAGATTGACCGCTAAAGCTTCCGCCATCATCAACAACTACCACATGCATCTGAATGGTATTAGCAAGGAGGGAGGTAATAAGCTCATAAATAGCTGGTGTAGGATTTAGGGTTGGAATCACTGCGACACCGAAAAACCCCTCGGGTAAGGTAACCAAGTTTATATTTTGTTTGCGTGGAACGAAGAAATTTTTACCAGCATGGTACCATTTTTTTAATACTACAGGCTCAGCGTGTGTCATGGCCGTGTATTATAGGCAAAAACCACTTATTTGTCAATACTATAGGTATATATTCGGGGTTGAGATTTTTAGAGCTGGGATTTAATTTGCTCCATTATTGAAGCAACATGGGTACGCCATCCACCATGTGTTTGAGCACTTTGCGGAGTATATAGCTGTTCTATTTGTGCAGGGGTCACGCGGCCATTCTTGATGTAATTTTCGCAGAGTCCCTGCCCTACTCGTTCAATTGCGTGATCCCAGTTTTCGAATACTGCACCGCTTGATTTACCCGAGTAAATTGCCCACCCAAATGCATTGAACGATCCGCGGGGAATTATTCGTCCATATCCTGACTCTTTACCCGCAATTGCGGGTAAAAGAGCCCAGTCCATTGGACATGCGTCAGCAACGCGGATAAACGTCTCTGCATGACCAGCCATGGGTGAATTCTGTGCGATAAGAAATTTTTCTAATACATACGGGCGTTTGTCATTATCACCTTCGGTAAATCCAAAAATGCTGCTTACTTTTGGAATAGCTGCAAAATAACCAGATTTAGTAGTGCTGGACGCTTCTGTCTGATTAGCCCCGCCAGAATGTCGCTGCCAAATTCCATACACTAATACACCAGAAACAAGTATTGCTCCAAAAAACCAAACACTCAGCGCATAGAGACCAAGAGGCATATGAATTAACCGGAAAGTTTTGAAGGGAGTGCGTATCATAGACTAGCAGCCAACGCCTTCATCAAGCTGAGATGGCTGGGGTGCGCTTTGCATTTCCTGAGGGAATCCGCACGCTGACCAATAAACATAATACGTCTTCTCTTCAGTGTTACATGGTGTAAGATCTGCATACAGTGCGATTTCGTCTGTAGTGAGTGATGTAAGATATCCTTGACGATAGTCAGTAATAACACAACCATCTCTTTCCGATATTTGGGGTATCGATGCAAGATATTCGTTATTTATGGTCAGCATGTCGAGCTGTGTTGGGTATTTTCCATTGTTATCAATATAGTAAGCATTAAGTGCTGTAGAGATTTGCCCAATATCTGACATGACCATTGAATTTTCTGCATTACCCAAAAACCCTCCAAAAACCGTCTCTATGTATTCTTCAATTGGTGCACTTTCTGTGGGGATGGTGATAACGGGAGTTTGATTGATATTAGTAAACTCTGCAACAAATGAGAGATTAACCGTATCTTTTTTGACTTCGCTCTCAGCGAGCACTTTTGTAGCTCCCGCTACTAACGGTCCGTTTGGATTAAAAACAATAGGAAGAGCGGGTAAAACATCTTCATAGTTATATGCATATGAGATGACTACCTGTACTTTGCGCATAATGTAAGAATCTTCATCAATCCATGTATCAATAACAAATTGTGAGAAATCATTCAGCGACTCTTTTAAAATTGCTTGATCCTCTGGGTCCATAGGACTACCCTGTGCGTTAGCTGAGGTTGCGATAAATTGTGCCATTGTTTCGCTTGATGGCTCCATATGCAGTCGATATGCGGAGGTATTATCTGATAACTTTTCCTTTCCTGTTAGGGTTATCTCCTTTTTAACCGATTCCTGTTCATACATGGTCTGCAGGACTCCCTTCATTGATTCATAGAGTGCATCTTCTTCGGATGGTGTAATAGTCGATTCCAGCGCTGCTCTTGCTTGCGATTCAAGTTGACTTATATCTGAGTAATACCAGGTACCAGCGGGAGGCAAAAATTCCCCGAAACTACTCAGTGCACCAGTTACCGTATCCAATTGCACATACGCTTTTTCTTTTGTTGTCACAAAGTTTGCGGATATTTGACCGGTCAATTCTGCAGCGGAAGATTGCAATGCGATGTTGGTTTGCATCTTGTCTATTTCACCAGTTTCTGTGAAAGCAATATCGCCCACCGCTTTTATGTCAAATTGGCTATCCCCACTCATGATGCCGAACTGTTGTGAATCAAAGTCTACACTTGCAGAAACGTCATAATGGTACGACGAAAGCTCCGCAGTGGCTCCAAGAGCTTTGTTAATAACGTATGCTGCATCTTTTTTTGCAAAAGGCAGTAGTGGAAGAAAGTCAGCGTTTCCCGATACGACCATAGCCATTACCGCGCCAAAGATTGCCATGACCAAGAACAACACTATGCCGGTTATGAGCTTTCTTCCCTGTACTTTCACGGTATGTGCAGGAATAAACGTATCGGTTTTCGTGAAATCTTTTGGTGGTACATCGAGGTTTGCTACTTGTTCAACATCTTTTGCGATGCCTGCATACTCATTTGGAACATCTGTTAATGGAGAAGGTGCAGGTGCAGGAGGGATCGGGGGTGATGGTGGGGCTGGTGCAACAGGTACTTCTGGTACTTCCCCCGTGGCAGGTGTTGGAATATTTCCTTGCATCTCTAGTGGTTCAGGTTGCACACTTGGGCTTGCGGTCATTTCATTAAGCGCTTGTTGGATGTCTTGTTCAGTTTGCACGGTTGATGTATCTATGGAAGCGGTCTCACTTGTATCATTAAAGAATTTATCAAATGGGTTTGTGTGATCAACTGCAGGTTTAGTGGGCGTGTTTGGGTCTTGAGGATCCATTAGTATTAGTGTAGATGGCAGAACATGAAAAATCAAGCATGGCGTGAGTAACTAAATAAGCAAATAAACAAATAACCCAATTAAATAGTATTTGTACTATTTGTCCGCCAGCTGGCGGATTTGCTATTATCTTATTATGTTTCACGTTGCCATTTTTGATCTCAATGGGACCATACTTGACGATGAGTGGTTATGGAAGCAGTCGTTTGAGCGTGTTTTCCGCAGTGAGGGAGGAAGTGGTACACCGCAAACAAGACCAGGTGTTGGTATTTTGGATAATTGGAAACATATAACATCTGGTAATTCAGAACTCAAACGATCCGATATTGAAGTATTAGTCCGTAAGACATTGGATGATTATAGTGACCATATTGACGACGTCGCGACATTCAGAAAAGGAGTAGTAGAATATCTCCAATTTTTGGACACGTCATCTGTAGCAATTGCATTGGCGACTTCTTCATCGGAGCGTACCTTACAAAAAATTGCACACTACTTCCCTACTCTCTTTGATGTATTTTCGGTAGTTGTCCATGGTGATGAAGTACAAAACCGCAAACCTGCACCGGATATTTTTCTAAAAGCGCTTGAAAAAGTAAATGCCGTTTCTCAACAACAGTATACGACCCATGATTGTGTCGTGTTTGAAGACTCGAATGCAGGGGTACAAGCAGCAAAGTCTGCTAAGATGTATGTTGTGCATCTACCCAATGGCCTCGAACAATCTATCATGACTCCATCCCCTGACCTTGTTGCCAAAGATTTTACGGATAAGAGAATTTATAAGTTATTTGAAGGAGGTGCATAACTATGAAACTATTTAATAGAGGTGGTGAAGGAAACATTGTGAGTTCTGGCGAAGCAAAGGATGGCTTTGGCAGAACAAGCTTTAGACGGGTTGGCAAAGATCACACTGGAAATCGTTCAGATGAGACAGCCTGGAAAGCTGAAGGGAAAATCGATCGAGAATTAGCTCAAAATCAAAGAGATGCGGAGATCGCCGCTGAATTTGATAATTATGTGCCTCCACAAAGTAGGAGATAATAGTTAAGTTCAAATTTGCTCGATTTTTTTACAAGCTCAAGCCATTTGTTAATTGGTTTATTTGTACTATTTGTTTATTAAATTAGTAGATCTCGAACTGCTTGAGGAGTTTTTTGTTGCCTTCTATTTGGTACTGTAACAAATCAGCATAGATGCCATCTTGGGTAGAGAGTTCCTGTGGCGAACCGATGGCTTCGACTTTCTTTTGGTTAAGAACGATAATTTTGTTCGCGTTTTGGATTGTGGAAAAACGGTGTGCAATAACAATAACCAACCGGTCTTTGACCAGATTATTAATGGCTTCGCTCACTTCATTTTCGGACTTCGCATCAAGGCTTGATGTTGCTTCGTCGAGTATAAGAATAGGCGCATCCTTATAGATCGCACGTGCGATTTGAATACGCTGACGTTGACCGCCAGATAATTTGACTCCGCGCTCCCCTACTTCGGTATTGATTCCTTCTTTCAGTGACTCTACAAATGTCATGGCATTTGCCTTATTCAAGGCGTCTTTTACCTTTTCTTCATCCATAGACGAACCATACGCAACATTCTCCTTAATTGTTGTAGAAAAAAGTTCGTTTTCCTGAAACACGAGCGCTATGTTTTCGCGGACAAATTTGTGGGTTAGATCTGCATAACTTTTTCCATTAACCATGATTTCGCCGGTGGTAGGTTCATAGAATTTCAAAAGTAAGTTCGCAACGGTGGATTTGCCTGCTCCACTGTGTCCGACCAGGGCAACCATTTCATTTTGGTCTAGGGCAAAGGTAACATCCTCAAGAACAGTGCCTGATTCACCATATGCAAACGAAACATTTCTAAACTCGATGTGTGGTTTCTCAACTTTTGCTATTTCTTCATTACCAGAATATTCCTCCTTTGCATCCAGATCGAGAATTTCGAAAAACTCTTTGGAACCTGCTTCTGCCATTTGGATTTGTCCGAGAATATATGACATGCCAAATAGCGGAGAGCGTGCGCGTTCCACGAGTTGTATTAGAATGATCACGGTACCGACAGTGATTAGCCCTTCTAAAGCATTATAAAAAATTATAAGACTCGTCCCAAAGAGAATGATGTATAAGCTGGTTTCGCGTGCAAAATCGAACAGATGAAACTCATTACTTTGTTTTCGATATATTTCGTTAATATTACCCAAGTTATGAGCGACTAAATCATATTCGTTTTTCTCGTTAGTAAATGCCTTTACTAGTTTCATATTTGAAATTACCTCCTGGATACGACCACGGGTTCGGTCTTCAATCCCGTTCTTGACGACCTCCTTAGTTCCCCAACGTTTTGTCGATATACTGCTGAGCGTCAGGTAAATAGGAAAAATAATAACCATGAGTAACGCGAGGGCGAGGTTAAAATATGCGAGGGCGCCAATAACAATAATGCCTTGTAAGAACATGGGTACGATAAAATTTGTAGCGGTGTTGATGAACTCTTGAATTGAGGTAATCCCTCGGTTCAGTTGATTTACGACTTTTCCTGAGATTTCTGAGTCATAATACGACTGCGGTAATCTAAGCGCTTTGTCATAGAATTGCTCGGTGAGATATTTGCGCATTTTCCCCGCCAAATGGTCGCCTAGTCGTTGGCCAACAGAGCGGGTAATTAAAAAGCCAATCGTCGCTGAAAGTGAGATCCCCAATAACTTGATAAGTTGTGCATATTCTCTGGTATCGGTTCCTGCTTGTCGTATGACCTCATCTAATATTTTACCCGACAACAGCGGGGTAACTACCTCTAAGGACGTACTGACCACTACTACAAAGGCAATTAAAGCCATGAGGTTATGGAGCGGCTTGGAAAGTTTTAAGATTTTAAAAATATTCTTCATGTAAAAATGGTGCGTAGACATCGTAAGTATACTCTATACAGTAAGTCTGTGCCTACGAAAACCACCTTCTTTTTGCTACAATACAAGACATACTCTTGCGTAGTTATCTTGCTACTTTTACATTTGCTTATTGTTAGTATTGGCCTGCCTTCGCAGGCAGGCATACTTGAAAAATTTTCATGGTGGGCGTAGCTCAATTGGCAGAGCATCAGTTTGTGGTACTGAGGGTTGCGGGTTCGAGTCCCGTCGCTCACCCCATACGATGGTTATTAGCTCCGAACGACCGAATTGCCCTTATACAGGGGCTCATCCGGTGGATCGAAAAGCTGACTTCTCTATTTATCGCACGATAGGTGCTTATGAGTTGGTAACTAATCGAGGGTGGTCGTGGCCGTAGGACAATCGCTCCTGTAAGTGTTTGATGTGTTTTGTGCGAATATCTTGGAGTTTGATCGCTTCTTTGGTGAATTTTTTAACAATTGAAGCGGCGTGCGAGCCTCCCAAAAAGTGCGGTAGTATCACATAGTCTGCCCCTGCATCATACAGGTCGAGTGCATGCTCTATCTGGTGTGCTACAAGGATTACCGCAGTTTTGCTCTTTCCTCTTTTTGCGGAGGAGAGAATAATGAGATTGGTTTCAAAATCAGGGACCGTCGATACGACCAACTCACATTGATTGATCCGTAAGTCATCGAGTAGGTCAGGATCATTCGCGTCGCCAAACTCTGTTGGAATATTGCTCGTTTGCAATTTTTTTACCACATCTGGATCATGCTCAATTACCAAATAGTTTAATTCCTGCTTCATAAACAAATTAATGAAGTCGTAGCCAATTCTACTTCCACCGATCAGTATTGCATCATTAGTCTGTTTTGGAATTCTTTTTTCTCGAACCTGCTTTCGTTCGAAAATTCCTAAGTAAGGCGCTATGAATTTATAAATTCCATCCGAATATAAAATGAGATAGCTTGAGGTGAAAATGGTAACAATACCTACGAGCGTAACAATAGACAAAACCTCGGAAGAAACCTGTCCCAGTGTCACCCCTAACGCGACCAGAATCAGGGAAAACTCACTGATTTGTGCAGCCATCATACCGGTCTGAAAACTTGTCTTTTTGCGAAAACCCAGCGCTCCCATCACAATGAGCTGCAGTAGCGGATTGCCAATAAGCACAAACACAGACAGAATGAGAGCCGGTGCAAGAATACTTAAAAAGTCACTTACGACCATAGAGGTGCCCAATAATATAAAAAACGTGACAATAAAGAAGTCCCTAAGCGGTGCCAAACGTGCACCAATCTCGTGTCTACTAGGAAGAGTTGACAATGCTATCCCTGCAATAAGTGCGCCGCCCTCCAGTGAAAAGCCTAAACTGGCGAAGATGGCAGATACGCACATGCCCCATGCAATCGCAAATAAGAACAGAAGCTCTTGAGATTGTGCGACATACGTGTGTAAGTTTCTGATAACAAAATGCGAGACCAAAAAGACACCAATTGCAGCTGCAGTGCCAAGGAGTAATGTGTTAATAAGTTCAACGCCACTTCCTTGTGAGCCGGTAATAAACGGAATGGTAAACAATAGCACAATTGCAATCAGATCTTGGAGTAAAAGCGATCCTATCGATACTTTGACATATAATTTATCCAAATCCCCTTTGTCCGAGAGCAACTTCATGACAATCACCGTGCTCGAAAATGCAAGTGCAATACCGACATACAATGAGGTTATCCAGTCGTAGCCTAATAGCATGCAAATAACCACCCCTACGCCACCAGTTAGGAGCACTTGACCAAATCCTGTCGCGACTGAAACAAGACCATAATCCTTTAGAACTCTAGGATTAAGTGTCAAACCCACGCTAAACAGTAAGAATGAAATTCCAAGTTCGCTAAACAGTTTAAAAGTTTCGATGTCGCCAAATAGATTAAGCGCAAATCGACCTATTATGAATCCAGTGAGGATATGGCCAATAATCAGCGGCTGGCGAAGTATTCGCATCAAGAATGCGACTGCAGTTGCTATCCCAATCAAAATGCTTGTTTGTGTGTATATGTTTAGATCCATAAAAATTACGAGAAGTGTGCAGCATCATCCTCTGGTTGATAGCCCAACTCACGTTGTGCGCTGCTGATATCCCAGTAGCGGCCGGTATTTGCGGAGATTGCGTAATAAATACCAAATGGTACTTTTGTTTCGAGGGACTTTTCTACCATTTGAACGAGATCTCTATGGCTCAGCCAGATTTTCATCATCCGCGGGTCTTTTGTGGGGTCGTTTTCTGGTGTCACCAGTCCAATTCGCAAACAAATAGTATGCATACCAAAATTTTCGAAATACTGCCGTGCGAGCGCTTCGCCGAATGCTTTGCTTGTACCATAATAGCTATCGGGACGAATGGGATCATTCACCGATATCTGGTGTGGATTCTCTTCCAAATGGAGCGAGCGTGGGTTGCCTTCATACGCGCCAGTAATATGCGTAGAGCTTGCGTAAATGATTACAGAAACGTCGTATTCCCGAGCTGCTTCAAGTATGTTTTTTGTACCTACAATATTGTTTTTTAAAACCGAATCCCAGCTGGCAGAGACACGTGAATCACCTGCAAGATGAATAACGGCTTCAGGCCGAACTTTTTTGAAAACTGCTTCTACCGCTGCTGCCTCTGATATATCCATTTTTAAATACCTGTTTGTCTCTTCACCACTTCTTCCCGTCCCAATGACGTCATGTTCATCTGATAATGCTTGTGTCAGTATAGTGCCGATGATTCCGTTTGAACCAGTAATTAGTAGTTTCATAATAATTATGCCGAAGGTATGTATTTTTCTAACACAGGTACGTGCAAATCCAACCATTTTAACCCTTCTATCAGTAAAATACCGCTGGCAGAAAAGAGGAATACAAGCATCCAGTCAAGGGGTGTGAGTCCCACAGTATCAAATATTTGTCTTCCAAGTGGCGTGTAAATGGTAAAAAGTTGACCGATAAAACCTATACCAACAGCTAACCATAACATGAAATTTGAGGAAAGCTGCTCAAGATTTAATGTATGCTTCGAACGGATCGAGAATACGAGCATAAGCTCGAATACGACGCTGGCGGTGAAAACCAAAGTCCGAACCTCTTCTATGGGTAGTTTCCATACATTTAGTGCCAAAATATATAATCCAAACATCACTACAAACCCTACAGTTCCAACATATGCAGCGTATCCAGCAGTACGACTGGTAATTTCTTCGGTACCTTTGTAAGGTTTTTGTTTCATGCTGTCCTTCTCCGCCTTATCCCCACTGAGTGTAAGTGCTGGGAGGGCATCAGTAGCAAGGTTGATCCACAGGATTTGCAATGGCAAGAGTGGAATGGGCAATCTGAACAAGATGGCAGAAAAAACAAACGCGATACCATAAAAATTCGCACTGACCAAATAGCGGATGACCTTTTTAATATTATAAAAGATACGTCTCCCCTCTTCTATTCCTTTGACTATAGATGCGAAGTTGTCGTCTAAGAGTACCATGTCTGCAACTTCTTTACTTAGGTCTGTGCCAGAGCCAGCCGCAATTCCGATATCTGCACGTTTGATTGCAGGGGCGTCATTTACCCCATCTCCCGTCATGGCAACTAAGTGTCCCTCCTTTTGCAATACCTCCAGAATTCGTAGTTTGTGCTGTGGAGAAACGCGTGCAAATATGTTAACCGTGTTTGCCGCCTCCAAGAATGCTGCGTCATCCAATTGATCAAGCTCTGGACCGGTAAGTGATCGTTCTGAAACGAGACCGATTTTCTCTGCAATTGCACGGGCAGTCTTCTCGTGGTCTCCGGTCAGCATAATAACGCGTACTCCAGCGCTGTAGCACGTTTGTATTGCAGCAGTGACTTCTTCACGGGGAGGATCATACATCGCGACAAGACCAGTTAACTCAAGCCCTTTTAATTCCTTAACGACATTAGCTTCATGATGCGCGACTGCGAGTACACGTAGTCCTTCTTTTGATAGGTGATTAATAAATCGTGTTGCTTTTTCCTGCTGCTCGGTATCGAGGTTTGTCATAGACAATACAACCTCAGGAGCACCTTTTACTATTGTTTGCATGCTGTGTCCTCGGTCCACGACTACTGCCATATATTTTTGGTCAGAATTAAAAGGGACCTCGTCAGTCCGCTGTGCTCGCTTTCGTATTCCGTGTGCAGCAATTTTTTGGACTTTTTCCAACGCAACGGCAAATGCGCGTTCGGTTGGGTCTCCTACATCCACTGTTGCATCAGAGCATAATGCTCCATATTCGATAACGCGGATTGCATCTTCCTGTCCCATTTTTTGTGCAAGATGCGCAAATTCTGCACTGAGTACCTCGTCGTATGATAGCGTCCCTTCGAGGTTATAACCATTGCCTGAGATAGTGTATACGCCGCTTGTTGGCACAAATACATGGGAAATGGTCATTTGGTTGTGCGTAATGGTGCCTGTTTTATCGGTACAAATAATATCTGTGCCGCCGAGGGTTTCTGCGGTAGACAATTTACGCACCAGGACATTGACCATGGCCATGCGCCTAATACCGATAGCGAGGGTGATTGTTACGACAATTGGTAATCCTTCAGGGATTGCGGAAACTGCGAGAGAAATTGCCAATATTATCATTTCATTGAGAGATTGTTGCGTGTATATGCCGAGCAGTACCCCAGGTATGACTACGGCGACACATATAAGGCCAAGCATACGTCCAAGTTTTTGCATCGCTTTTTGTAATGGTGTTTGCTCGTTCACCGTTTCCTGGATTTGGTCTGCAATTTTGCCCATCTCAGTTTTTGCACCTATACTTACCACTACCGCTTGCCCATGTCCGCGAGTTATTAAAGATCCAGAAAAGAGCATATTAGTGCGATCTGCGAGTGCGGTGGTTTCCGGTAATTCGCCTGCTGATTTTTGTACTGGCACCGATTCTCCAGTGAGAAGTGATTCATCTGCCATGAGGGAATATGCTGAGATAATGCGTGCGTCCGCAGTCATTTTTTTGCCCTCCTCAAGGACTAGGATATCGCCAGGTACAATGTACTTTGCTTGAATAATTTGCTCTTTCCCCTCTCTTATTACTCGAGCCTCGATGATTTCAATCTCCTTGAGTGAGGCTAGTGATTGCTCTGCTTTGTATTCCTGAACAAATCCAAGTATCCCGTTGATGATGACGATAGTCAGGATAGCAATTGCATCAATATGTTCTCCAATGGCATATGAAAATATTCCTGCACCAATAAGTAAAAGCACCAAAAAACTTGTAAATTGGGAAATAATAAGTGACAAAACAGAAAACGATTTTTCTTTTTTTATTTCATTGGGACCAAACGTCCGTTGTCGTTCTTCAACACTTTTAGCGTCGAGTCCGTTTTCCGACGTGTTCAATGAATGGTACACCTGTTCCAGTGATGGAACGTGGGGATTTGATATGAGCGTTGTTATCGATGGCAGTGTCGACATGCAATTTGATTGTATAATAGTCTTTAATTAGATGTCAGTAGACAGCTATGAACAAATAACTTTTTACGGTAATCAATGAATCCATCTTTTCAAATTAACAAAGAAAAAGGGTTGGCTTTTTTCCCCCGTCTCGAGAATCGGTTTGGTATTTGTAACGCGGTGACTTGGGATAATGTGACCTGGGGTAACATGAACGATGGGTTCGCAAGTTCTGAAGAAGATGTGCATCGAATAAAGATCAATGACCAAAAACTCGCTGAACATATGCACGTTTCACGCGTTCTTGCATCAAAAACTCCGGTTGATGCAACAATATCGTGTATTGATGACGCAGCTGCAAATTACTTGTTACGTGACGAATTATTTCCACCTCAGGAATTAAAAATGAACATGATATCTGCAAACGCAGTCGTGCTAACCGCTCGAGGCGTTTCGGTTATATTTGCCCCACGTGACTGTGCACTAGTAAGTATTGTGCACCCTTCATGGAACGGTACATTGCTTATGCACATCGGTGCACATATGATTTTTCAGAATTTACACAGTAACTCACTGCTTTTTCTACAAAACCTTCTACCCTACCCTATTGCTGAATGTGAAGGATTTATTACACCACACATCTGTGCGCAGCATTATACAATTGATGAAAACGCCTACCGGAGATTTATAGCACATCATAAAAACGTTGGAGAATTCTTGAAACAATCACATGATGAGCGATACCACTTTGACTACATTGGTTATATGAAACAAGAACTATCTCAAAGATTCAAGTTAGAAATATGGCATGACAGTGGGGTTTGCAATTATGAGTCTGCACAGCGGGGTAACCTGTTTTCGAAAAAGTTGACTGACAATAATCCTGAGACATTTCCTAAGGCGGGTTTTAACGTCGGATTTGCATTAGCAGCTGTGAGCTGACAGTCACTGTATGGATATTCATACATATATTATTCAACTTGATCAAACACATTCTTTTCGAGAGTATTTAGCGCAATTTACTCAAACACCGTATCCAGGTATTTTTAGGAACGAGCATGTTGTTTTGCATGTTAAGCCCGAAAAACCATTGCTTGTTATTTTTAATAGCGTTACTGCGGCGGGAAAAGACACGATTATGCAGGCATTGATAGACCGGGGAATTGCGATAAAGGCAAAGACCGCAACTACACGTGCACGTCGTGAGAATGAGCCATTGGATCATTATGTTTGGATGCGCGCGCAAAGAAGTGACGAGTCATTTGCTGATTATCAACAGCACTTAATTGACGAATACGAGCTCATCGAGACTGATGTACATCATGGAAATGTCTATGGCCTTCCGAAGCAAAGTCTTTATGGAGCTGAAGACCACCAAGTATTGATCATTCAGAATGAGCCGAATGGTGCGAAAACGCTCAAGCAAAAACTATCGGACGATTTTAATATCATAATATTGTTTATCGTCCCAGATTCGTGGCAGCAAATGTACGAGCGTATGACCCGAAAGCAGGAAGGTAGAGATAATATTGAAACGAGAATTGAAGATTCGCTGCGCTGGATGGAGCAAGAAAAACAACTCGCGAATTTTGTAGTGCTTAACACTGAGCAGACTATAAGTGCAGATAGTAATACAAAGACAGGATTAGACATAGTCATCAGAAGTATCACACAGTTACTTGACGACCTCGTCAAAAATCTAGATAGCCATTTGACAAAGGAGCAGTACAAAGTATTACATGAAAAGGCAACGGAAGCGCCGTTCTCCGGCAAATTTATAAATCATCATGAAGATGGTATGTATACCTGTGTTGCATGTGGTAACGAATTATTTTCATCACAAACAAAGTTTGAGTCAGGTAGTGGATGGCCGAGTTTCTATGATATTGCATACGAAAAATCTGTTAGAATTCAAGAAGATGCGAGCTATGGCATGCATAGATTAGAAGTGGTATGTGCACGATGCGGGGGACACTTGGGACATGTGTTCGACGATGGTCCGAACCCTACGGGCAAGCGATATTGTATTAATTCGTGTGTATTAGATTTTAAAAAAAACGATGAATAAGTCACGATCTTTTTTCTATTTTCTGCTTATAGCGGTTTGTATACTATCAGTCTATGTTTTTCGTGATTTCATATCGGTTGCGCTCCTTGCACTTATTGTCGGCTATATGCTTCAGCCTGTGTATAGTTATTTCTATAAAAAAAGGGAATGGGGGCCGGGTCTGTCCACCGTTCTTACTTTTTCTTTCTTACTCCTTGTAATTATAGTGCCGCTCTTAATCGTGTTTCAGCTGACCATGGTGCAACTCACCCAAATCAATGAGGACCTCAAGTCGTTCCAATTGCCTCAAGATGTTACGCTAGATACAACAATCGCACGCATAAACTCAGTTCTTGAGACAGTTCCCTTCCTTGAATATGAACTGACACCTGATACTTTGTCTGCTACGATACAAGGCGGTATTTCATCGATTGCCGACACATTTGCCCGAAACGCTCTATCTATAAGCAATGCATCTATTCGGATTGTCACTGAGCTTATATTCTTTATAGTTTTTGTGCTCACTTTTATTCCCAATTATGCCAAGATCACAAAGTATATTAGTAAACTAAGTCCGTTGAGCAATGATATTGATCGGTTGTATCTTACTCGCATAGCAGGAATGTCGTCCGCCATGGTAAAAGGTAGTGTTGTTGTTGCATTAACGCAGTCAATCCTTACGGGATTTCTCCTGTGGCTCTTTGGCGTTCCGTATGTTTTCTTCTTGTCACTTTTGACATTTGTACTTTGTGTAATGCCCTTTGGAAGTGGTGTTGTACTAATACCTACGGGCATTATCTTTTTGGCATTAGGAGATATCGCCAAAGGTCTTGCGTTGATCCTTATCTACTTTTTTGTCATTAGTAATATTGACAATTTCCTGCGGCCAATGCTTGCGTCAAAGGATTCGTCAGTACACCCGGTACTCCTTATGGTTGGTGTAGTTGCTGGAATTAGTGTATTTGGTTTTTGGGGCTTTATTTATGGCCCACTTGTGGCAATAATACTAATAACAACCTTAGAGGTATACCTAAAAGAGTTTGCAAACTAACTATGTCTACAAATCAACGTGTTCTAATAATTGAAGACGAACATGCAATAGCTGAGGCGTTAAAGCTTCAATTAACCAAAGAAGGATATGAAATAGAAGTGGTGTATGATGGCCGTGAAGCGGTTGCAACGCTTATGTTGCAGCGGCATGACCTCGTACTCTTAGACCTAATTATGCCCGGTGAAGACGGTATCGCAATTTTGGAAAAACTCCATGATGCCGCGATAAGTGTGCCGGTAATCGTGACGTCAAATTTGAGCAAAGAGGAGATACGCCAAAAGGCAATGGACCTCGGAGCAATAGATTTTATAGTGAAATCTGACACCACACTCGAGCAAATCACCGACCGAATCAAAATGTTCTTTGAGAAGGGAACATAAGACACATCCGATGTTTTCTGCCCTAAGTCTTAAATATAAATTGCTGCTTCCGGTGTTCCTTTTGGGGATATTCTCCAGTGTCGTTTTGCTCGTCCTCCTGTATTTTGTTCGTTCAGAAATTCCAGATTCAAATATTATCCTTCTCTTTCGTGACGAGTTGACTCGTTTAATAACTATTACGATCGTCGTTGTTGTAGGAGTATCGACTGTTTTTATAGTGTTGGCGTACCTGTATAGCAGGGATGTAGTACGAAACATACAAGAAATCCAGCGAACATTAAACGCGGTTGCAGCCGGAAACCTACAAGAAAAAGTCGAGTCCATGGGTTCCGACGAGTTCGGGATTCTTGCTCATAAAATTAATGAAGTGATCACTGAGCTCATTATCTCAAATGCGGCACTTACTCAAAGGACACAAGAATATGGAAAGGCACTTAAACAATTAGGAGAGAAGAATGATTCATTAGAGGAAATGCGCTTGCAGACTGAGACGATCCTCAATGATCTAAAACATAAGACGAACACACTGCAAGCAGAGAATGCTAAGAATGCCGCCGTAATTGCCAATATTGGAGACGGTCTCATAATTACTGATTCTCAAAGGAGAATTACACTTGTTAATGCGGCGGCAGAGCACATTCTTGGTTATTCCGCTCAGGAGCTTGAAGGAGTTATTTGGCCAGAGGAAAAGTGCGTGGTCACTGATGAGTTTGGTCACAAGGTATTACCTGATAGTCTTCCCATAGTTCGAGCATTGCGATTGCAAGAGACACAAAAAACAACGCTTGCAAATGCGTACTACTACACAAGAAAGAATGGAACCAAATTTCCGGTAGCCATCACTGCCTCCCCTATTATTATTGATGAAGAAGTCACTGGCGTAATTATTGTATTTAGAGATATTACCAATGATAAAGAAGTTGATAAGGCAAAGTCTGAATTTGTCTCGCTTGCCTCCCATCAATTACGGACGCCGTTAACATCAATTAATTGGTACACAGAGATGTTGTTAGCAGGTGACGCAGGGCAGACAAATGACAAGCAGCTTAAATATTTGTCAGAAATTTACCGAGGGAGCCAACGCATGGTTAATCTCGTAAATTCCCTTTTGAATGCATCGCGTATCGAGCTTGGAACGCTTAAAGTCCTACCAGAAAAAATAAACCTTCGACATGTAACCGACAGCGTATTAAACGAATTAGCTCCAATGATTGATGAAAAAAAGCTCTCTATTGAAACAGAGTATAAAGATATTCCAGAGATAGATCTGGATCCAAATTTGATCCGTGTTGTATTCCAAAACATTATTTCTAATGCAGTGATTTATACCCCTGACAAGGGGTCAATCGCAGTAACAATTGAACCGTCAACAGACCACGCGTTGGTAAAAGTACAGGATACCGGTTATGGTATTCCGGAGAACCAAAAAGATAAAATCTTTACAAAACTATTCCGCGCTGACAATGTACAACAGATGGATACGAATGGCAGTGGTCTCGGTCTCTACATTTCGCGGTCAATCATCGAGCAGATGGGTGGGCAAATTTGGTTTGAATCGGAACAAAACAAGGGTTCTGCTTTCTATATAAAGGTTCCCTATACGGGCATGCATGAAAAATTAGGTACCAAAGGTTTGGAGTAGCGTGTGGTACACTATGGGGAGGTATGAATGAGCAAACGTTAATACTACTAGTTGAAGATGAACAGTCACTTCGTGAAGTCATTGCAGAAAAACTTCAACATGAAGGTTTTGCTGTTGTAGAAGCAGGAAATGGCCAGGAAGGATTGGATATTGCCCTGGCTCGTCATCCAAATCTTATTTTGCTAGATATCGTTATGCCAGTGATGAATGGCTTAGAAATGCTTAAAAAACTTCGCGAGGACGAGTGGGGTGCGCATGTACCGGTTATTCTATTAACCAATGTCAATGATGTTGGAAAAGAGTTTGAATCTATGGAAATGGGAGCATTCGGATATTTGGTAAAATCAAACTGGAAGATTGACGATATAATCACCAAGATTAGGGAGACGTTATAAAGACTTTATGGATGAATCTACTAACAACACTCAATATGATGAGAGTAGCGGCTTTCACCATACTCATCAGCATACTGTATCTCCACGGAAACAATCCTCAGGGGATTCATGGTTTGGTCTCGTATTGATTGCACTTGGCGCAATTTTCCTCTTGAATACCTTTGACATTATCCCCTGGGAAGTGTGGACCCAAGTATGGAGGTTCTGGCCGCTTCTTCTGGTATTCTGGGGACTGCAGACACTCCTTGGCAAATCTATGATTGCTCATGGAGTAATGGTCTTGTTTGTGGCAATCGTTCTCTTTTTTGTCGGATTGTATGTGCTCTCCGAATTTCATGAAGGCGTGCGAAGTTGGAGCGAGCAGAATTTTAATTGGTTGCCCCAGGTGGAGTTGTTTAAAATGCCGTAAGCATGCTCAAGATATTTTGTCCTGGTACTCCCCTATCTACAAAACCACCCACATTTTTTAACGGACTTTCAGAGGTAGCGCATTTAGGTCTGGATGGTGAGGAAATTCAATTCGGAAAGGGTTTCTTCATAAAAGATAATCAAACTGATGAAATTCGAAAGAAAATTCAGGAGCTCGCTTTAGAGGTGACGATTCATGGTCCTTATTTTATAAACCTTAATGCACGCGAGCGGCAGAAATATCATGCGAGTATTAGCTATATTGTCAAAGCTGCCAAAATTGGACATGCACTGGGAGCACGATCGGTCTGTTTTCACCCGGCGTATCGTTTTGATAATACTTCACAGGAATTAATAAAGACTGTTCGAGAAGCACTGACAGAAATTAACGATACTATAGAACAAGAAGGATGGGCAATCGATGTGCGCCCTGAATCAGGCGGGAAAAAGTCCCAATTTGGCACGTTAGACGAACTCATATCAGTCACAAAGGATTTCTCTCATGTTAAACCTTGTGTCGATTTTGCGCATCATATGGCAGTGAGTGGTGGGAAATTGAATAATTATGCAGCATTTTCTGGAATGCTTGACGCTATAAAGCAAGGATTGGGTGCAGAAGCATTAGAACAGATGCATATTCATGCTGGATCAGTTGCATTTAATAAAAAGGGTGAGCTACATGCACTTGCTTTGGATGATCCTGAGTCCCTATTTAATTACCAAGAATTGATACAAGCATTAGTTTCATATAATGTAAGCGGTTGGGTAAGTGTAGAAACGCCCGATGTTGAGCGAAGCGCGCTCATGTTTAAAAAAGTGTATGAAGAAGCGTTGCGTAAAGGGGCAATTTAGTATTTACTCAGTCCCTGTCTATATCCTATACTCGTTATATGCCCCATACTGTAGTGCACATACGGAAAGCCTCTGGTGAGCTGGTTCCCTACAACCCACAAAAGATAAAAGAATCGCTCAAACGAGCACAGGTCGATATACCCACTATCAATGTAATTCTAGAAAAACTGGATCCTTTTGTGCAGGAAGAGATGACAACAAAAGAGGTATATGACAAAGTACATGCACTGCTAAAAGACGTAGATCGTCCCAAGGCATCGACATACAATCTGAAGCAAGCGATTATGGAATTAGGTCCTACCGGCTATCCCTTTGAAAAGTTTATGTCAGGCGTGCTTTCGCACCTTGGCTATCTTACAGAATTAAACCAGGTTCTTGCAGGAAGATGCATAACGCATGAAACAGATATTATTGCCACTAAAGCAGGTGTGCGCTACATGATTGAGGCAAAATATCACAACAGTGCGGGATCAAAAACAGACGCACAGGTAGTCTTATATACACAGGCACGTTTTGAGGATATATGTGCAGCCTGGGATCAACAACGAAAAGCAGAACACGAGCTGCACCGGGTATGGCTTATTACGAACACCAAGCTGACAACTGACGCGAGATACTATGCAGAGTGTGTAGGTATGCACGTTTCATCGTGGGATTATCCGGAAGGGTTTAGCATTCGCGAACTCATCACCCAAAGTGGCACGTATCCAATAACGTCCCTTTTATCCCTTGAAGAGGATCAACGTCAGGTACTACTGGGAATGGACAAGGTTTTGTGTACCGATGTGTTGGCTCTTTCGAAAGAGACAGTAGAAGCGAATAATCTCGAGACTGTGGTACATGAGGCTCAGGCACTCTGTGCATTGGCAGGCGTAAAACAATCATCCGATGAACGCTAATTAACTAGAGCGAGTCAAATGTAATTTTCTCCTCAGGTTCTTTCGTTTGTAATTTATATAGTTTCTCGTACAGCCCTTTTTGCGCAAGTAATGCACGATGACTACCCTGTTCTACAATTTTGCCGTTTTTCATGACGACGATAACATCTGCATGTATAACGGTGGCCAACCGATGAGAAATGATTATTGTCGTACGATCTTTCATGAGCCGCTGCATCGCTTCTTGTATAAGTCGTTCATTTTCTGCATCAAGTGAGCTTGTTGCCTCGTCAAATATGATAATCGGAGGATTTTTGAGTAGTGCTTGTGCAATTGCCAAACGCTGTTTTTGCCCACCAGAGAGCCGTACGCCTCTTTCGCCAATCTCAGTATCAAGCTTATCCGGTAGTTTATTAACAAATTCAGTCATGTTGGAAAGTTGCACAACACGTTCAATATCATCTGTGGTTGCTTTTGGATTTACGAATTTTAGATTGTTCTTAATGGTGTCGGAAAGCACAAACGGATCCTGAAATACGATGGCGATATGTTTACGAAGTGACGTGAGGTCATAATGAGTAATAGGCGTATCATCGATAGTGATTACTCCGGTTTGTGGCACATACAATCCCGCAATTAGTTTTGTGAGGGTCGTCTTACCCGATCCACTGGGGCCAACGAGTGCGACTGTGCTTCCCGGTTGAATTTCAAGTGATATGTTGGAAAGCACATTTCTGGTCTCGTTATACGCATACGAAACATTTGAGAATGAAATTGCTCCCTTCAAATTTCGCGCGATTACTTCTCCGGTAAAATCTGATGATTCCTTCGGTTCATCAAGGACCTCAAAGAGTCGTTTTATGTTAATTGAAGCTTCTTTAAAATCTAACTGCATATATAAAATTCTGCGAATTGGTGTAAGCAAATTTGTGCTTAAAGCAGAAACGAGCGCAAGATCACCAAGGGATAAATTGTCATAAAATATAAGATACGCGGCTAATATTGTTGAAATGACCAGTACGGTATCAGAGACTTGTCCTGCCAACCCGCCCCAGAACTGCCGACGCTTGTTTTGTTCTTTGTAATAATGTAAACCCTCTAGCTGAAACTTTTTTACCTTCGAAAGAATTGACGCGGGAAAACTGTTAACTTTTGTTGATTCAATACTGTTAAATGCTTCGATTAGCTTTCCTCCTGCCTTTTCTTCCATTTCTACTTTCTTCGGTGAATAGGTAGTAATTGCATTCATCGCAAGTTGGAAGAAAAGTGCATAAAGAGGCGCAGCAATAAGAATTACAATTAAGATTCTATAATCAAGCTGGATAAGGATGGAGATAGAAAGTGTAGCGGTTACGAGCGGTGTCAAAATATCCATACTATAGTCAATGACCAAATCGCACAAAAAACTAACACCACCACGAAGCTTTTGGGTAATTTCGCCTACTGTAGTCCTATGAAAAAAGGATTGTTTGAGTGCAAAAAGACTTTCAGATGTACTTTGTACTAAGTCAATATGAATTTCTTTTTTCCATGTATATGCATAATGATTACGGAGTGAACTTACGAGAGTTTGAGCGCCAAGGATAACAAAATAAATAACACCTATAACAAAGACATCTTTGAATGCTTCGGAATTTGATGGATTCTCAGCAATCGTATCTACGAGATGCTTATATACAAAACTTGGTAGTACATCAATTGTTCCTAATATTACAGTAAAAATTACAATTACAACTATTTTTGTTCTATGCGGACGTACCAATGAGAATGAGCGAAGAATTTCTTTCACTTCTTCATCGTAATTCTTTTGGTAGTTACGGGTCAATCATTGAAGCGATACTACTTTGAAGGTACAATCATCCAATGTCTGAGCATAAGAATAATACGTACGAGGAAATTTGGGACACTTTGCAGAAATCAGAAACCATATTTATCCCTTTACATGTAAGTCCCGATCCTGATTCATTTGGCAGTGCTTTGGCTTCAACTATTTTACTTAAAAATTTGGGCAAAACGGTAACACTAATTTCTGCAGATCAGCCGCCAAAAGCCACTACTCTTGAAAAATTGGAAAATGTTCTAATTAAAGATCCGAGTGAAGTTGATTTAAGCAAATATGATGTGCTGCTCATTCAGGATTTAAGTGATTATGCACGAATATCTAAGAATAAAATTGAGATTCCGGCTTCGTGCACCATGATTAATATAGATCACCATCAGGATAATAAAATTTTTGGTAATCTGAACTACGTAGACTTACAGGCCCATTCTACTGCGGAAATTCTCTTCGATTTGTATTCTAAGGTCGGTGCCAAAATTACCTATGAAGTCGCCTTAAGTTTGTTCTATGGAGTAGTTTCTGATACCGGATGGTTTGCTTATTCAGTTACACCCAAAACACTTGAGATTGCAAGCAAACTCGTGTCATATGGGATTGACACTCGATTAGTTCAATACGATTTAAGCACAATAACGTATAAACAGTTAAAATTTTATGGATTGGTATATGCTAATACACGTATTGATGAAGAATTAAATTTTGCTTACTCCTTTATTTCATACCAACAATTAGTCGAACTCGGTATAGATGGTGATAGACAAGCAACTATAGGTGATTTAACTAAAATGTATAAATATGTAACAGAACCAAATATTAAATTTGGGATTGTTATAAAAGAGTCAGAACCAGGTAAATTTAAGGCATCACTAAGAACGCAGGAGAGTGGTACCTTTAATGTCGCAAATATTGCTTCTAAAGTAAGTAATACAGGAGGAGGGCATGTCATGTCAGCAGGTTTTATGATAATGGCTAATTCTTTTGATGAGATACTCGAGCGTGTGCGTGAAGCTGTCAGATCTGTGAGTGATTAGTTACTTTTTCCTATCCATCAATACATACAATCCAATCACGATCAGAATTATTGGCCAGAGTCTGCCAATATCAAAAAAGCGGAAGAATCCGAAATTCTTAAGAAATAGCCAGCTTCCAAGAAGAATAAGAATTACACCAAGCCAGTTTGTTCCTGAATTTGAAGTTGGTGTTGGGGTTTGCGTAGGTGCCGATTGAGGCTTTTCTTCGTCCTTAAACTCTTGTTCAATTTTGCTTTTCACTTCCTGGTATTTATTACCCATTTCCTGGAAACCTTCTCGCATAGTTGCCTCACCGATTGTTTGTGCGGAACTGGTAGCACCTGGAATAACGAGCCACAAAATTACATAGAGAATAATTCCGGATCCCGTAGCAAATGCCAATACAATAAATATAATCCTGACGACTGATGGATCAATATCAAAATACTCTCCGATTCCTCCACATACCCCTGCAATGACTTGATTTGTTGCCGACCGTCTTAAGGTTTTGTTAGGCATACAGGTATTATAACTCAATTGTAAACATTTGAATCATTCAGTTCTTCAACCTCCGCATTCATGAATACGTCTTGTACGTCATCGTGCTCTTCCAATGCATCAGCCAAATTAAGGAGCTGCTCGGTAATTTTTTTGTCCTCAACATGAATGGTAAATGCAGGATTCTCGGGATCATCTCCAAAGACATATGCTGCGGATCCAGCACTTCCTAATGTACCATTATGTTTGCTAAAGATATTTCTAATTTCCGCTACTGCCCTGTTACGGTTATCGGTCAATGTTTTCACCAGAAACGCCACCCCTCCCGGGCCGTATCCTTCATAGGTAATTTCTTCCAATGGTCCCGTATCCAATTCGCCGGTACCGAGTTTGATGGCTTTATCAATTCGGTCTTTGGGTAGATTAAACTTACGTGCCTGTTCGATTGCGGATGCAAGTGTTGGATTAAACGCGGGGTCGCCTCCCCCACTTCGGGCTGCATAGGTGATTTGACGTGCGAGCTTAGTGAATACTTTTGCTTTCTTCGCATCATTCAGACCTTTCTGTCTTTTGATTTGAGCCCAATGAGAATGTCCAGCCATTGGAATAATGATAGTATAAATAGACAAATAATCAAATAATACAAATCTGGCACTATTTCTTACTTACGACTTAGAACTTATTTTGTTATACTACCAAGGTATGAAAGAACGTTGGGGAATTTTAGCTGCTGGTGTTATAGTAATCATTTTTGCATACTCCCTCTTTAGTAAAGGTGGGTTTGACGGAGGAGATGTGAATAGTGCAATCGACACAGACACTACAACTCCAACATCAACCACCATGAAACAGTATCCAAGTGCTCCAGCAATGATGTTAGAAGATGGCGTTGACTATAAAGCCCTATTAAAAACCACTAAAGGGGAGATAACGATTGATTTGTATGAGACACAAACTCCTATCACTGTGAATAATTTTGTGTTTCTTGCCCAAGACGGTTATTACGAAAATGTACCCATACATAGAATAATCAAAAACTTCATGATTCAAACAGGTGACCCGACGGGTACAGGGCGTGGAAATCCTGGGTACCAATTTGAAGATGAACTTTTTGAAGGTGAATATACCCGAGGTGTTGTTGCGATGGCTAATGCTGGACCTGATACGAACGGAAGTCAGTTTTTTATTATGCACCAAGATTTTGCGCTTCAAAAGAATTATGTCATCTTTGGACAAGTAGTTGAAGGGATTGAGGTTGTAGATGCCTTAGCAGATACTCCGGTTCAAGCAAATCAATTTGGTGAGATGTCCATACCTACAGAAAAAGTATTCATCGAATCTGTCGAAATAACTAAAGCGTAGTGTTTTGCCCCTTAGCCTTTCTGCATGCTAAAATTCATGTATGCCCCAGTAGCTCAGTAGGATAGAGCAACTCCCTTCTAAGGAGTAGGTCAGAGGTTCGACTCCTCTCTGGGGTACCACCTATAGTCCTTCTTGTCTTCTCAGAAGCTCGAAGGCTTCTTCGCGACGGCATAATTTCGCAATATCTTCAGGGTGAGTGAGAAGGTGTTCTACAATACCTTCTTGTCTTCCGCCTTTGACCAGTATCAGGTCACCTGGTTGAAGTAGTGCTTTAGTTGTTTCAAAGGCTTCTTTGTTGGTTGCAGTGACATGAATGTGATCGTGTGCAAGGCCTCTTTCCAATAGCCTCGGCAGTGTGAATTCTTTAACGAGCGAACCATTTAAGACGACTTCGTCGAACCCTACCCCATATAGGCTATCTGCAAGCTCGTGGTGAGATATTTCACTAAAACTTCCCTGCTCTAATAGTGCTCCAATAACCGCGATTTTACGTTTTGCTGGTATTTCTTTTACGAGATCCAGTATAACCGCCATTGAATTAGCATTTGCATTATACGAGCTATCCAAAATTGTTGTGCCATTAATCCCTTCAAAAATACTTGATCGACTCGGTGGAAGTTCAAATGTATCAAACGGTGTTGGTAGCGGGATATTCCTGATTTGGGCTAAGGTAAGAGCGGCAAGTATGCTATATCCAAATTCTTTCGGGAGTACATAACGAAAATGATACGTTTCTCCGTGTATTGTAAATTGCGTGCCGTTTGTAGAAAGTGCATATTTCTCTACTGCATTTATTGATACAGGATGTACGCGTGCTGAAGTGCGCTCACACTGCTTCATGAGCCGTGGATCGTCGCCATTTACTATGCAGTAGTCAGAAGTATACTTAAGAAAGTTACCGAATTCGTATGAGATAGCATCTTGCACATCAGAAAATTCAGAATTTTGCAGACGAGTTTCAAAATTCATTGCATGCGTGCGTGCTGTGTTAAGCCAAATGGTGATGGCTGGTCTAAGCCGATTTCCCAAAAACTCACCTTCGTGCGGACGGTCACAGTCGGCCTCTGCAACAAATATTCTTTCCTCTGGCAAGCGATAATTGAGATTAATCAGCGCATGCCAAAATAAGTAAGGCCATTCGCGCATCCTCAATGATATGCGCTTCATGCTGAGGAGAAAAAAGGCAAGTCCGTAGGAGCTATTTGCCTTATGAGAATAGACTGCCTGTTCACCGAGAACAGTTTCAACCAGATTTAGCGTAGAGGTTTTACCGTTTGACCCTGTTATCACAATTACTTCGGGTTTCCACCGTTTAAGTCTAATATGTGCGAAAAACCAAAAGTACGAAGCAAGAGTGAAGTGAAATTTCTTTTTGCCCCATTCCAGGATTTTCTCTAGCTGCTGTTTCATTAATAGGATTATAATATGAATACCGTTATCATAGCTATGCTTTTAGAAAAATACTCGCATTTAATGGGCAATGAGCCAAAACATAGTTACTATTCCCCCACTAACCTATTTATCATGGACCTCAATAATGATCTGACTATTGAGAGATATGCTAAGGGGTGTTGTTTGATCCGCACTCTACCCATAAGTAACCAAAGGGTAGTTTCGTTTGTAGGTCCGGTATCAAAAGCTATCTTCGATCGTTTTCAGGATTCACCAGATATTGTTATTGAGAGTACCGTCCCTTTCGCACCGTTTACCGTAGACCGAGACAATGCGGAATATGTATATTCTGTAAAGGAAGTGAGCGTAATACAGGGGAAGCGGTTCGAGAATGTAAGGAGAAAGAACAATAGATTCAATAAACAAATAAACAAATACCAAATATGCAATTTAGAAAACTCAGAAGACAAAAGTCTTAGAAGCGGCCTTTGGGAATTCTTTGAGAGGCCAATTCATTCGTCTGATATAAATGCTCAAGTTGAGGCGATGGCGTTTGAAAAGTGGCTTCTTTTTGCGGACCAGTTGCCGACAAAAGTTGTAACGGTACTACACAACGACAAGGTTATTGGGTTTAGTGTTATTGAAGTGCTCAACAAGACACTATTGATACATTTTTTCAAAACTGAACATACTGTTGTAGGCTTGGCCGAATACTTATTTGTGGAAATTGCACGTATGCATCGGGAAGAAGTTGAATGGATTAACTTCCAACAAGATCTTGGGATTGAAGGTTTAATACAGTTCAAAAACCATTTACAGCCTTCACTGCAATTACTCAGCTTTATTCTTGGTTCCGATTAACCGTTTAAGAGACAGCCGATTGTCATACTCCAATGACCCTACGTCAAATAACTTGAATGCAACCCAGAAACCGATACCAACATATACAATCAGGGCGATTGCACTTACTATACCCTCCCATATCGGCAACGCTTGTAGTGTGTTTCTGCCAAGAAGGATAAGCGGTGCGGTGAAGGGGAAGAAACTCAATATGCGGGCAATAGTTCCCATCGGTTCTTGTATGATGAGCGTTATAAAATAAATCGGAAAAATCGAAACAATTATAAATATTGAAGAGAAGCTTTGTGCCTCACGGTATGTAGGCATTGCAGCACCCACACCAACCATAATTGTTGCCATGATAAGGAATCCAGCAAAAAGATAGAATATGCCCAGGATTATGGAAATCGGATCAATGACAATTGCTGACCAGTCAATTTCAATTGGTAGTTTGTCTATTGTAAACCATAGGATTGCTATACTACAGGTGCCAAGTACCAGTACTTGTGTCACCGTCACTCCGACAAGTCCTACAATTTTTCCCCATACTAAGTGTTTGGATGGCATAATAGACAGCAGAATTTCGATCATGCGGGATTCTTTTTCTTCAGATACGCTCAAAAGCAGGAAGCTCGTTGACATCATCGTCAGTAAAAAGTAAAGAACAAGGATTACCGCAGGTACGACAAATTTTTCAATATCAATGATAACCTCTTCCCCATTGGCATATGTTTTTGTGTTTACCTCTAGTTGCGCGTTGTATAGTTGTATAAGATGAGGATCTCCGATTCGTAGCAGAATGCTCTGTTGGAGTAGATTTCGCGCAACGTCATTGAATCGTCCACGTGTAACAAGCCCGGTGTCTTTGGCGTGTACTATTATTTCCTGATCTTGTGCGATGGCAGAAGGATAATAGATGAGTGCGTCTATATTGCCGCTTTTAACTTGTGAGAGCGATTGTTCATAATCGGTTACCAGGACAAATGGTGTAGCAATAAGTGTCGGATTTATGTAGCCAGATTCGTCAAATACCTCAATTGCACTCGCATTCTGTACTTGCTCTTGGATTTTTTTCTCTGCTTGCTCAGCTGTGTAACCCGAAATAAAACTAACCAAGCCGATAAATGCCGGTAAAAGCAATGTAGAAACCCAAAAAGAGGGTTTCCTCACAATTTTTATATATTCTCGTTGTGCGACAAGTAGTAGATTGCGCATAATTTAATTAGTATGCAAATTTACAAACGTAGTAATTTTTAGGTGGTCTCCTCCTTCCTTGATACATCAACAAAGATTTCATGTAATGACTTCCCTCCGAATCCCTTTTTAATTTGATCCAATGGCCCATACAGTATTTTCTTACCTTGCTTTATCATAAGGATTCTGTGTGCGATCTTCTCAACTTCCTCCATCTGATGTGAAATAAAAATAATGGTAGAACCTTGCTGGTTTAGTTCTAGAAGCGATTGCATGAGGATATCCTGGTTTAAGGGGTCCAGGCCTTTTGTGGGTTCATCCAGAATCATAAGTCTTGGTTTGTTAATAATAGCGATGCCTAATTGCACTTTTTGTTGTTGACCGGAGGAGAGTCGCTTGATTTCAACATTTGCCTTATCGGCGAGTTCAACCCATTCTAAGTATTCATGGGCTCTTGTCTTTGCTTCTGCTTTGGAGAGTCCTTTTATTTGGCCAAAATATATGAGTGTCTCCAGTACTCGAGCATCTTTGTACAGCCCTCGTTCTTCGGGAAGATACCCAATCATTTGCGCCATATTAGTGGAAAATGGTTTATTATCAATAAGCAATGTCCCAGACGTAGGAGTGTAAATTCCCAAAAGGCATCGTACCGTGGTTGTTTTACCTGAACCGTTTGAGCCAAGAAAAGCAAAAATTTCACCTTCATTCACTTCAAATGAAAGGTCATCTACAGCAATCATATCGCCGAACCGTTTCGTAAAGTGTTCGACCTTGATCATAAAAAGATTATATACCACGTGGCGTCATTTTATTAAATTTGAGTTTTTAGCGGAGTGTATATAGTTATTTGCCGCAAGCCAACCATCGGGTGTTCCGCAGTCCATGTATTCTCCCGAAGGTATAAGAATTGCTATATTTTGACTTTGTGCATACGCCAACAACGGAGTCGTTAAGAGGTACTCATTAAGTATGGGATCAGGTTGTTGTACAAAAATAAATTCAAATATGTCAGGAGTGAGCAAGTATTTACTGACATTTGCCAAATTAGAGGTTGCTTCAGTGATTACCGGCTTTTCAACAATATTTGTCATGAATTTGTATGTCGATCGCTCCTCAAATTCAACTACACCGTAGCGACTGACTGTCTCCCAGGGGATTTCTCTACACGTAATGACACCCTGTGCACTGGCTTCAGTAAGGAGCATATTCATTTCATTTAAGAGACTCTTGCCATTTTTATAGAAAATAAAGTCATCACCCATTAAAACTGCAAAACGAGGTTCATCTTTAACATGTTCATAACATAGTTTGAGCGGAATGCTTGTGCCATAGGGTTTATCCGGACCAATTTCTTGCTCTACAAAGGTAAATATAACTGACGAAATTCGTGCTAGGTGCTCTAAGTACTTTTCCTCTTTTTTGTTGCTTTCTAGATATCGGAGGGTGGTTGTGTTCTCGGTATAAAAGTCTCTAATTTGTGTGTCGCCTTTTCGTACGACAAAAATAATCTCTTCGATTCCAGCATTAATACAATCTTCTACCACGTAGTCAATTACAGGGCGTGTAAGTATAGGAAGCATTTCCTTGTTGATCGTTGCAGTTATGGGAAGAAATCTTGTGCCGGTACCAGCGGCTGGTATTATTGCCTTTCGGATTTTCATATAATGAGTTTACAATACAAGGTGATATGCAAGTACGTGCAGATTTGGTTAATACCGAATTGAAAAAGCTCTACCCAACTCCTCCATCAACGCCATTACACTATGCAACTCCGTGGGAATTGTTGGTAGCGGTTATTTTGTCAGCGCAATGTACCGATGAAAGAGTCAATATTGTCACAGCACAGCTATTCAAAAAATATAAAAACATGAGTGATTATGCGAATGCAGACATGAGCGAATTTGAGCACGATATCATGTCTACGGGGTTCTACAAAAACAAAGCAAAAAGTGTTATTGGTGCTGCCCAGAAAATTCTGAACGACTATAATGGCGAACTTCCATCAACGCTGGAAGAATTAATTACATTGCCCGGTGTAGGAAGGAAAACAGCGAATGTAATTTTGGGTGAAATATTTCATACACATGAAGGCATAGTGGTTGATACGCATGTGTTGAGGTTGTGTAAGAAGTTTGGCTTGAGTGAGAGTAAAAATGCTGAAACCTTAGAAAGGGAATTAATGGAGCTTATTCCAAAAGAAGATTGGTGGGGGTTTGGGGCGCGTCTTAAGCATTACGGCCGAGATTATAGCCCGGCGAAGTTGAATACTGTGTATGAGGATCCAATAGGACAAAAATTACTAACCGAAGGACTAATATGATTAGCCACTAGTCAGCTGCTAATTGTTTAGCTGACAGTTGATACCTCGCTCATGACAGCTGTAATCTCGGTTAAGTCATGGCCGACAACAATTTCTTCAGATCCATCTTTTTTGGTAATTACTAAAACCGGAACGCTTTTTTGATTAGACTTCTTGATCATTTCTCCGGCAGCGTCATTATCAAGATCTACAAGTTTTTCCGTATACTCAATGTGACTAGTATCTAAATATTCCTTAATGGGAATGCAGGTTTGGCACGTGGTTGTTGTGTAGAGAGTAATCATACCGGTGTTCTTAGTATATAGTGATACTTTTGAAACGTAAACAATGGTGTAATATATACCTTCTGATATGGTATGAAACTAAGCTTCCGCCATTTGAGACCTCCTTTACCAATACCTACTGCATAAAAATAATCTCCGCGTTGCTCCCCAACTATGCGTACCCGTTCATACAATTCAAAGTACCCTCCAAACGGTAAAAGAGTCCGTTGATCCCATATGACGGGTATGCGTGTTCCTTCCGGGGTTCGTACTATTAAGGTCTGTGCTGATGGTGTTACTTCAATTATTTCGCCAACTATCCATAGTTCACCGTGAAATTGTTCTCTCATGAATGGTCGGGCGGCCGGCACATGGTGTATTTGTTCATTAAGCCCAATCTGGTCTAACACAAACCCACCACTCAGTATTCCCACGATAATTGCACCGGCGACAGCCAGGAAGTTGTGTTTATACGAGAACTCATATTTTCGTATAAATATAAGACCGCAGATGATTGCTCCAAAAGCAATTCCTAACGGAATCCAAGGAAACGTTTCAATAAATGCACGTAACCCAAATTCTCCAAACCAAAGATACCCGAGTGGTCCAATACTTCTGAGGTGTTGCGCAGCAAAATTGGTAAAAATTGTTGCTATGAGGAATAACAGTGTGATGCCCAGGCCTAAGATAACGGTGCCAACTAAAAAGTAAGCTTTGGGTCGTATACGTACATCTTTCTGCTCAATTGTCTGCATGACCTGGTCGGTCAAATTAAGTTTATCCATAGTATTCGTTAATAAGTTGCTTCAGTTGATCCTTTCCACGCAATATGCGTATACCTACTGTGCCAATGGGTATTCGTAAAATGTCGCTGATTTCTTCATAACTCCTCTCTTCCATAAAGTATAAAATAAGCACCTCACGATACTTAAAGGGAAGTGAGGCTACCAGACGCTGGATATGCTCGTCTTGCTCCATTCTTTCAAAAAGCGTGTCAACATTTACGCTCGGATCCTTCACGTCGTATGCCTCATTTGTAAGCTGCATCTGGTTTCTATGCTTTTTTATATAGTTAATCGCCTCATTATGTACAATTCTGTATATCCAACTTGAGAACTTCTTTGATGTATCAAATCCATTAAGATTGATATATGCCTTAATAAAAGCCTGTTGTACGACATCCTTTGCTGCATCTTCATGTTTAAGTAGATACAAAGCATATGAATAGAGCTTATGTTGATATCGCTCAACAATTTCTCGGTACAGTTCTTTGTTTGAAGTGCGAACGATCTGTGCGATCTCTTCGTCCGACTTTTGTTGGGACATATTGATGTATTACCGTCTGGTATGGTGGATTATTTCAGAGATAATTGTCTGGGGTTAAAATAACCTGCCTACCAAATATGCGACACCCGCTGCAGATCCACCCACTAAAAATACTTCCGCAATACATGCTAATAAATGTTCTTTGGTAACTTTCCAGCGTAGCACTGCAAGCAAAAGTAAAGCAAATACGGTAAAGAAGATTGCATAATAAAACGTGAACTCTGAGTCGCGTAGGAGTACAAACGGAATAAGTGGGATGAATCCAAAACAAATAAAAGATATAAATGTGGCAATAGCGGTGAGTAACGGACGTTCGTCTTCCGGGTTTTGCATGTCGAGTTCATACCGCATCATAAATTCAGCCCAGTATGCAGGGTTTTGTGAATACAAATGTGTTATCTGTTGTGCTTGTTCATCGGAAAATCCATGTTTCTTTAGAATGTAAATAGTTTCGTTTGTTTCGTAGTCTTTGTTATGACGTATTTCGTATTCTTCTTTCTTTTTGTGATTACGGTAGACCTTTTGTGCAGATCTTATTGACAAAAAATTCCCTAGCCCCATTGAGGTTGCATCGCCAAAGAGATTAGCAAATCCAAAAAGTAATACGGCAAGAACCGATATGTTTACCATATTCGAGTCAGATTGTGCTCCAGCAAAACCCGCAACAACGGCGAACGTAGTGACAATGCCATCATTCCCGCCATACACTATTTCGCGTAAATAGGTGGTGAATGGATTGAGGTTGTGTTCCTGTTTTACGTGTTTGTCTATGTCTCTCTGGGTGAATCGGTGGTGCATAAGAGGGGGGTCGTGCTACTTAATTTCGTTGACGTGCATTGTGCCGTCGATGATATATATTTTTTCATCTACGTCCGTATTCACGGTTCCCGTAAACGTGTATGATCTATCAAAAACAAGTAACGTTATATCAATAGAATCATCAAAAGATACTTGATACGTCTGCCCGTTGGTAGTTTCTATACCGTATGCACATTCTGCGGTTTGCTGATCTCCCCTCTTAGACAAGCAGGTTAAATTGCCTGTGACTGTTTGCTCCCGCGGTTGCGGACTAAAAGTAGGAGTCGGCGGTGTGGGTTGCGGAATTTTTTCAACAGGTGAGAGATAGAGTGCATAGAGTACACTCCCTCCTACCAGAAGGAGGATAGCAATAATAAGTATAGAGACGAATTGTTTAGGCATTTTTTCTGACATACTCACAAGCGCTCCAAAAATGATTCTCTAGATCAACCGTTGTAGTGTCAACAAAATTAACCACTTCTTTTTCAAGTGCGGTTTTCTGTGTTTCTTCGTTCATACTATATGAATCACCAAGCAATGTTCCATCATCTCGTACCACTCGATGAATAGGAATCATGTCATCGTCAATTTCCTTGAGTGCCCAAAGAATAGTATCCTCGGAGACTTCTAACCCATCTGCCATTTCCTTAACAGTCGCAACATGTCCGTATGGAATGACGGCAATGGTCTCTTTAATCTTGTGGAATTCAAGACTTCGATCCATACAAGTATTGTACATTAATTTTCATTGCCTTGTCTTAATGAGTACTATTCGGTGCTAATTCTAAACAATTAGTATGATCATTAGGCAAAGATGGCCAGCGCACTGTCAAGATAAC
This sequence comes from uncultured Candidatus Saccharibacteria bacterium, assembly GCA_964392315.1. Taxonomy (GTDB): domain Bacteria; phylum Patescibacteriota; class 4484-211; order 4484-211; family JAGQKX01; genus CAYMOT01. Next base: position 188,708 of record CAYMOT010000002.1, read on the forward strand.
TGCGTCTTTACGCACAACATACTTATGTGCGACGCCAGGTCTTGATAAGAAATATTCATTTTCACTTATATTTACCACTTCTCCCTTTAATATAACTTGCAATTCTCCTGAAATAACCAAAGAAATGGTATGTGCGGTTTGATTAATAGACCATGTTTCACGACTTGTCCCTTTGGGTAATTTGCTAAATTTGATTTCGACGTCCTTAGAAAAACGTATATCGGATGGTTCAATAAAATGACCGATAATCCAGCCTCTATGGCTTAGGCTTTCTTGTTCAGCATTTCCAATAACGTATTCTTGGTGCATTTTTACTATTATCGTGTAGCTCGGTAGGTAGTTAATCCAGCGTATGTTTGGTCAATGGGCATGATTTCTACATTATCGATATTTACATGAAGTGGCTGATCGATAATCCATTTAATGGTGTTTGCAATATCTTCTGGTTTGAGCATGCGTGCGTTTACGTATACCGCATTTGCTTTTTCTTGATCTCCCTTGAATCGAACAAGCGAAAATTCAGTCTCAGCTGCTCCTGGTTCTATATTTGAAATACGGATATTTGTGCCAATTAAATCTGTTCGAAGATTTCGTGAGAATTGCCGTACAAAAGCCTTTGTTGCTCCGTAGACATTACCTTTTGGATATGGAGCAATCGCGGATACAGAGCCAATGTTGACGATATGGCCGCTATTTCGTTGTTTCATTATCTCCAGTGTTAGTCGGGTAACATAGGTGACACCTTTTATATTGGTGTTAATCATTTCTTCCCAATCGTCCAAATGTGCATCTTGTGCCAAATCAAGTCCGCGTGCAAGACCTGCATTATTTACCAGTACATCAATATTTCTAAACTCTTCAGGAATTTCGTTGAAGAATCGTTCTACCTGCTCTCGCTGCGTGATATCAACTTGGGCAAGATATGTTTGAGTGTTCAAGATTTTCTGTAACTCTTTAAGCCGTTCTAGGCGTCGGGCAATTAATATGAGGTTGTGTCCGTCTTTTGCCAAAAGTTCAGCTGTTGCTTTGCCAAATCCTGAAGAAGCTCCGGTAATGAGGATTGTTTTCATTTAGAATGTGTTTTTATCAAGCAATTACTCTCTTCCTGTAAGATTTTTGGAATTGTAATTATTAGTTACGAACTCATACCACCACCATTCTTGTGGGTTAGAATCTTTCATCTTCAGGATAATGGTTTTTGCGGACTCAGTATAAAATTTTGGTACGGTCATCGCCTGTTTATCGTCAAACCATCGCTGTGCTAATTTGTTTCCTTGCCATCCAAGAACCCATTCTTGATACATTTGTTCGACCAGATCAGCATCTTTCGCACATTGTGCCGTTAATGTATCTCTTTTTTCGTATTCAATTATTAGTTTATGCAAATCAGATCCAAAGTCGAAACCGGCAAAAGTATCCGTAATAGCTTTTTCCTCGTCAGGTTTGGAATAGTTTTTTTGGATAAAGTCGAAATCTCCTGTTCGTGCCTCTGGTAAATCATGAAGATTAGCCATAGCCATTGCTCGCATTCCTTCTTCGTGTGATAGATTTTCCATTCTTGCAATAGAGTAAGCGATAATTGCAGTATGATGGCTGTGTGAAGCAACTGTATCAAAAGTATTACCAAGATTTCGTTTGTGTGTTCGCGGCATTTGCATAAGCATGCCGGCTTGTTGAATGAAGAAGAGGATGCGTTTGTTCATTATTATAGAGCAATTATGCTAAGATTATAACATTAATTTAAAGGAGGCGATTATAATGTCAGAAAGACAAAGCTCTGATGTTGAATTCGTAGCTGCAAGATTTGATGCGCAAAATTTGGCTGATAAGCTTCAGTTAAGATTACCTAATGTGCAAATAGAAGTTGTCGAAACTGAAGGACTTAATGGAACCGAAATAACTATTGTAATCCCAGACGAGATCATGGTTACCTATGGTGCCTCAAATGCGCGAGAATTACTAGGTATTCTTGAAAAAATCCAGGTTGATGACAAACAATTAGCAAAAAATGAATTGGGGGATTCTTCGGAAAACGGTGAGAACGAATAGTTGTTTATATAATTGCTCTTTCTAGCTACGTACGAACTTGTAGTGACTTCTGTGGTTATTACATAAACCATAAAAATTGGTATGGATCTAACTTCTTGTCATTCGAAAATCGTTTTAGTGAGAAAGGATGACACGAAATAGTCTTGCAGGTGGTGAACACCTGTAAACCACCTGCTATCACTTGTCAGGTGGTTTCACTTTATTCATGTTTCTTATATCTCAGCCAAACACAATCTTTGTCTAAGCGCTGTACACTTAGCAATCTAAAATTCTTAATATCAAGTTCTATTGTGTTTCTTTCAAACAGAGATGGTGCCTTGCTCTGATTAATGGCAATCGGTGTAAGCAGTAGACTTATTTCATCAATCAAGTCTTGTTCGAGGATTGAACCATTAATAATTCCTCCCCCTTCAAGTACTATTTTCTCTATACCAAAAAGTTCCTTTGTTTTCTTAAATAATCTCAAAAAATCTATTGAATCGTCTCCTCCAAACACATATGAAATATTCTTTTCTCGCAAATAGGCTAAATATTCCTGTGGAGTTGAATAATTAACTACGATAATTAGATTAACATTTTGATCAACGTTTGAGAGATTTATAAAGTTGTCTTTCCAACGCAATACACCCTTTGTGTCAATGGCAAAAGCATGGAATTTGCTGTCGTGAGAAATTAAGAAGTCTTCGTGATCAGATGTTTGAGAGAGTGTTGGTAGCGGTGTATTTTTCGTTTCAGCAAACATTTCCATGGTCACACGACCAAACATGTATGCCTTGGTTTCTAGTTCGTCCTCAGTATGTGTATACAGATCAAAGTAATCCATTAGAATATCTTCACCGGTAGCTGAAGTGATTTTGCCGTCAATTGTCGTCATCATGTGACAAATGATATATGGTCGTTCTATTTTTGACATTAGTGGAGCGGGATACGGGAATCGAACCCGTCACTTCACCTTGGAAGGGTGATGTTTGAGCCACTAAACTAATCCCGCGTATGAGCATACGCCTGCCTGCACAGGCAGGTAAATAATCAAATCAATTATAACAAAAGTTATAGCACTTCATCGGGATAAATTGCTTGTGTATAGATCTCTGTTTGCTTTCGAACTTTTGGCTCTGTAACTTTGGCAACAGCATATCCAAATACAAATCCTCCAATATGTGCCCACCAGGCAACTCCTGAGTTCGCTGAAGTGCCAGTTAGGCTGGCTGCACCATTAAACACCTGCGTAATAAACCAGAATGCCAATACAATTCTGGATGAAAGTCGTGCATTAAAAAAGAAAAAAATACTGGGGATCAAAGTGTGGATCTTGTGGCGTGGAAACCGGACAGCATAAAATCCCAAAACAGCCGCAATAGCGCCGCTTGCACCAAGTATAGGAATAATCTGCCCGATCAAAAAAACATATTGTGTAATACCAGCGACAATACCTCCAATAATAAAGAACAGTAAAAATTTTACGTGCCCCAAAGCGCCCTCTACATTATCGCCAAATATACGCAAAAACCACATATTCGATAAAAAATGCATAAGTCCACCATGCAAAAAAATAGAAGTGATGAATGTATACAAGGTTTCTGGTTGAGAAAATTCTATATAGCCGGGAACAAGCGCCCATTTACTCAGGAAGCCAGTTATATCAGTGCTGAAAAACTCGAATACGAGAATAACTGTACACACACCAATGATGAGATAAGTCACCAATGGGGTGATACCCGATGGCTGGTCGTCATTAAGCGGGAGCATGGGTTAAGTATAGGAGTAATGATGTAATGAATAAATAAGCAAATAGGCAAATAAGCGAATACTTTGTTTTTATTAATCCTTCAATGAAAGTTGGTTATCATTAATGGTGAGGAAACCTTCTCGTTCGAGGTTTGAAAGAATCGAATGTAGCCGAGGTGCATCTGTGGATAACCGTTTGGTTAACTCATTATATGACATATATTTTTCATGAATTAGCATGCGAAGAATTGCCCCTCTCATCTGGCGGTCTGAACCTTCAAACCGTGTTTGCTTGGTGTAGTGTTTACTCTTGCGGTTAGGATTGGGATGAAGTTTTTTGAGGTATGCACCGTAATCCATTAATGCGTAGTACCATTCGCGTGGACATTTTGTATCCATCGTTTCTTCGATAAGAGGAAGTATATCTCTGTCATATACACGGTCACTATCAGCAAAGAAATGATGAATAAATACGGTGCGGATATTGGTTTCTATTACGACGGCCGGTTCATTGAATGCAAACGCCACTATTGCAGCGGCAGTATACGGGCCGATTCCTGGTAGTGTCTGTAATGTGTCCTGATCCCAGGGTAATTGGTCATTAAAACGTGTATGTACTTGTTGTGCTGCTTTGTGAAGGTATAGCGCACGCCTGTTATATCCCAAACCTTGCCAATACCGTAACACTTTTGCCTGGTTTGCTTGAGCCAAAGTTTTAAAGTCAGGGAAATGATTAATAAAAGCCGTATATTTAGGCGTTACCCTATCAGTTTGGGTTTGCTGCAACATGAATTCTGATACGAGGATTGAATAGGGATCAGTTGTCTCTCGCCAGGGAAACGAGCGTTTCTGTATTGAATAAAAATCGAGTACTAGCTTTCGAAATTCGCGTATATCCATGCACACGTTTGTACCAGATACGAACTGACTGCAAAAGAATCGCTTATTTGCATGCTTATATCCACAATGCAAATATAAGACCCGCAATAGTCAATGCGAATAACCAATAACCGTTTTCTATTGCCCAGAGTTTCATATTTCCCCCTTCGAATAATTTATTCGTAAAACTAGTTGTTGCAGAAACAAGCCAGACTCCAAAGCCTACCCCTTTTCCTACGAATATCGCATCAAGAAACGTCATCGGTATATTCGGAAAAAAATAACTTGCAGCCAAGCTCACGCCAAGACCAACAACGAGCGACATTACTACTGCATTAATGAAAGCAATGCCGTATGTCTTGGGCAAGTCTCCACTATTTGCAATCTGCTCTTCTGTTTTACCCACTAATACCATCCACTGCTTACCAAAAATTGGCCCATACCATAATGCACCGATTATCATACTAATAACTGCAGATATGATGAGTGCAAGAAAATTAATATCGATTCCAAACATAAAGAATCACCTCCCAAAGCCTATTCATATCGTAATGCGTTGAGTGCTGATATTTTAGTAGCACGACGAGCCGGATAGAGTCCAGTAAATATTCCCACGAATAAAGAAAGCAACCCAATGACCAGAATAAGTGAATTGGGGATATACGATACATCGATATACCCACCACCTTGTGACCATGAGAATATGCTGAGAATAATATTGATCATAAGTCCGCCGATGGCTCCAAATAATAAACCAGATAATCCACCAAATATGCCCATTAATAAAGATTCCGTGAGAAACAGATCTTTTATTTCATGTGATTTCATCCCCATGGCTTTCATAAAACCTACCTCACGAGTACGCTCTAAAAGGGAAACGGTAAGAGTATTGAACATACCAAGTGCTGCAATTATGACTGCAACAAAGCCTACAATTGCCAAAACAAGCCGAAGAGTTCCAAATAGGCTGTCTATTTGTGAAACAGTGTCTATAACAGAGGTTGTCATAAAGCCTTGAGCCTCGATGTGTTGGCGTACAGTTGGTACATTTACTTCGTCGTCGACGATAACCTTGATCTGTGAGAAATTAGCTATTCCAATCCCTCGTAAATCGATAAATGGTACATAAAAAAACGGAGAATCATTCTCTGCGCTTACACCTACCACGGTATATGTAGTAGGTATTGTCTCTATTCTCTCATCTATACTATTTAACAAACTTCCAACTACAATAAAGGAAACTTCGAATGTCTTACCAATTGCCGTATCTTCAGTAAGTCCTAATGAGTCCAGAAATGCTTTATTAATCACGGCCTCTTTTACTGCAGTATTCGAAAGGGGTAGTATAGAGACGATTTCTTCTTGGGTTGCCGTGGGATCAATCTCTGTTATGTCCACGGTGTCTGTTTTTTCAGCCAAAACAATTTCCTCTGTAGGTGTTGAAAACACATCACTTTCAAAAGAGGACCCTACAGTCATTTTAATGGCTGATTCCTCTAAATAGGATCGTGTTACACCATACACTGCTATGTCAGAGTTAGAATTTTCGTAAGTAACCCGCCCAACAATAGCGATTTGGGGTAGGCTCTTTTCTACATGAGGAATCTTGTTAAAAAGCGAGATACTTTCTTCGGTCAGTTTCGTATTACTGCCTATTTGCGGGGAGACATTAATTTGTTTAAGTTCTTCTAAACGAGCTACTCGGCTAATGACCAATTCTTGTAATCCGTATCCGATAGATTGCAGCAGCACTATTGCGCCAACCCCGACTGCCATACCGCCGACGGTAATAAACGTACGGGTTTTCTTTGCAATCATGTTCTTTATCGCCAGGTCTATTAAGTTAATACGATTTATTGTTACCTGACTTCTTCTATTAAATGACACTAATCGAAGGTATATGCGCTCAACCGCAGCGTGCAACGGGTTGCGAATGAAGGGTGGTAATAAACGATTGTTCACGATCCATTCCATACCATTATGTAGTAAATACACTGCTAACAACATAGAAAAGCTAATATATGACATGGCTGCTTTTGGATATCCTAAGAAAAAGGTTCTTATTGAGTTTTTACCTTCCCGTTTATCTTTTTGCTTCATGCTGCATTTACTCCCACTCCCCTCTTTAACTTTACCTCACTGAGCAAATTATCTTTTGCTTTGCCCTCTAGAATATCGGTTACTTTGCCGTCCATGATGCGAATCACTGATTTTGCAAATCGTACATATTCCAAGTCGTGAGTTACCATTACGATAGTTCTTTTTTCCTGGGTATTTAGATCCTGCAGGATTTGCATGACCGTCTGTCCTGAATTATAGTCAAGGTTACCCGTTGGCTCATCTGCAATAATAATTTCAGGATTATTGATTAAGGCACGTGCCATCGCGATTCTTTGTTGTTGTCCAGAGGAAAGCTCTGTAGGCTTGTATCCGGCCCAGTCAGTCATTGAAACTTTTTCCAATAGAGCCTGTGCCTTTTGAATAGATTCATTTTTTTCTCTCCCTAGTAATAATAGCGGAAAAGCGACATTTTCGATGACACTCAGTGATTTAATCCAGTTTGGTTGCTGATATACCATACCAACGAGTTGTTTCCTGAGAACTGCACGGTCATCTTCTGTGCGGTATGAATAAATATCTTCACCTACAATACTCACCGTTCCTGAGCTTGGCTCTTCGAGTCCAAGCATTATATGAAGCAGTGTTGATTTACCTGATCCTGATGGGCCAGATACAATAACAAAGTCTCCATCGTGCACATCAAACGTTACGCCCTTTAGAATCTGAACATCCTGGTTACCGACTCTAAAAGATTTCTTTACATTCACTACCGATATTATTGTTGATTTTTGCGTCATCTTTGTAAAAATTTAAATACTTGTTGCAAATTACTAATAACTAAATCAAGCGCATTCGCGGTGGCTTTCGGGGTAATAGCTACCGTATCTATTGAGTAGCCTGCGTTGCCTGCACTATCCTCTGAGACCGTGCGCACATGATATACCTTTGATGGGGTGAGGTTAGAGATTGTCACGCTATGGTTTGTAGTTAAGCTTTCGTCTTTTTGAGTCTTCTGCGCATATGTGGTACCAGTTCCTTCCCCATATTCTATTTGTGAGGTAGACAATTCATCGGTTTCCCAGGTTATGATGATTTGAGCCAGCGGTGTTTGATTGTTTGGAAGTTGCTGAATGGTGCTATCTACTTTCAAATTGATTGTTCGGGGTGCGCGTGTATCTGTAGACGTGGTAAACGATTGAGGATCAGATGATGCTTCGTTCCCATACTGATCAATACCTTTCACCAGAAGAGTATAGGCGGTGTTTGGCAATAGCGCAGTTATAAGCTGCTCATGACCACCTTTTGTCCTCGTTAAATTAACCTGATCTAATGTAGCTGTAGCATTACCGCTTGGATGGTAGGTGAGCACCGATGTTGTTTCAACATTTGTCTCCCATGAAATAAGCATGCTGGGTTGAGCGGTACCGCGTACTTCTTGCATTGTTACATTTGTGATGCGTGGTCGGGGTATTGTACTGAATTCAAGAATTGTTCCCTCATACTCAAAATCATCGGAGTCAATTGGGTCAATTCGGTAGCTATATTGTGTGCCGTCTTCAAGATTATCGAGTACTACCGTATAGGTTGATTCAAGTATGGATGTCTCAACTTCTTTTTCAGTACTGAGAGCAATCCCTTTTCCGTAGCGGATGGTAGCACCTTTTGCATTGATGCTGGTGAATTGGACTAATGCGGAAGATAAGGTTGTGTTTGGAACCGATACTGATTTGACGGTTGGAGCAGGATTTGTTTCGAAGGTTAATTCATCGGAAGCACCTGCATTTCCGTCTTCATCGGTCCATTTTGCGACAACAAAATAGCGTGTGCCTGGGGTCAAGTTATTAAGGGTCAGTGTGTGCACTTTTGTTTGTGTGGAATTTGACGGTTCTTCTTCGAAGTAGTCGTTGCTTGCCAAACCATATTGAATTCGCGTATCTGAGTCACGGTCGGTTGTCCAGGATATGGTTGCTTTACGTGTAGTAATTTCGGTTACTGATGGTTCTGTAACTAATAAAGCAGGTTCGGTATAACGTCCATCGGGATACAGGGATACCGGTTGTGTGTCAGCACCGCAGTTATTAGCGTTGTCACACGCTCTGACCTTGTAATAATGTGTAGTTTGTTCCAAATTTGTACCGATATAGGCAATACCATTTGTTGAGGATGCCAATTCGTATTCGGAATTGTCTGTGGAAACATACACCTCATATTTAGCAACGTTTTCATCATTGGATGGAGGTTCCCAAGAAAGTGCAAGTTTCCATGATTCTGTAGTCTTGACTGATACATCAGCAATTTCCACGTTCAATGGTAACCCGGGAGCAGGAGTGTCAACGGTAAAAACGACCTCAGCTTTCGCTCCATAATTTATGTTTCCTACATTGTCGCGTGCAACAAGATACAAGATGTTCTCTTGGGGTTGATTGGCGTATGCATCAATTGGTAGTGAAGTCACGCCTGGTGCCGTAAAAGTACAGGTTGCACTAGAGGGCAATGTATTAATGGTGTAGCAGTAGCGGATTTCATTTTGAGTTCCCGAAAATGTCTCTGGTGGTTCCCAAGTAAATGAAAATGCGTTCTCTTGACTGATACCTGTTGGAGAAACAGAAAGATTGCGTGGTGCAGTGGGGGCTTCACCTGCATAATAAAACGAGACTTGTATAGTCGACGCTGACACATTTCCAGCATTGTCTACCGTTCTTAAGAAGAACAAGTTTGCGTTCTCTTGATACGCTACGTCAGAGAGGGTTATTGACGTATCCGTAATAGTATCCGACCAGTCGCTGAATGTACCGGTCAGTGCTCCTGTCTTGTATTGATAACCCGCAACCTGAGATCCTACGTCAGAGCCCGCGGTTGACCAGAAGAATGTAAATTCGTTTGTCCCGGAGTAACCAGAAGGAGATACTGATAATCCGTCGGGATTTGTTGGGGCTGAGGCATCATACTTATAGATAAATGGATACCAAACGGTGCTCACATTTTGTGCGTTATCTTTCGCTTGGATTCTGAGGTGATAGGTTGCACCACTCACTAAATTAGACGGTGTGAATGTTGTGCCTGTCTGGAATATGGTATAGGCTGTTTCAGGTGTAGCATTGCTATCGGTCCCAAAATAGACATAATATCCTGCTATTCCTGAACCTCCCGAATCGGTAGAACCACCAATTGTTTCAGCCGTTGGCCAGGTAAACTGAGGTGAAGGATGCGGATACCACGTGTTTGTCGTAATACTGGTGCCACCAGCACCTGACAGTGCGGTTAAAGTAGTAGGTTCTGATGGATCGTCGGTATCAGATGTCGCAGTGATCTCAACCGATGTAAGTTCTGTCTGTTCTGAACCGTTTCCTGACAAGACGGCTTGCCACATAATTCCACCTCCACTTGCATTAAATGAATCTATTGCATTAGTTACGGTGGCTGCGTCATTTGATTGCAACGTGGATGCAGATATTTCCCATGAATCACCATCCCAGTAATACCAAGTACTGCCGCTGTTTGCGGATAATCGATACGTAATGGTACCTTCGGGGCTGCCAGGTAACGTTTCATTAAAGTCCTCCCAGTTTTTAATATCTTCCATGAAGACTGCCGTGGTAGGTGACACCGTTTGAGCAGTGGTTGCGTAGGGGGAAGTAGTAAAACTGGATCGTGCAATATTGCTTATTCGTATCTCATCAAGCATTCCGTCAAAATAGTACTGTCCTGTGCCAGAACTTGAAATACCTTTTGATAACCCGATAAATAATTCTTGTGTATTGTCAGGTATAGTCAAAGTCTTTGCAGTACTTCCCACATTCGATCCGTCAATAAATAATTCCATTGTGGTTCCGTCATACCGTGCGGCGACATGGTGCCAATCTGTATTGTGAGTATTGGTTGATGACTGCACATAGCCATTGTTACCATATGACCAGACCATTGCATCACTGTTTGCGGTATTTCCGGTACCAACGTATAGTTTTCCTTTATGCACGGTCATTGACTTTATTTCTTCAACAGTCGAATCGAGCCAGCTCTCATTAATACCATCTCCTCCGATATGCATCCACGATGACCCGTCATATTTCCATACTTCAGCATCTCCTGCGCTTGCACCTAATCCTGCATAGAGATCACCGTTATAAACTCCTAATGCCCCAACCCATTCATAATTGTTAGCATCAAGCCAGCCTTGATTGTCTGCACCATCGCTATCACCAGCAATTTTTGTCCATGAAGGTGTGCCGTTACAATCATCACATAGCCATACTTCTGCATCATTGTTAGGTGCACCGCCGCCAGTTGAGCCAAGGCCTGCCACTAACTTATCATTCCAAATCGCTAAATCAGGAATATCTTCATAAATAGTATTCCAACTGCTATACAGTCCGCTGCCTCCTACTTGTGTCCAGTTTGTGCCACTTCCACTATAACGATATACTCGAGCCTGGTTAGTAGAATTGCCTATGCCAACATATAACGTTTCCTTATGTACAACCATTGATGTAACATTTCTAAAAGGAGTTGCTCCCCAGTTACCAGATGCAGTACCTCCTATTTGTGTCCATGATGGTGATACCCCGTCGCAACCGGTACATTCCCATACATCAGCATCTCCTGACCCGTTGTTACCAGTACCTGCATATAATTTGTCATTAGCTACAGCCAAAGAAGAAACTGTTTCTATGTTGGTACTCCACCCAGCGCCATCACCTCCGACTATAGTCCAACCAGGATTGTCGAATCGCCAAACTTCAGCGTCTTGGCTCGTAGTAACACCAAGTCCGACATACAATTTGTTTTTGTAATTAACCATATAAACAACTGATTCATGTGTGTCGATACCCCAACTACCATTCACTCCTTGACCACCAACAATAGACCAATATCCTGTATTTGGATCCTGTTCCCATACAGTTGCATCTCCAGCAGTATTCATCCCTGTTCCAATATAAAGTTTTCCTCCGACCGTGGCAGAAGATTCAACAGAGTCGATGTTGTATTGTCCCCAGCTTTTATTTACGTACTTACCGCCAATTCGACTGCTTCCCCAGTTTGGGGTGTTGTCACAGGAAGTACATTTCCAAAAATGTCCCTCGGTTGTATTGGTAAGTCCTGCATATACTGTGGTGTCATCAACGACTAATGTTCGTATACTATTGTGAGTTGCATTCCATGTGTTTGTCCCTGCTTGATTATCTCCACCTACACGATTCCATGAACCGTCATACCGATACACCTCGTCATCTCCATTTGCTGAACTACCCGTACCCACATATAAGGTACCCCCATTATTCCTAATACTATAGATTCCTTCCTTATCAATTCCAAAATGAGTCGCATTACCAATCTGTGTCCATCCAGCGGTATCACTGCATGTAGCTGAGGTATCACAACTCCAGACATTTGCATCAGCATTTGCAGTAATACCCGTTCCTACAAACACTGTATTTCCATTAGAGGTTAATGACAGAACATATTCAGCAGACCCCCAGCTTTGTCCTCCCGCACCAGTGCCATCGCCTCCACGTTTTGTCCAGGTCGCAGACCCTGGTGTTGTACAACTTGCAGTACAATGCCACACTTCTCCATCACCTGCTCCTGATCCTAGACCAACTATGGGATTAGTCCCAATGATTGCTAACGAATATGCCACTTCAAATCCCGAGCTCCATCCACGTGCAGTACCAGAGAAACCACCAAGTCTGCTTCCGTTCCAGTTAGGGCTTGTTTCGCAATTAGTACAGACCCATACCTGACCCATATTACCTCCTGTACCTAACCCAGCCCACAAGGTAGTCCCACTTACCGCAAGTGAATACACACCATTAAACGCGTTACCTGCCCATCCAGAATTAAGTCCGTCTCCCCCGATTTTTGCCCATGATCCTGATTTAAATCGCCATACATCACCATCGTTAGTACCAGTTCCAAGTCCAGCATAGAGAACATCGGTGCCGTTTGTTGCAAGACTGAGTACTGCTTCATACGCATTTGTACTAATTTCGTTGTTCCAGCTTGAGTTAATACCACTACCTGCGATTTGTGTCCAAAGTCCTGAAGAGGTGTTGTATTCCCATACTTCGGCATCATTGGTGCTGCCACCCAAACCTACGTAAATATTCGAACCCATTTTTACACTCGCAAAAACATTTTGCTTCCCATTCTGTCCCCAACTGCGATTCACTTTTGCAGCATTGTTTGCCAGCATGTCGTACCCTGCTTGTTGAGTCCAGAGTGTTGAGTTTGCATTCGCAAGCTCGTAGGTAACTTTTCCTGTTTCGTTGTCAAAGTAAAGTTTATAGGATCCTTTATTTACAATGGTTTGAGGACCTTGGGTGGCACCGGCACTGAAACCAGAATCAAACTTAGCCCATGCTTCAATAGTGTTGGACTGTGTAAGGGAGAGAGCTTCCGAATCAGCTATTTGTATTTTTGAAGTTGTTCCATCAAAATCACCTGCATTATTTAATGAACCAGTTGTATAGGCTAATCCAGTTTGTGCAGTTGTATGACCATGGGATGATGAATCTGTTGGATTTCCTGAGCTTTCATCGAGATGAAGGAGTAATTTTGTATTGGCATCACTGGTGTAATTCCTTACCTTTAACCGTGCACCTGTTCCTGTTACTTCGATTTGGTTGGCATCCGATACATTATACTCGCCGGGTGTCGCAAAATCCCAAACTTCGTTCACGTCACCAGCTGCATTAATATCCCCAAAAATGCCAATGAGTACTGCATACATTCCTGCAATAGCCCCTACGAAAATCGCAATAATCAGGACGATATCGAGCTCCCATTCGGGCAATGTGACTTTATTTTTCAAGAAGAATAATTTCATTTTATAAATAGGTACATGCGGTAATATTCCTATAATAGCCGCTTATGTACCGAACTTCAACAAGCGGCACCTACTATACTATAGATGTATACTTACCAAATGGAAAATACTATTCTTCCCACCGTTCTTGTTATTTTTGGTGCAACCGGTGACCTGATGGCGCGTATGGTTGCTCCCGCACTGCTTCAATTACTGCAAAAAAACAAACTACCGGAACAATTTAGAATAATCGCGTTTTCTCGAAGAGATTTTGATGATCAGATGTATCGGGAATACTTACTCGAAAAAATGCACCACATTAAAAGCATACCCGTTGATGTAGATGCATCACCTCTTTTATCCACCATCACGTATCACAAAGGTACATTTGATAGTATCGAAAGCTATAGAAATCTCTCATTATCATTGTCTGATAATGACACATTATGGAATATTTGTGCCAATAAACTTTTCTATTTACCTATTCCTCCTGAATATTATCCCGTTGTTTTGGAGAACTTATCAGCGAGTGGGCTTACTGATCCCTGTGGAATTGATGAAGGCTGGACACGGGTGTTGGTCGAAAAACCCTTTGGGAAGAATCTCGAATCAGCATTAAAACTTGAGGAACAATTAAAAAGGTTATTTCAGGAAGAGCAAATTTATAGGATTGATCATTATCTTGCCAAAGAGACTGTACAAAACATCTTGTCTTTTCGTTTTTCCAATAGAATTTTTGAACCCGCACTCCATAAAGACTATGTTGCAAAAATTCATCTTCGTCTAAATGAAACATTGGGCTTAGATGACAGAGGAGATTTTTTCGATGGACTGGGCTCGCTACGTGATGTGGGGGCTAATCATTTATTGCAGGTTGCAGCGTTATTAATGATGGATAAACCACGTGCGTTTGATGCAGCGGGTATTCGAGAATCAAGAGCAAAGTTTTTGCAATCCATTGTTGAGCCAACCAGGCAATCGATTCCTAAAAATACAAAAAGAGGACAATATAAAGGTTATACACAAATAGAAGGAGTATCTCCTCACTCACAAACTGAAACCTACTTCTGTATAGAATTGGCTTCATTACAACAACGATGGCATGGTGTACCGATTATTCTCGAGGGTGGCAAAAAGCGACCGTTAGAACAAAAAGACGTAACGATATTTTATCAGGCTCCAATACCCAGCTATATCCCACCTGACGAAACTGACGTACAGGACTTTGTAAGATTTGATCTGACCGATAAAGAAAGGATTGAGTTATCTTTGATGTTTCGTCAGCCGTCGCACGAGACCGCCTTCCAAAGAAACACCCTCCATTATCATACCTATGGTAATACAGAAAGAAATGAACGCTTGGAAGAATATGAATTTGTACTATTGGACGCTATTAGAGGAGATCAGATGCGTTTTGTGAGTACAGAAGAAGTACGGGCTATGTGGAAAATAATTGATCCTATCGTAGAGGCATGGGATCAAAATGTAGTACCATTAGAGATATATTAACTCCTATGAAGAAGGAAGTCGGCATCATTGGTCTGGGAAAAATGGGATCCAACCTGGCACTTAATCTATTGGGTCAAGGTTGGCGGGTTGTCGGGTTTAATCGCACGGTAGATAAGGCCGAGGCATTGGAGGGACAAGGTCTAGAAGTTGCTGGATCCATACAGGCTTTGGTTGAAGTCCTCACTCCCCCACGTACTATTCTTGTTTTAGTTTCTGCCGGGTATGCCATTGAAGATATTTTGTTGGGTGAACAGGGTGTTATTCGATATGTTGAATCAGGAGATATCGTTGTAGATTGTGGTAATACCTATTTTAAAGAAGATCAAAGACGGGCAGAGATGTTTGCGGCAAAAGGTGTGAACTTTTTGGATGCGGGGATATCAGGTGGCCCGTCTGGTGCGCGAAACGGAGCGTGTGTGATGGTTGGTGGGCAACGGAACATATTTGAGTCGATTGAACCTTTGTTCAAGGATATTGCACTACCCGATGGTTACGCATTCTTTGACGGATATGGTGCAGGGCATTTTGTAAAAATGGTACACAATGGCATTGAGTATGGCATGATGCAGGCAATCGCAGAGGGGTTCGATGTGATGCGCAAAAGCGGTTATTCGTTAGATTTAGATGAAGTAGTACGTATTTACAACACGGGTAGTGTCATAGAATCACGGTTGACTAAATGGCTGCAGGAAGGGTTTGCAGATTATGGTACCGACCTAGAAGCAATCCCTGGTGGTGCGGGAGAAGGCGGAGGGGCAGCTGGGCAGACGGGTAAAAGCGAGGGTGTTTGGACGGTGGAAACCGCGCAGGAGATGGAAGTGCCAGTACAAGTTATTGAAGACGCAGTGCATGCTCGACGTATAAGTAGAGAATATCCTAACTACCAAGGAAAAATAATAAATGTATTGCGTAATAAATTTGGCGGACATTCGGTATGACATTCTCATATAAAGACACTACCCAACTCGATGAGCAAGTACTCTTTGGCCCTGCAGAACTTTTACTTGAATACCGTGCACAGTTAACAGAAGTGTCAAAATCATTGACCTATACAGTGCCTGAAAGTTGTATTTGCCTTCCTCAAGACAGTGTGTATGCCCGTAAAATTGAATCTTTTGCACAAAACTTTATAAACTCCGATCTTCGGTATGTTTTTGTGATTGGCATTGGCGGCTCAAACCTGGGTACCAAGGCAGTATATGACGCTTTCTTTGGAAACCTGGATACACTTGCCACTGATCGTTATCCAAAGATCATTTTCCTGGATACGATCGATGCCAATTTTCTGATAAACGCCAATAAACTGTTGACAAATTTAGTGGATAATCCCGAATCTTTTGTCATTAATTTGATTAGCAAGTCCGGAGGAACGATCGAAAGTCTCTTCAACTTTCATGCACTCATGCAGGACATGCCTTTGGATACCTTCAGCGATCGGGTGGTAGTTACTACCGATGAAGGGTCACCATTGTGGAAGGCAGCAGAAGCGCACATGTTTCATCGACTATCAATTCCAGAGCCCGTTGGAGGAAGATACTCGGTATTTAGTGCAGTAGGACAATTTCCGTTTCACTTACTGCATATCGATGTCGATGCATTACTAAAAGGGGCTCAAGCAGCGCTCACGTCTAGTCTGGATACTGATTGGCACCAAAATCCTGCGTTTCTTTCTGCATCATTTTTGTATGCACACTTTATACAAGGAAAAACTATACATGATACGTTTCTTTTTCATCCGCAGCTGGAATCTTTGGGCAAATGGTACCGCCAACTCATGGCAGAGAGTCTTGGAAAACAAAAGGAGATAGAAGGAACCATACAACATATTGGCATAACGCCAACGGTATCAATTGGTACTACCGATCTCCATTCAGTAACTCAACTGTACTTAGCGGGCCCTCGGGATAAAGTTACTACGTTTGTCATTGTGGGGAGTGCAGCGGATATTGCACTTGGATCTGAACCGTCGATTTTGAACACCTCTTCTGATTTACGTCGAGTTTCAGCGAGTACGTTATTACAATCGATCTATAAAAGCGTTAGCGAGGAATATCACATGGAAGGATTGCCGTTTGTTGAAATTCGGCTTGATGCTATTACCGAATATGAACTTGGCCAATTTATGCAATTTAAAATGTTGGAAGTGATGTACTTGGCGAAATTATTAAAGGTGCCTGCATTTGACCAACCGAACGTGGAAGGTTACAAAAACAAGACAAAGCAGCTACTCGCCGCTGCATAGATTATGAATTTACTATTTGATATAGGTGCAACAACGATGCGGGTTGGTGTATCAGATGGGGATACACTGCTTCATTTCCAAAAGAATCATACGCCTCAGGGGTATGAAGAGGGATTGAGAACACTTGTCGACGTATTAGGAGCCTTGTCGAGTGGGAAAAATGTAGAATCCATTGTTGGTGGTTTTGCTGCACCTATAGATAAAGCACGGGACCAGATTGGAAATCCCCCTAATCTTCCTGATTGGGGAAAAAAGTCGCTTCGTCTAGATCTGGAAAATTATTTTAAGGTACCCGTGTATGTAGAGAACGATGCCGCGCTCGCGGGGCTTGGTGAAGCAGTGTATGGTGCAGGAAAAGAATTTGAAATCGTTGCCTATATCACAATCAGTACCGGTATCGGAGGAGCACGTATCGTGGGGAAAAAGATCGACGTTTCACACGCCGGATTTGAACCAGGACATATGTATATTGATTTTGATACATCAGCATCTGATGCAGAAAAAGGGACGTTGGGGTATTACGCGAGCGGTGCCGCGCTCCCGGTCAGTTTAGGCAAACATGCTGAGGAATTAACTGAAGATGAAAGGCACACGCTGACGAAATGGCTTGCTTACGGATTACACAATGTTCTCGTAATGTGGTCACCAGATGTATTGGTATTGGGGGGCGGGCTTATCAACAGTCACTGTGTGTTAATAGAACAATTACAAGACCAGGTACAAAAGGTCATGTATATTTATGACCAGGTGTCACCCTTTGTTCAAGCTCAGCTTGGTGATGAGAATGGTCTTTACGGTGCAATTGCGTTTACACAAATAGTCCGTTAGGCTAAGAACGTTGAATACTTGCTATTTACCTTTTCCGATTTACGATTTAATATTCATAGCATATGCAGACACTGTGGCCGAGCTATAACATCATTGACATTTCACGTTCCATAAAAGAAGGTATGCCAGTATATCCGGGTAGTCCTGAAGTGGTAATTCGCGAAGACAAAGGGGATACCTCTACGAGCTCATTTTTGTCTTTCGGATCTCATACGGGAACACATATTGATGCACCACGCCATGTTTTTGAAATGGGAATTGGTGTTGGCGATTTGTCTCTTTCTACACTTATTGGACCATGCAAAGTGCTGGATTTCTCGGATGTAAAAAGTGC
The DNA here is from genome assembly GCA_964392315.1 of uncultured Candidatus Saccharibacteria bacterium. Classification (GTDB taxonomy): domain Bacteria; phylum Patescibacteriota; class 4484-211; order 4484-211; family JAGQKX01; genus CAYMOT01. The sequence continues at coordinate 207,143 of CAYMOT010000002.1, forward strand.
GGTTACCGTTGAGCACCTACAAAGACACAGCATCCATCGAGGGGAGCGAATACTCCTTAAGACAGCAAATTCATTTGAACCGTTTGATGTCTTTAATGAGAACTATGTATACCTGGATGGGGATGCAGCGGACTTTTTGGCTGAACTCGATATTGCTCTTATTGGTATCGATTACTTATCAATAAAACAATATAAAGGGAATGATTACCGAGCACATGATTCGCTCCTGATTAAGAACATTCCTATTCTTGAAGGATTGGACCTTTCAAAAGCACACGAGGGCAACTATATACTGCTGGCGCTTCCTCTTCCGTTCGGTTCTATTGATGGCTCCCCCATTCGCGCAGTTTTGTTAGAATGACGAGTAATATACAAATGAACTAATAAACAAATGACTAAATTATTTGTATATTTGTTTATTGGACTATTTGCTTATTAATTATGTCGTTCCTATCCAATCTTTTCTCTGACATGCCAAAGGGGTTTACTTACATTCCCCCCGAGCATTATTCGACATTTACTGTATCGATTAAGAATATCCCTATTCACTATGCTAAAGTCGGAAATGGTCCATCCTTGGTTTTTATCCATGGATTAACCAATAACTGGTATGGGTGGGGCAGGCTCATTCCTGAACTTGAGCAACATTTCACGCTATTTTTGCTCGATCTCCCTGGCTATGGTGACTCAGGTGATATGCCCGATGGAGAATATTCAATACAACAACAGGCACAATTTGTAGGTGAATTTATACAACGCAACGTCCCAGACAAGCCTATTGTGGTTGGATTGTCGATGGGAAGCCTTATTACGGCTGAGGTCGGGAAAATAATGCAAGATGCACTCTCTGGCGTTGTTCTTATTGGTGGTGTATTTAACATCGACAAGACCTCTTCAATGACAAAGCGCCTTAAGCACTATTTAACCATATGCAGGAATTACCCGTTAGCAGCATCTATTATCAAGAGAATAGTGGCTACGCGATGGTTTGGTTATGCGGCAAATAGGTTCTTGCATATGCACGTGTTCAAGCGCTATCTATCTGATTTATATGGATTAGAAGGTAGGCAGAAAATGCGGAAAGAAGCGTTTGTGGGAATGGGTATTTCGGTCGCTGAATATTTGTTAGAACCAGTTCTTGAAACGGTGCGCATCCCTACTCTTCTGTTATATGGGCAATACGATAGAGTTTCAAATTCTAATATCATCAAAGAACTGCCTATCATACGGCAACAAAATATTACGCTTGGAATAATTAATGACGCTGGACATATTGCTTCGGTTGAGAAGCCGAAAGAAGTTGCTTCGGAAATTGCCAACTTTGCTCGGTACATACGAAAATAATTGATTTGTCTAGCAATACGCTATGCACTACAATTAACCTATGACGATCAAACAAATATACAAAAAGTATCCTGACCAATGGGTACTCATTCGAGTCACTAAAACAGGCACACATCAAAAAGTTCTCGAAGGTGAGCCAATAAAGATAAGTGAAGATCGGGATGAAGTATACAAAGCAATTGGTACGGTACCAGATGGAGAGCACGTTGCTACCCTATTCACTGGAGAGATTTTAGGAAAAGGGGAGGCTTTCGCGTTTTAGTATGCAAGAGACAACTACTGAACAATTTGATCCTCGAGCAGGGATTATTCTCATAGAAACACTTATTTCTGCACGACTAGATACTACAGCCCAATTGGTACTTGATACCGGTGCGACTTATTGCATGTTGCCTTGGAATATTATTACAAAAATTGGAGTCGATATTGATCAAGAAAAAACCATCCAAACGACTACCGCATCAACCGTTGAAACTTCTCCATTGGTAACGATACCCAAAATGACGGTAATGGGCCAAACTATTAAAAATGTTCGATGCTTAGTACGTGATTTGCCGCCGATGAGTGGGGTGGATGGACTCTTAGGACTCAGCTTCCTCAAATTCTTTAATATCGAGATCAACTTTGAAGATGGGTTTATCGAGTTGGAAAGATATGAATAATATCTAACCGGTAACTCTAATAGAGTTGGTTTACCGGGTATTGCTCAATGCTGAAACGTCCACTACTCCTTGTCGTATTACAGTGATTTCTTCTCCTTCTACACGTACGACTGTTGACGGCTCAGATTCCAGTTTGCCTGCATCAACATAGAAATCAATCTCTTCACCGAAGTATGCTTTTGCTGCATCGATCGTAGTAGCAGGTGGTTGTCCTTCGAGATTCGCGCTCGGCGCGATGATTGGGCCAACCTGTTCCAGCAGGGTGACCAATTCTTTGTTATCTGGAATCCGAAATGCCATCGTGTCTGTACCCTTGTGCAGATATGCAAGGTCTTCGTGAGGGGTATCCAATATAACGCTTACCTTGCCAGGCCAGACCTTATTCAAAAATTCACGAACATGCTCAGAAGGATTTGCAAAAAAGGTTGCGAGATCAAGTATCGAGGCAATTAGTATAATTGACGGTTTCTCGGGAGAGCGTTTTCTGATTTCGTACAATTGATCGACCGAATGAGCATTCAGCGCTTTTGTCACAATACCGTAGATTGTGTCAGTGGGGAGAACACCAACGCCCCCATTCATGAGTACCTGTACTAATTTTTCATCTCGTAACGAGGCAAAATATTCAGCCATGATCACATTTTACGATTTTTGTCTGGACCTGTCGCTGAGGTGTTTCCGCATGTGTATGCCAATAAATATCATGAGCAATGCCCACAGTATTACTTGTATTCCAAAGCCTGTCACTGGTAATTCTGATACGCCGAGTACCTGACCAGCGGTAGTTTGGGCGGTGATCTCAAAATCAGCATCAAATGAAACACTTGCATTTTGATACTCATTCCCTAGATCGTCTATTCCTGCAATTACCTTAAAGTTTTGGGTGTCCTCTGATGGTATGATCCCCAGCGATATAGACTCACCGGAGAGTTCGGCTAATTGTGTCGCTGAAAGTAGCACTCTGTTTTCGCTATTTTGGATTGATAGCAGTATATGATTCGAGAATGGGTTTGGTCGAAATATTTCTCTAAGGGGTGTTTGTATTTTCAGTGTTATTCGAAGCTGCTCTGATCCAGTATTAATAATCTGGATATTTTGTGAAATTACATCAAGTGGCTGAATGTTATGTACCTCAAAGAGTGGATATCCTACAGGACTCATGATGCATCCAGAATCATTACATTCAAACGTCAGATCATGGGCGTACACACTAGAAAAAAAAGAAGAACAAAATATCGCTAATAATGCGCATATACTGCTAATCTTCTTCATATATTTTTTTCGCTTTGCGAGGTGACTTCTTTCGGTTATTTTTTTGTACGGTGAGGTAGGATATAAGTCCTGATTTAAGGGTTACGAATTCGTGATACACAATAATGCAGGCGGGAACAATTATAAGTGCGATAAACCCTGGTATGGTTTGCGCAAATGTAATGACCGAACCGATATACGGGATAGTCAAAAATACGCTCCCCACGATGCTACCAGTACCGACTGTTTCTCCGTCTGGATCTTCATTTGCGTCACCTTTGGTTGTATATACCATTTCATCACCAATTTTTCGATACGAAACAATACGATGGGTCACCAATACATCTTCCCTACCCGAATGCTTGAATGTAATAATGTCGTTAAGGCCATAGGATTGCTTTGGCATGAGAAGCACAATACTCTTTGCAGGTACTGAAGGTTCCATGGATCCCGATAACACCACAAGAGCACGAATGCCAAAAATACCCAATGTACTTGCCATAACCAAAACACCGCCCACAACAACGAGTGCAATAACCAATACATATGCAATTTGTTGAAACATCTTAAGTCTGTCCATAGTGATTTGGCTCTTAGTCCTCTCCACCCGTAGGTGGAGAGTCGAAAAGTCAAAGTTATTGGGCAGCTTCTTGTGCAAGTTCAAAGGTAAGGTCTAACGTTACACCGTCCCCTTGTGCCAAGTTATCATCAGGGGTTGACCACCAATCAACGAGAGCAACGATATTGTAATCGCTACCTGCAGTCATTGCTTGGTTTAAGTTTATGGATGTAGGTAAGGTAGACATCTTTCCGTTAAAAAAGACATTGTCCCCTGTTGAAACCCATCCATCTTTCCCATAGTCAACAAATAACCGTAAATTCAATACGTTTTGCAACTCCCCTTGTCCTTGTCCAGGAGTGTCACAAGTTGTATCTGCTGCTTCCGGATCTACACAACCGTTCTCAAATGAAGTCACCGTTATATTTTCCAGATCAAGATATCCATTTATCGTACCTACGTTTGCTAAGGAATATGTACGATGTGGCTGGTTTCCTGGTTGCATGTTTGGAATGGTGAATTTAACGACATTCGTATTTCCTCCATCAATTGTCAAATCAAGGCTACCTGCTGTAAATGTATTACCTGTGCTGGTTTCTGTGTCTGAGAAGAGAGCCTGTGTGGCACCGATCGCTACTACCCCCACAGCGAGAATAGTAAAGAGACTCAAAATAATTTTTTTCATTATTTCGTCACCTCCTTTCAGTGCGTTTTGCAAAACAGAATAAACGACTAAGGTATTAACTTTCAAAACTGGGGCAGAGAATAAAAGAAGTTGGGCTTATAGTATATCTTTCAGGGGCGAGTGTCAATATTTGTATATTAGCTTTTGTATACGTGTGTTGGCTAGACCTGGTTATATTGAAGCGGATATTGCAAAGCAATTCACTTGTTGACGCAAGAAACATATCACTATAGTATGATTATAAATGCAGCTGCCGACATCCCGTAGGAATTTACGTGTGTTTACCTCGTTCTCCTTATTATTCCTTGCTATACAAAACTTAACGACTTCAAGAACTACTCATTGAGGGGGTGAGAATATGATAACCAAAAAATTTATACAAGGTGCAGCGTCTGTAGTAACGGCAGGAGCGTTACTAGTAGGTGGAACATTTGCATATTTCACTGATAGTGATACTTCAACTGGCAATACTCTCGGTGCTGGTTCACTGGCAATAGAATTACAGGAACTTGATGGAACACCGAAAGCAGGAGCTGCGTTCTTCACTGCAACCGGTATGATGCCTGGTGACGCTCCGGTTGCTGAATGTGGAGCTGTTGCTAATGTAGGTACGTTGGACTTTGAATGGACAATGGAAGGAACGGAACCAACACCTTCAACTCCGACACTCTCTGATGTGCTTTGGGCAAAAACCTACGAGTGGACAGGCGCTGGCACTCCGGATTGTGAAGCAACGGAAGGTTGGACATTGGTAGGGGGTAACATCTTCCCAAATGGACTGCCTGTTTCTTCTGTATTAGGTCTTGAAACAAAGCAAGGTTTGCTTGCGGCGGGTAATACTGAATATTTCAAGTGGGAGTATTGGTTACCAGCAACAGTTAGTGATCCACAGTATCAAGGCGCAGGTGCAAGTTATGATATGACAGTAAAGGCATATCAAACAAACGACCCCGCTTATGATGCGTTACCATAGTTTTCATGGGTCTTTACCAAGGTGCGTGAACAAGATATATCGCGCACCTAAGTAAGGAATATATGAGAATTACAAAAGCTATCGAGATAACAACCTATCTGGGTATTGCTGTTGCCATTATTTTATGGGGATATTTGGCATATCGCTATTCGGTTGGAGATTTTCGTTTTTTTGTGGTTCAAAGCGGAAGCATGTCCCCGACGTTGCCTATTGGTTCTGTGATAATGACAACACCGGCAGGAGAAATAGCAAAGAATACTATGATAACGTACTTCACTAAAGAAGGTGCAATCGTAACGCACCGTGTAGTTGATATCATAACTGAATCAGGACAAAAAAGCTTTGTTACAAAAGGCGATGCAAATAGTACTAATGATGACTCGTTGGTCGCGCAATCTATGGTCATTGGCAAAGTTTCATTGGTGGTTCCTCATATCGGCAGAGTGTTTTCTGCGGTTAGAACGACTCCTGGGTATATTTTGCTTGTCATTGTTCCTTCGCTCTATCTTTTGATACATGGCATGATAAGTATTGTGAAAGCATTTACGATGCCACGCCATGGAGCTATATAAATGAAGACGCTGATATTAGATATGCTCAAACCAATATGTGCCGGTATTGCGCTTTCGATAGCAATAGGTGCAACGGGACTTGTTAATAATTCTATCCATACTGTGCGTGCATTTGGGGACTTGTCAGTGCAGTTTGGTATTCCTGCTGAGACCCCACTTTTCAATCTTACCAATATGGCACCGGGCGACATGGTTACAAAGAGTGTAGTCGTTACTAATAATGGAGCTAAAAATCACATTGTCGCAGTGAAAGGAGTTAAAACGAGTGCTGATTCTTCAGTTACGCTAGAAGACGTCATGCGGTTAAAAATATCTGCCGGTAGCACAGTACTGTTTCAGAATACATTAAGCGAATTCTTTAGCCAAAGCACATCGGAAAACGGGATAACGCTCACGATACTTTCCCCAACTGAAGACGAGACATATGAATTTGAAATTACATTTTTACCAGATGCTGATAATACATACCAAGGTCAAAGCGTCATATTTGATCTTACCTTTGGCACAGTTGAGGAAGCCACTACTGAGACGTCACTGGTGTTAAATGAAGTGTACTATCGTGTCGATGGGACAAAAGGCTACGATAGCCCTAAAGATCGAGGCATAAATGCAGTAAACGGTAACAATGTATCAGTTATCATTAGTGATAATGGTGCAGGGTCAATAAACACCGTGAATATCTCATTAAAAGATATTTGTAAAATTACTCAAGGCAATAATGTAAACATTACCAATGTTGTTAATCAAAATGGCAATACCGGCGGCAATACAAACTCATCCAATAGTGGTTCATCCTCAACTCAAACTGGTTTCGTCAGTCAAGTACTCAACATCGTTAACTTTAGTGGGATAAATATCGGATCATGCGGCAATAAACTCGGACAAAACCATGAATGGGTTGAACTATATAACCCTACTAATGAGCGGATTAATCTTAAAGGGTGGACATTAACTGATAATTCGGGGAACTCGGTACAATTGAAGAATAAGAAAGTCGATCCAGGAGAATTTGTATTGGTTACAAAAGATTCGGCAACATGGAAATATTGGAATGAAGGGGATGCTATTAAGATGAACCTTGGTTCTCAAATTGGAGACGGGTTAGATAATGGCGGCGATCACCTTATCCTTAAGAATAAAGATGGAAATGTCATTGATACGATTGCTTGGGGCGATGACACCGCAATTTGGAATCCGGCAGTTCCTGATGCTGCTGCGGGAGCGTCATTAGAACGTGTAATACTTGGTGCAGACACTGATGAGCCTGCAGACTGGGATGACCAATTACCCCCTACCCCGGGAAACTAAACTGCTAAATTCTGGTTTAATTTGAAATATAGAAATTTTCCTTTGGTGAAATATCTGCCGGAAGTCTGGCTCTTTCACCATCTAAATAGTTTTTAAGGTTTTTTGATGCTCTTCTTCTTTCCTCCTCACGACCAAGCATAAGCAATCCATCTCCAGCTGAAACTCCAATATTGGTTTCTAAAAAATTATTCCTGAAAATCCTAACGTCCACCAATGGACCGGAACCCCATGAGTCCAATTTATCAAAAATCCAAACATCAGACATTACATCAGCAGACTTTGCGGTTTGGTCGTCCGAGGCTTCGTCCCAAAGAATGACAATATGATACTCACCTACAATTAGTAATTGTTCGTTTGCTAAATAAAGTTCTTCTAGATGATTATAAATACTGTTTACGTCTAATCTATCAATAACCTTTTCTAGTCCAATACACGGGTAAACGATTACGGGAGTTTCGTTAAGATATAGAGTAAATGGCTTATAAAATCCTGCCATATGATTAATTATGCCATATTACACACATATTCACGCATACCAAATTCAGGAATATAATATTATCTGTGAAAGCATTTAAATCGTTCTTCTTTGTATTAATCTTATTCACTCTTTATACCTCAGTAGCAGAAGCGAAATCTTATACCATTACACAAGATATATTTGATATTACGATTAACGAGGATCGTTCTGTTGATATTGTAGAAGAACTCACTTATTCTTTTGAAGACTCCTTTACGTGGGCCGAGATGTATATACCTACTCAAGTGACACGGCTTGATACTAATTACGATATCGCAATCGAGGACTTTACCATTACAGAAAAGAGTGGACGTACCATTACTCTTGATCAAGCTGAACAGGTAGACGACCGATTTTACGCAAAATGGTATTACTCGGCAGAAGATGAAGACCTCACCTTTGTTATTGCATACAAAATGGTGAATGCTATCAGTAAGTATCCCGAAGTAGCAGAGTTCTACTGGCAGATAATTGGTCCAGATTGGCAAGTACACCATAACGATGTCATGGTAAACGTTACCCTTCCTGAACCGGCTATCTCAAAAGACGACTTTCTTATCTACGGTCACGGACCATTGAATGGATATTCTGAAATCATTGACCTACAAACCGCACGGTTCACCGCGGATCGCGTAGGTGCAGGTCAGTTTATGGAAATACGGGCAGTTTTTCCTGCGGATATGGTAACAGGTGCGCCATCTGGAACAAAGACACATGCAACTATTACCGGAGAGGAAGCAGAGTATGTTGAAGAAACGATTGCTGCAGCAAAAGCAATTCAACGAAGAAAGACTTTAATTTTAGCATTTGCCCTCTTATGGCTCCCCGTAACCTTTTTAGTATGGTTTTACTATTGGTATAAGAATTGGAAGAAATACGGACAAGAGCATAGAATCATAGATGCTCCTAAATACTTTAGAGAATTACCTGCCGATCGTCCTCCTGCTCTCGTTGATGTACTGCTTAAACAAGGGGGCGATCCGAGCACACAAGCCTTTACTGCGACAATCTTCGACCTTGCACGACGAGGATATATTACGATACAAGATCGTGTTGAATTAGAGAGCGGCTTGTTATCCCGTAAGAAAAAAGTACATACAAATCTCACGTTAAACGTTAATAAAATCGCTGAAAATTCTCACATCCTGTTATCTTTTGAACAAGACTTGATAGAAATGCTTTTTACTCAAATCGGCAAAGCACCAGCAGGGTTGTTTGAAAATCTATTCTCATTTGGTCAAAAATCAGAAAACGACCCAGACAAAACTGATGATACTGTCAGTATGGATGAGATTAAGATGTGGTTAAAGAAAAATCCTCAAAAATTTCAGACATGGTATCAGGGTTGGTGTGGGAGAGTTACGTCACGGTTTCAGCAGCTCGATGCAATGGAACAAACAGGTAAGAGAGAATCGGGTAAGCAACTTATAATTTCGATTGGTTTAGGACTTGTCCTTTTAAACCCTATTATTTTGATTACTGGCATTACCTTGCACTCATTACTCAAACGGTGGAGTGCGGGATGGGCTCAAGAGGTAGCAAATTGGAAAGGTTTCAAGAACTTTCTGAAAGATTTTTCGCACTTTGAAGAATTGCCACCAGAATCTTACAAATTGTGGGAGTTTTATCTTGTATATGGCATTTTGTTCGGACACGCCAAGGAAATTATCAAAATGCTACCGATTATTTTGCAAAATCCACAGGTGGTCTCCCCTGCCTGGTATGTGTTTGCTGCTGGAGATCCAGGTGCAGGTTTCCAGGCTGCTTCTTTTGCAAATGTTGAGAACCTCGGGACGTTTGTTAACTCTTTAAATGTATTCCAATCGGAGCTACAAACAGCATCTACCAGTGCAGCGCATTATTCTTCGGGAGGTGGTGGTGGATTCTCCGGCGGTGGAGGTGGTGGCGGGGGCGGCGGTGGTGGTGGAGCTGGCTAGCCTAGTCGTCAGATCTAATAGATAATTTTTATGAAGATAACGTTAATCGCAGATGCGTTTTTGCCTTACATTAGTGGCGTTACAACGCACAACATTGAATTTGCCAAACATGCGCTTGCTTTAGGACATGAAGTGCAGTTATTTATTCCCCGAAGAAGAGATGTAGCAATCCCAAAAGAACTAGAAAATGCAGACATCGTCACGATGCGCTCTGCGCCAACGCCGTACCCCCAGTTGCGCATCAACTACCCAAATACACCAAAGGTGTTATTAAATCTTCAGCGATTTGAGCCAGATATTATTTGGTGCAATGCCGCGTCTTTTACCGGAATTGATGCCGTAATGGCATCAAAAGTACTCCAAATCCCTACCGTTGCAACATTCCATACCTTGTATACAACAGACGAGTATCTCAAGATGCTATTTAAAATTAATCGTACAAAGATTCTGGAAAAAACGAGCTGGGCATACCATCGTTGGTTCTATAATGCGTGTGATTACATATTTGTCAGCACAAATGGTATGAGGCAGTATTTACTTGAACACGGAATAAATGGCGGAAAGGTGCATATTAGCCCTATTCTTTTTAATGATTCTGTTATTGATATAAGCACGGCACAAAAAGCAGCGCTTAAAAAGAAATATGAATTAAAAAAGCAGGTTGCTGTTTACTTAGGTAGGATTAGCCAGGAAAAGGCGCTTGATTCTTTGTTGCTTGTATGGAAAAAGGTACAAGAACAAAACAAAAACAGCACACTTCTCATTATTGGAGGAGGAAAATATGAGGACACACTTGCGTCCTTAATTTCAGAACATGGCCTTATGGATTCAGTAGTGACTACTGGCTTTATTGAAAACGAATTGCTCATGTTTTCTGGTCTTTTACACGTTGCAGACTGTTATATAACATTGAGTACCTCGGAAACCTGGGGTGTTGCGACCCTGGAGGCAATGGCGCATGGCTTACCCGTTATATTGGCAAAATCTCTCGGAGTTTCGGAAGTTTTGGATGGTGCTGGATTTATACATGAAAAAGAAGATACTGACGCATTTGTAGCGAGTCTGGCAAAAGTGTTCTCAGATAAGCAACTCCATGATCAAATGGGCAAAAAAGCTCGCGTCATTGCGCAACAATATAGTGGTAAAGTGGGAACACAAATGATACTTAAGCAATTTGAGGATCTCCTTAACCCAAAAAGCTAACCGTGTGTGTATTACTTTTCTAAATGAATAGGTAGTTTTGTGGAAAGTGAATCTTTTGCTACTGCGATGATGGTGTATCCACCAAAAAGTAAACTACTAAAAAAGACATCACCAATCACTGTGTTTTGGTAAAACGGCAATGCCATAATGTAGCATTGCATAAGACCTTCGATAGTTTTGGTGTACATACCAGAATGAAGCCAGACGCCAAAATTAGAGATAACGAAGAATAGAAACGAGCTTGTCAGGGCCATTCCACCAATTTTTATCACTGATGCTTTTTGTAAGATTGACCCACCCAATAATGCGATCAGTAGATATGATCCCCATGTATACGCCATAACACCATGAAATCCAATCAACACATCACTGAGTAACATAGTCGCGACAATTACACTTACTGCATATCGTTTAGGTAATTTTGATCCACCAAACAATGCAATAGCACCGATTGGGGCAATGTTCGCAGGGTGCGGAATTAATCGAAAGAGAATACCGAAACTGATTAATGTTACAGTTAGTATGAGGCGCGAACGGGTGGAGGTTATCGTCATTTTATAACTATAAACTACGTATGCTATTCCGCAATAACAAGTATATCCTTATCTGGGGGCATACTAAAAGAAAAGGAGAATATCCGACTAAGTATCAGCAATTTTTACATGGCATTAGTTATACCGAAACACATCGTGCGCTTCGTGTATTACTTTGGCAAGATTGTGTGTAAAGGTACCTTCTATTAAACTGATAAACTCGTCAGGGGTAACCCATTTGCCGCCTAAGCCCTCTTTCTTCATAGAAAGTGTATTGAATTGAATATCTTGCGTAATTTGAAAGACATAATAGACTACAGTCTTTTCTACAACGTCAGTTGCAGATTTGTATGTATACTGTTGTACAAATTCCTTTTTATCATCGTACAGCTTGAGTGCATAATATCCCGTCTCCTCTGCCACCTCACGAAATGCCGCCTCCTGTGGACTTTCTCCCTCCTCTATCTTACCTTTTGGTAGGAGCCATTCGTTTCGAACAGTTTTGTGGATTGCATAAAACTTTGTTCTATCAATGTTTAAGAGGATTCCTCCTGCAGAATTTTCTGTCATAACATTATTTTTTCTATGTGCCTTGTCTTGGTATCAAAAATAGCAAATGACGGGTCAGTTGGGTATCCGAACACCGCACCGGGGTTTATAACTGTGACCGTATCTAGATTCTGTTCATCGTACTCGTGAGTATGGCCATAAATAACGAGTGAATATTTATTGGAGTCCCGTGCGAGTTCTGCGATCTCCGGGTAATGCGTCATAAAAACCATCAAGCCATCAATCGTATCCACATACATGTCCAAATGGTGCTGAACATTTTGATACTCACTTACTCGTGAGAGTACTTTTACCCGGTCACCTTCATTGTTTCCCCACACCATATGTACTGGACCATTGAATTTTGCAAGAAACTGAACAGCTCCGGGGAAATTTAAATCACCTGCAAAAAGCAGCATTTCACACGCTTTATTAGTAGCAATTTCAATAGCCTTCTGCAAATTAGTTAAATTATCATGAGTATCTGAGATGATTGCAATTTTCATAAAAAAGTAGCTACGCAACTTCTTGTTCCAGGTCTAGCCTGAGTATTTCTTTGATTTTATCAATCAATAGCCACAAAGGCGTATCTGCTTTTACCAAATATTTAACAACCCCAAAGCGTTTTGCTTTGTATTTATGTTGCATTTCCTGAGAGTTCGTGGAAACAATGATTGGGATCTTCAGACCTAGCGTTTCTAATTCTTCGAGAAATCGAAACCCGCTCATGTTTGGCATGAGGATATCAAGGAGGATTAAATCAAATCTTGTATCATTCGAAAGTACAGAAAGGGCTTGTTCACCATCATTTGCAATGGCTGAATCAATCCCCTCTTTGCTTAATCCAATACTTACTGCCCTACTGAGTGGCTTATCGTCTTCAATAATAAGTATACGTGGCATTATTTGTATTGTAGAGATATAGGGTGAATTTGTACAGGCTTGTCACTTGGTAATGGGGTGCCATAATGAGGTACTCAAGTCTACTCTTTCTCCATAAAACGAAATTCCTTCATTCTCTAATTTTGCACGTTTTGTACTAACACCACCTTCTGCTGAATAACCAGTCAATGCGCCATCAGCGGCAACGACCCGGTGACACGGTACAATAGTTGTGTCTGGATTATGCTTCATGCATAACCCGACTGCCCGTGCGGCACCCGCTTTTCCAACTGATGCAGCTACCTGACCGTATGTCATGACTTTGCCTTTGGGAATCTGTGCAACAAAATCGTAGACTTTTTTCTGAAACTCGGTGAGTGTATTCATTGATGAAGTATAACGAATCGATATGTGTCATTCAATGCTACACACTAGTCTACTCTTCATTTTTACCGTTATAGGGGATACGCATACCTATCCCCTGTTATAACGGTATTATCTCAAGACTTCCTTTGTAAAAATCCCAATCACTGCTAATACTCCAAAAAAGACAAGTACTTCTAATCCTGTTCCTGTTTCAGGTAACTGCACAACCCCTGCTAATACATTTCCTTCATCAGTCACCGTTGGCAAGGGAGTAGCTGTTGCTTCTGTAGGAGAACTTTCCGGTTGTGTGACGGTTGGTGTAGGACTCAATGCTGCTGAAGGGGTCAGTGTCGGTACGACTACTTCTGCGTTAAATTCCCCAATTGGCCATGTAGTATTTGCCAATGCCATAATAGCGTAAGAGGAAGTAAATGTATCACCACCAAAATCGCACCCCATCCAACAAAATGACCCGTCATTCCCCTGATTTGTAGCAATATAAGCCTGCGCACTGTCATACTCATTTGTTGTTATGCCTGCTGCATGCAGTGCCATTACCGCCCAGGCCGTCGAAGATGTATTAGACGCATCATCAGGTGTGTACGGAAACCCACCATCAGTGTTTTGTGCGTCTAGTAGATACGTCAATGCTTTCAAAATACTGGTATCCAAGTCAGCGTGTGTGTAGCCTTCATTCATTGCTGCGATCAAAGCTTGGAGTGCAGCCCCAGTTGTGTCTACATCACTTCCGCCACCCACAGACCACCCAAACCCACCATCTGCCTCTTGATTCGCAATAATAAAGGTGAGGGTATCTTCTTTGGTTTCTGGTGATGCACTATCACCCGCCGCGATAAGCGCAAGTAGACCGAAGATATCATCATTCAAATATGCTTCGCCGCCTATCTGGTTATTTGAATAATGTGCCAAGAGACCTTGGACATAGTTCAATCCACCAAAGTTATATGGGTTCTCACCTGCAGCGACAATTGCGAGGATCTCACGGCTCCATTCTGTAGCGGATGACGCAGAAGCAGGTTGATTGTTTTCCAAGTAAGTCAACGTATCTGGGCCAACACCAGCTGCCACAAATGCCATAGTTGCCCATGACGTAATCCCGCTAAAACCTGCAATACTGCCGTCCACGTTTTGTTGAGTTTTGAGGTAATCGGTCCCGGCCTCTACTTGAGCTGAATAGTCGACCAGAGCTGTGGCATTTGTTGTAAATACCAGTAGGAGTATGCTTACAAGAATTAGTGTATTAATTTGTTTTTTAATCATTACTATTCACCCCCTACAGATATGTCCATTCAATGACATCATCTTTTTCTATTGTTACCAGCGCACACCCAAGCGCTGTTTTTCCGTTAATTTCAAAGACCCAGTTATTTTTATAGCCATTGATCTCGTATACATATGGTGATTTAAAAGTGGATACATAAGATTCATCGAGCGTCAGTGAAGCAATAGCGCCTTCTTCTTTCGCCTGCTCGAGCACATCACACGCATTCATATCCTTTCGCCATGTAACGATAAGGTTTTGTGTACCATTGGGTTGAACAAGGTTAACAGCAACAGTTTCTATGGCTAGTGTCGAGCTTACAGTAGGAGGAAAGGGTGTTGGCGTTGGAGTATTGGTGATTATAGGAATTGTTGGTGTAGGTGTTATTGACTGTTTTGCTACGGTAACTGCTGTTGCTGGTGATACGGTTATTACAGCCACCTGAACTGTTGGAGCCGGCGTAATGGTAGGCGAGATCGCGGAGGCATTCGTTGTTGCAGGGATAATTTGAGTGGTTTCATTAGTCGCAACATTTTCAGTTAAAGTTTGTGCGAAGGCAAACGTAAGTATTGAGGCAACGGAAAGTAAACTAATAAAAAATATATGCGATTTGGTTTTGATGAAAGATATGATGCGCGTCATGAATGCGACCTTCATGACCTGGGCAACAAAAAACTTCTCGGTCGAGAAGTTACTGAAGCGTTACCTTTGGACCGAAGGTTTTTGCAAAATCACTTGCTCTGAGACCCGGCTATAACGGTTGCGGCACAGCTTCTGGTTTTCACAGAATTCGGATCAAGTGATAATTTATTATAGTAAGTATGGCGTAAAACGAAAAAAGATCAAGCGGAGCTTCTTCCTGCTCTAGGTGGAAAAGATGGGTATGGATTGATTGTACTTAGTCTCTGGTAATAAATACGAATTGTGCTTCGTCAAGAGTATGTTGGAAGATGACTCCTATCGACCACCAAAACCACAATTTATATGAATCAGATTTGCGAACATACTGAATTAAAGCAATCAAAAGACCAGCAAGCCCAAACAGACTGTGATGAAAATGAATCCCGCCCACATACTGGCGACCATCGAGGTTTAAATAGTTCACGGTCAGCAGCAGCCACAAATCCGCAAAGAAATAGCCAAAAAAGAATGCAAACGCAGGATCTTTGTAGATTAAGATATTACGCATAGTTAAGATATTGTTCGATTAAAGCCTTTAGTTCGTCTTCGGATAGATCGTCTGTATGTACATCCATTTCCTCTGCCCATTTGTTCCAAAATGCCAAATCGGTTCTTAATAGATATTCTTCAAGTCCATTTTCCCTTGCTAGCACAAATAAATCAATCTTGTCATCTAGTTTTTCTATTTCAAACGAATAACGTGTTTTTTTGCCATGCTGTATTGTTAGCTTTAATTCGAATGACGGCGATAGAAAAAGACTATTGTGGTATTGGGTTGTAAATGGTGATTTGGTAAGTGGGAGATTATTTCGCAATACCCTGTACATATTGAAAAGGTATTGTGTATCACTTGGCAAGGGAATATCGATTTCTTCCATATGAATCTCTGTTTGATTTTCCCATGCCCCACATTTCTGCACTAATTCGGCTTTCCCGTCAGTGACTCGTATCCTTGTATCAATTTCGTTATTGATATTGGGATCCCAAAACGAAATGGCAAGACGTTTCTTCTTGACAGGTAGGCCGTATTCGGCAGTGAATATGCCTAAATACTTCTTATATTCTATTTCTGAAGGAAAAAGCCCCCAAACTTCTTGTTCCATAAAATTTTATAGCCAAAGACAGAGAGAAGGAATACCTTTTCCCAGCGCAGGCGTTTATATGGGTCGTTCGTGTAGGATTCATCCGTATAAATACTAATTAGGTTGGCCGGATCAGTCCTAAGCATGCATAGTACTCAAAGCCATCAGGAAAGTTGTCTTTGCTTTTTAGTAGCTTTACACCTATACAATCACACTGTTTACCTGTAATGCCTCCGACAGTACATTCATTATTTTGATAAAGCAGGAATGCTCCGATGGTGAGCGTACAGAAAAGTAAAATTATATATATAGGAAGTAGTCTTTTCATGAAAATAGTGGTCGGGGTAGCAGGACTCGAACCTGCGGCCTCCACGTCCCAAACGTGGCGCGCTAGCCAACTGCGCCATACCCCGATGATGGTGCCGGGGGTGGGAATCGAACCCACACTCTCTTGCGAGAACAGGATTTTAAGTCCTGCGCGTCTGCCAGTTCCGCCACCTCGGCACATTACGTTAAATAACCTAATTTACGTAATAAATTCTCTTTGTGCGATCTTATTTTATAGTATCTCTCTTTATCTCGCGCCTCAATCCGAGAATTACATTTGAGTTTAAAAACAAGTAAATATGGTTTTCTTGCTTTTGTTGATGTAACAATACCACGATTATGCATTTCTAACCTATTTTGCACATCTTCAGTCATTCCAACATAGAACCAATTACATCTCTCACTTTTTATTATATATACGTAATACATGTCTCTCTTTTGCCAGTTCCCTGCCTGCGCAGGCAGGCGCCACCTCGGCAACATGTAGCACTATTTTAACAGAGATACTCTGTTCTGTGTAATATTTAGCAGGTAGCTGCTATGCGTTGTACTTAGGTATACTTAATCCATGGCTTACAAAAGACATCATGTAATCCAATATGGTATGCTCATTGCGCTCATTGGCATGGGCATCTGTATAGCGATTATTCCCCGTACGTCTTTGTCTTCTACACGTTTAGACCTTGAATATTCGCTACCAGTACTTAATTATCAAAACAATAGTTCGGGTACTACCATTACTGACCCTCAAATTCTACTGCGTGCTGACAAACAACATTCACTCGAAGAATATGCACCAAACGACTTGGTAGAAATTTCTCTATTTCCTGGTAATTATCTTCGCATAGAGGCAGCAGCAGCATTAGATCGTATGATGAGCGCAGCACGAAATGACGGGGTTACACTGATGGTTCTTTCTGCATATCGAGGTTATACGACACAAATGAGGTTGTTCGAAAACTACGCGAGGATCTATGGGCGTGAAGAGGCAAATACTTTCTCTGCGTTACCGGGACATTCAGAACATCAACTTGGAACTACTATTGATTTTGGGAATAATGATCAGACGGATTTACGTAGCAGCTTTGAAAATACACAGCAAAGTCGCTGGCTTTCGGAAAATGCACGTCATTATGGTTTTGTACTAAGCTACCCTAAAGATAAAGAAGAAGAAACCGGCTATATTTATGAACCTTGGCATTATCGCTATATCGGCGTAGAGCACGCCTATGCCCTTCATGCCACAGATATAACACTTACTGTATATCTTAATACACTCCACCAATAACTCACAAACCTATATCAGTCACGTATACGACGTTAAATTAACCCCAAGTTGTCATTGACATTTGCTACAGTACCATAATAAACTGCCACTAAAATCCCTTTGTATTAAGCGTTACACCGCCCGCTATGGTTGTTATGTGAATACTGCTCTTTATTCGCACGGTAGATTATAAGTTAATACTTTAAACTGGGAACTGTATCCCAGAGAAACCTTAAATTTGTTCTGCTGTAAAAAACAATTCAGTGTAGCAATATAGGTTTACGTTATGCTGAAAAGAATTATCACCCGCAATCTAAACTGGCAGTATGTTGCTATAAGCTTTTTGGCACTTGTCATATATGGACTGCTCGCCTACAAATATGTCGTTCAAGAAGGTATTCTACGTACTGTAGAAGCAGTTCAATTACAAGTGACCCCTCAACCCTTTACCGAGCTTTATTTTTTGGATCATACCTACTTACCCACACATATAGAACCTGGTACCCCTATTTCTTTTTCATTCGTCATTAAGAACAATGAGTATCAGCCTGTTACATATTCATATCAGGTGTATGCAACAGATGGATTAAGCTCTATGGATATTAGCTCAGGAAACATAACACTAGAACATGGAAAGAAAACAGCCATTATGCAAACGTTTGTACTTACAAGCGATAAGCGAGAGCAAATAATAGTAGAACTTACAAATGTTAACCAAAAAATTCACTTTTGGGTTGATAAAGATATATGAAGAAAATAACACTTATAATCCCCTGTCATAACGAAGAGAAGGGACTCGAAAAAGTTCTTTCTCACATACCTCGTACAAAACTAACTGCGTATGGTTATATTTTGGAAATTATCGTCATAGACAATAACTCAACGGACCACACTCGACAGGTTGCAAAACGCATGGGAGCCCGCGTTCTCACAGAAACAAGGCAAGGCAAAGGTGCAGCGGTACTTAAAGGTTTCACCTCAATAACTCCGGATACAAACTTTGTGGTCATGCTCGATGGCGATAATACATATAAAGTTTCGGAGATTTTACGGTTGATAGAACCGCTCGAAAGCAATTTTTGTGATGTGGTGGTAGGATCACGGCTAAGTGGTAAAGCTCGAAAGAACGCCTTTAAATTTAAAAATAGAGCAGCAAACTGGTTTTATACTTTTCTCGTACGGCAGTTTTATAATGCCAATATCACCGACGTGCTGAGTGGTTATTTTGCATGGAAAAAATCAGTAATCGACCACACTCTTCCCCATTTAAAGGCAAATGGCTTCGCGATTGAAATGGAAATGATCACCAAAACGGTAAAACTGGGCTATGAAATTTACTCAGTACCTATCACCTACGATCAGCGGGAAGGAGAAACAAAACTGAACACATTACGGGATGGAACAAAGATCCTTATCAAGTTTCTTCGCAACCTGTTCTGGAAACATGAATTACAAAAATAATCACCCACTTACTATAGTTATCGTCGTGACATATACCTATCCTTTTATAGGAAGTGGGCTCGGCAATGTTGCCATGAATCAGGCAGAAGGACTTGCTGCACTGGGGCATCGTGTACATGTAATAAGTAGCAATATACCTAATGGACCTAAAAATTTTGAACGAAATGGTGTCACCTACCACAAGTGCAATGCGTTAAATTTTTTAAATGCTTTTGATATTCCCGTACCTTTGTTTGCATTTTCTCGCGAGATTATTAGCATTATCCGAAAAGCAGATATCGTTCATGCACACGATATGTTGTACCCTTCATCTTTACAGGCTGCGGTATGGTCAAAAATCTTTGGTGTACCGCTTATACTCACGCAGCATGTAGGAATGGTTGATTACAAAAACGCCGTCATAGACTTGCTCGAGACAATTGTGCGTAAAACAGTGGGTGAGATTGTATTGAGATTAAGTAACAGAATATTGGTAATAAATAGTGAGGTTACTGCATGGCTCGGACCCGCACATTCAAAAAAAACTGAAACACTCATTAATGGTGTTGATACATCACTCTTTCAAACGGCAAGTGAGGAAAAGAAACGACTACTTAGAGATAAACATAGCTTACCTCAAGACAAAAAGATTGTACTCTTTGTCGGCAGGCTTGTCGGCAAAAAGGGAATACGGGAATTGTTTAATGCACGCAGTAATGCCTATCATCTGTTATATGTCGGTACTGGAGAGGTTCCAGAAGATATGCAGGACAAAGAGAATGTACAATTTTTCGGCGGAACAGATCAGAAAACTTTAAGCGAAATTTATCAAGCGTGCGATGTGTTTATACTCCCTTCGTATTGTGAAGGCTTTCCACTCTCTATCCAGGAAGCAATGGCTTCCGGTTTACCGATCGTAACATCATTTCAACAAGGTTATGAAAAATACTTGGACAGTATGTTTGTTGAATATGTACAACACGATAGTACTCATATCCGTGCTACATTAGAAGCACTCCTCACCAACTCAACACGCATGAAAGAAATGTCAGAGTATTCAAGAAAATTTGCTGAAACACGAATTAGTTGGGAAATTAATGTGACGAAGCTTTTGGAAATATTTGAGGAGGTACGTACATGAAGCACATATTTGTAACAACGAGTTGGGATGATGGGCATGTTCTTGATCTTCGCATGGCAGAGTTATTAAAAAAATACAAACTCCCCGGAACTTTTTATATTGCCCCACATAACCGCGAATTTCCTCAAGAACTTTTACTCAATAATGAGCAAATTAAAGGGCTGTCACAGGATTTTGAAATAGGTGGACACACTATGACACACCCTATTCTCTATAGCGACATGAAAATTGCGATATACCGCCTCCTTCGAAGCTGGCTTCAAAAAAACGGTAGACGTGAAACGCGTTTGGTTCCTCGTATACCTCTTGCAGAAGCACGTCAGGAAATTATGGAATCAAAAGAATACTTGGAACATATATTAGAAAGAGAGATTCTATCTTTTTGTTATCCTGATGGTCGAAATGATGCTGTGATCCAGTCATTGGTAAAAGAAGCAGGCTATGTCTACGCGAGAACCGTCGAACGGTTTAGTTTTGACTTGCCTCAAAATCATTTTGCTGCGCATACTTCACTACATGCTTTCCGGCATTATCAGGATGTATTCAAAATATTCCGGTTTT
>CAYMOT010000002.1:228364-270893 GCA_964392315.1 uncultured Candidatus Saccharibacteria bacterium
ACTTCACTACATGCTTTCCGGCATTATCAGGATGTATTCAAAATATTCCGGTTTTCACGCGGGAATATACTACGGTTCGTAGAAAACCTTGATTGGCTAACCCTAGGGAAACGAATGTTTGATTATGTACGCACCAATGGTGGGTTGTTTCATGTATGGGGACATTCGTGGGAGATAGATATACATAATGACTGGACCCGACTCGAGGAACTTTTCGCGTATATATCTGGTAACCCAGAAATCGAATATGTAACCAATGGAGAACTTATATCAAAATAAATATGACTGAAGAATCAAAAAAGCCATTACATATATTAGTGGTAACCACTTATTTTTATCCTCAATCTGGTGGTGTAGCGAACCACACGTACAACCTTAACAAGAAGCTATTAGAACGGTTCCCTATACAAATAACGGTGGTGGCAGCAGGCAAAACAAAAAAAGAACGTTCTTGTGAAATGGTTGATGGTATGAAAGTTTACCGTCTCCCCTATTGGATCAAGGTGTCTAACACTCCAATCAATCCAATATGGTACCTTGACCTCAAACGCCTTATCGCAAAGGAAAGCCCCGATATAGTAAGCGTACACACACCGGTACCTTTTCTGGCTGACATGGCTGGGTTCGCAAAAGGCACGTTACCAATGCTCCTCAAATACCATCATGCAGGGAGTATGCAAAAGGGTAGTTTGCCAATGGATCTGGTTCTTCGGTTATATGAAGCAACACTATTCAAATTACTTGCACGCAAAGCACATACAGTTATTAGCGCGTCAGAGTATACCCGCACTCATTTTCTTAAGCAATTTGGGAATACAATTACTATTACAACAGGTGTCGACGTTTCACGATTCGGCCCCAAGCACGATAATACCGGCAATTCGGTATTATTTGTCGCGAGCTTGAATAAAGCCGAGCAGTATAAAGGACTCGAGTACCTGCTCCGCGCGGTCAAAAAACTGATACAGAGTATTCCGGATATACACGTAACGGTTGTCGGTGATGGTGATAATCGTATGTACTACGAAGACATGTCACATAGCCTTGGTTTAGATTCGCACATCACCTTCCGTGGCAAGCTAGTATCTCATGACCTCGTTGAAGCATTCCGATCAAGTAGTGTACTTGTTCATCCCTCACTCATGGAGAGCTGTCCAAACGTATTACTTGAGGCGATGGCATGTCAGTTGCCAGTGATCGGAACGAACTCGACCGGGATTAAGGACTTAATTATTGATGGTAAAAATGGATTTTTGTTTCCTCCTAAAGATGTTTCAGCACTGGCACAGGCAATACAACACATCCTCACTGATACGGAACTTTCTTTGCAAATGGGTCAATTTGGATATGACTGGGTGAAAACAAAGTTTTCCTGGGATAAAAAGGCCGATGAAACATACAGGCTTATTGAGGAAGCATTAGGTCTATAACACTATGCACATTATTCACATCACTCATGGTTATTCATTTCATACTGGTGGTGTACAGAGAGTTACGAAGGAACTCACCATGCGATTGGCGCAAAAAGGGTACACCGTTGAGGTATATACGCCTGGTCCTCGGGACCGAGAAGATGCTGCACATGAAAATTTGCATGTTCACTATTTACCATCGTTAGAGATTGCCCATACACCGTTTATGCCGACCTTGCTATGGCATTTACTAAGAGCACCAAAAAATAGCATTTTCCATGTACATGTTGCAAAAGCCTTTTTACCTGAGATTGTGTACTTTATTTCAAATCTGAAGGGTATACGTTATATTGCACATTTTCATTTGGATGTCGATCCGACGGGGATCATGGGTTTCATACTCCCACTCTATAAAAGACTCGTTCTTAAACGAGTACTGCAGGATGCTGAAACGGTAGTTGCATTAAGCGATGAACAGGCAGCGTGGCTAACCAATACCTACGAACTCAATGGAACAACGATGACTATCCCTAATGGAACGAGCAACGATTTCTATGTGGAGAACAAAGAGTTTTCGACAGATATATTCAATGTGTTATTTGTCGGCAGACTTTCTCCACAAAAAAATGTACGGGTTTTGGTACAAGCAGCCGCATTGCTAAAAAGCCAAGCAATAGTACATATTGTGGGAGATGGTGAACAAAAAGAGGAATTACACAAGCTTATTCATGAGCAGCACATTCAAAACGTGATATTGCACGGAGCAAAATACGACAATGAGCTTCGCACGTTCTACCAGAACGCGGACGTATTTGTACTACCTTCCATAAAAGAAGGATTACCTGAGGTACTCGTTGAAGCGATGGCATCTGCTCTTCCGATTGTTGCATCTGATGTAACCGGAAACCGTGAGTTCGTAGCGGATACGGGTATACTTGTTAATCCCCCCACTGCTGAGAACTTCGCGTACGAAATAGATTGCCTCCTTTCGAATCCAACGCTTCTTAAAAAAATGTCTCGACGTAGTCTAGAAAAAGCCCGTCGGCATAATTGGGACACTATTGTCCATGAGTTTATTAACCTCTATGAAAAAACACTTACTTCTCACTAATAAACAACTATTTGTCTCAATTGGGGTTCTGATCATGTATGTTCAACTAATTATATTGAGTAATAGTTCGGCATATTACTCATCGGCATTCCTGTTTGTATTTTTTATTACAATACCCGGTGTTTTGTTGTTATTGTTGACACGCACTACCTTTAAAAGCATTGCTGAGTACATGATTAGTGCAATCGGTTTAAGTATCTCATTACTCATGATGACTGGATTACTCTTAAACCAGACGCTTTTATTCGTAGGACTAACACAACCGTTGGGACGTACCTACCTACTCGTCGCGCTCAATATACTCACTATGCTGATATTTGTACTGGCCTACGTCAGAACAAATCAGCAGATATTTCAGCTCCCCATTCGTTCTATGAATATTGTGAGTATTGTATGTGGAGTATTCGTTGCCATATTCCCTATTATTGCAAGTATTGGAGCGATTTCTCTGAATAACAACGGTACGAACATGTATACCCTGCTCACGCTTAGTCTAATAGCCATGTATGTTTTCATGGTGATAGCGGCGAATAAACACATTGACACACGCATATATCCAGTAGCGCTCTTTTGTATCACCCTCTCTCTGCTTCTCATGACCTCTCTACGAGGATGGTATACAACAGGGCATGATAATCAGCTCGAATCATACATGTTCCAACTTACTCATGAGGATCTCACCTGGGACATTGCCGAATACCGCGATCCCTATAACGCAAGCTTGAGTATTACTATTCTGCCGAGTATGCTTTCGACGATTACGGGTGTTAGTGGCATATACGTATTCAAGGTGTTATTTCAGGTTATCTTCGCGTGGATCGCTGTTGCGGTATATCTGTTTGCACGAAATTTTGCGGGGGCGGTCACATCATTTTTGGCAGCGTTTATATTTATCTCCTTCCCCAGTTTTATAAGCAGTATGCCAATGCTAAATAGACAAGAGATTGCTTTATTACTATTTTCATTGATATTACTTACGCTTTTTAGTAATTCAGTAACCGGTTTCCGTAAAGCCATACTTCTTATCCTATATGGGGCTGGCATGATGTTCTCTCATTACTCCACAACCTATATTGCACTTGGACTTCTGTTGTTATGCACTCTTATTGCTTTTGTTGTTCGTCTTAATCCTTTTCAGTTTTTTTCACGTCTTCGCCTTACGATACATACGCCTAAAGTCTCTGTACTATTTGTACTCTATCTTTTACTTATTACTTTTACCTGGAATGTGTTACTGACAAAAACAACTGCTGGACTTACGGCAACGGTAACTCAAGTCTATACAAATCTTGATGAGATATTTAACCCTAACACTCGTTCAAGCGATGCGTTCTATAACCTATTTAATTGGAAGAAACCAGATCAAGCAAAATTATTAGAACTGTACCAAACCGAAACGTTTCAGGAAATCCGAGAAGGAAAAGACGAAGCTTCATTCTATCCACTAGAGCTCTATAATCAGTATCCGATTATTCAAACTGCCGAACAGCCTCTTTCTGCAAGTCGCATTGGAGAGTCACTCACGAGACTTGGGATACACCCCTTCTCCCTCAATTTTACCTTACGTCAGTTACTCGCACGTGGGATTCAGTTACTGGTTGGCTTGGGTGTTATGATCATTTTCTTAAGGAAACTACGTATGAAAAGAGAGATTGATACAGAATATCTCGTGTTGTCCTTCTTGGCCATCCTGACGCTTGTTCTTTTTATTGTGCTGCCCTTCTTATCCGTTATGTACGGAACACAACGGCTATTCCAACAGCTACTGGTAATACTAGCGTTTCCCCTTGTATATAGCGTTGTTTCACTGTTTAGTCTGTTTAGTAAAAAGTATGCCATTTTACCCACTGCACTATTTTTTATTGGCATATTTGCCTCATTTTCCGGACTGCTCCCGCAGCTTACTGGAGGATATTATGCTCAATTACATTTAAACAACGATGGTGTTGATTATCGATCGTACTATACGCATGAGATGGAAGTGGTAGCCTCATCATGGCTCAAAAACCATATTGATAGTTCACATGACATCTATACAAACGCCCCAATGCGCACAAAACTTACAGCACTGACTGGTCTTTTTGCATACGACACAATGTTGCCTTCTGTTATCAGAAGAGAAGCATACGTGTTCCTCGATACCGACACTGTTTCGACACATCACGCAATTGCCTCATACAATGAAGATGAAATTTTTTACGATTACCCAATAGCCTTTCTGGAAAACAACAAGAATCTTGTTTACAGCAACTCTGGCTCACACATTTATAAATAGCATATGGGAAAAAAGAAAATTGGCATGTTCTTGTTATCAAATACTTGGGGTGGAGCTGAAACATCCATGTACAACATCGCCCGTGCAATAGACAAAAACCTCTTTGATATATATTTCCTGGTAAATGATTTTTTGTATGATAGATACAACCAAATCCCGAACACACAGACCATACGCTTAGGAGCATTTAATAGTACCGATAAAATCAAAAAAGTTCGTGACCTACTTTGCATACAGCGTGTACTTCGCAACAACATACACCAACACTCCATACAACTTGTTCATGCACGACTTGAAAACGCATTATTAGCACTATATTTGAGCGTTCCACGTCTTAGTACACCGATGGTTTATACGTTAAGCGGAGACGAAACCAGCATATATAATAACCCCAAAACTGTTGAACAAAGATTTATTCGGCGCGGTATAGACTGGCTTTTAGCAAGTACCACAATCCAGGTTACCTCGGTATCACGTTGGCTTGTACGCGATTTTGAAGAAACAAAAAAAGCAAAAATAGCTATTACCCATAACGGCATTGACTGTACAGTATTTAGCCCCAATCTCAATATTCAATCGTATGAAAATGTAATTTTGTATGCAGGTCGGTTGGTGGAAGGAAAGGGGATTCAAGACCTGGTGACATTAGCCAAAGATATGCCTGAATATACGTTCTGGTTTGCAGGAGAAGGACCCCTTGCAGAAATATTAACACTGCCCAACACCATACACCTTGGTTTCAAAAATAGAGATGAACTATTAGATATATACGCACAGGCAACAATCTGTATATTTCCTTCGTATGCCGAAGGCATGCCAATGATAGGATTGGAAACGATGGCATGCGGCAAAGCAATTGTTGCCTCCCAGGCAGGATTTAGTGAATATATAGAGGACGGCGTTGATGGGTTGATAATCGAACCCGGAAGCCTTGGTCAAATTCGAGGTGCGATGATGTCACTCATGCAAGATCGCGAAAAAAGAACCAACATAGAGGAAGCAGCCCGAAAAAAAGCCTTACTTTTTGACATTTCGTCTACGGTTAAAAACTATGAACGTGTCTATGATCAACTTTTGACTTCAGTCGTTCGGTGACCATTGGTTTTGAATAGTATGACGCCTACATATAACACGCACATGAGTATTTGCCCCCAAAGCCACGCCCAACCTACTCCAATGAGTGATCCGGAAAGCATGCTGTAACTCAAAATAAGTAATACGAGTGAACCAACAGCATTCACCCCAATCAATGCAGTTAGATAATGTTTGATTTTAAAAACAATATTAAACATGGTATTAAATGCAAGAGGAATTGAAGAAACTGCTAGTATAGTCAACAATCCTGCACCTTGCTCAGAGTATTCAGAACCATAAAAAAGGAGCACATAGTTTCCAAACAAAGCAACAAAAACAACCGTAGGAATGAGTGTTACGAGAAACGACAGGATCACTTTTTTGGTTTCTTGATGTAATGACTGCTCATTAACAGAACCTTCTGCGTACAATGAACTACTAATAGACTGTGGAATTATGAATATGAAAGCCGCCAATGACATGCTCATAAAATAATACGCAGTTTGTTCTGGTCCGCGAATAGTGGTTATGAGCAACGGCATGATAAGACGCGGTAATTGTTCTAATATTTCGGTAACAAAACTGGCAAACGAAAACCGCGCCATGTTTTTGATAATTTCTAAATTTACTTTTAATCGAAGTCGCAAATGGAATCTTCTACTTAGGATAAATAGGCTAAAAATTACTGATAGTACAAGCGCAATCATCCACGCAGACAACAGTCCGATAGCACCCATGCCAAATACCATCATGATGAGTAGTATTCGTGCAATATGGAATATGACATTCTTTATAAGCACAAACTGCGAGGACCGATAGGCTCGAAAAACACTAAACATCACCTCACTCAAACTCCATATGATCACAAATGCACAGAACAGCAGAATATACAGACTGCCATGCTCAAAAAGAACTTCAGTCGCAGCGCTTTTTGAAACCAGTATAAAAATTACTGCTGCACATACAGATACTACAGTGACTATGGTCAAAACCGTACTGACTTTTTCACTTTTTCTGGTAGACGTCGGCAAGTATCGGACCAAGCTGATATTTAGTCCAAAGATAGACAAAAGCGATAACAACTCAACCGAAGAGGTTACGGTAGTCACCAGACCAATAGCATCAGCGACAAACAATCGGGTACTAATCGTCCAAAACAAGAAGCCCAAAATAGCAGATAAAATACTGTTTATGAGCAAATAGGCAGAGTTGCGATAGAGAGAGTCTGTAATTATGGCTCGATATATTTTCTTAATCATGCAGGTGTTTCTGTATGAATATGAGCGAGTAACTGGCTATTGGTAAGGTATAACACCCCATCATGGTTAGCTATATAAGAAAACAGCTCTTCGAGTTTACTCCACCAACCTTCGTTTGTTACTTGCCATGAATGACTCCAGAAATGCCACACTCCGCCCTCCCGGCGAACAACATCAAACGTACGTTTGCTAAATTCAAGCCAGTCTTTTGTAAATACAAGCGGTACAAAACGCACATCATTCGCTAGCGCGATTATTAGACTATAGGGAAGACGGCAATTCACGGTATGATTTGTCGTACCCATTTCATACGTGTCTTTCGGGTATTTTGATCGAAACGCTTGTATGGTACGTGCACCACTAAACCCCGCTTTTCTAACAAGTTGTTTAATCTGGGTATTAAACAACCCCTTCGGATAGCAAAATACTGGTATTTCTTTATTGAGTAAATCTTCTAAATATATTTTTGAACCTTTAATCTCAGCCTCAGCTTCATCGAGTGAAATGTTTGTTAACACAGGGTGTGTGAGTGTATGAGCCCCTATATCAAAATCCTTACTCATGGCACAAATAGCATCTTCATCTAGCAATTCGTCGCGTTTCCATTCACGATTGTAGGGAGAGATATAGAGTGTTGCTGGCAGTGAGTATTTTTTTAGAAGATCTGCCAAACGTATGTCATCTATATGACCGTCATCCCAACTAGTTGTAACGATACAGTGCTTTTGCATAAATGCACACGTATTGTACCGCATGCATGATATACAATTGCACTATGCATGAAATTATCACCAGCGCCAAAAATCCAAAAGTTCAACTTTTCCAAAAACTTCGAGATAAGAAGTGGCGGCAACGAGAGAAAAAATTTGTTATAGATGATATTCGAGATCTTACGAGAGCGATACAGCTTGGTTGCCAGGTTTCGTACATCCTGTATTCCCCCAGTCTATTGTTTGAGACAGAAACAAAATTCCTAACGAATATTAAAACGCCAATGTTTGAAATACCAGTTGATATCATGACAAAGATTTCATATCGCGAGAATCCCTCAGGGGTCATTGCCGTACTTAACGAATCTCCTGAACCAAAACTAGTTGATTTACCTGCCGAAAATATTCCAACAATCCTTGCACTTGTCGGACTTACCAAGCCGGGTAACATTGGTGCACTCTTGAGAACTGCCGATGCAACGGGTATACAAGCAGTTTTTTTGGTAGACACTGACTTGGATTTGTATAACCCGAATATCATTCGTGCCAGTACGGGTGCATGTTTTCGCAACAATGTCTATTTTACGACTACCGATGAAGCACAACAGTGGTTTTTGCAACACCAATATCACGTAGTAGCCCTACACCTAGAAGGCAAGACTAACGTATACAATGTAGATTTCAGTCAAAAAACTGTACTGGTGCTGGGTACTGAGGATACTGGGCTGAGCAACCAATGGGTAAAAGGCAATACAACTCTGACCAAAATTCCAATGCAGGGCGAGATAGTAGATTCACTAAACGTATCAGTTACCGGTGCAATCTGTATGTTTGAGGCACTGCGACAACGGAACAATACTTCCGAAAGCAGCACGCATTAAGTATAATCAGTACGCCTCATCTTATTGCGGGGTCGTCTAACGGCAGGACTCTGGGTTTTGGTCCCAGCTATCGGGGTTCGAATCCCTGCCCCGCAGCCAATTGGTGTTTCGAACCAACGGCTCATGTCTCTTTCTCCTAAAACAACCCTTCCATTTATCCTTTCGTGGCTTGGTATTCAACCGTTCGAGAATGTTCAAAAATTAGCTATAAAGGCTGTTTTTCCATTTCTGGTTCTGAAGTTGCAGTTTAGCAGAATATATCCTATCCATTTGCCTAATTACTACTAATTGTCTTAGTACATATGCTATAGTAGTTGTAATGAAAGGTAAACACTCTCATGGACAAAAAGCTCTTACCGAAGCAGAAAAAGAAATAATGGATGTTATCTGGGGAAAAAATGAAACTACGGTTCGTGGTGTCCTAGAAACTCTCCAAAAGCACAAAGAAGTCGCATATACCACAGTAATGACACTGATGGATATTTTACACAAAAAAGGACATCTTACACGCAAATTGGTCGGAAAGGCATACGTCTATTCCCCTGCGCAAGATAAAAAAACGTTTCAATCAATGTATGTTGGGAGGGTAGTTGAGGAGCTATTTGATCAGTATGGAGAGATTGCTGTTAATCAGTTTGCAGCTGAAATTGATTCATTACCCGATAAACTGAAACAACGTCTAAAAGAAAAATTATCCAATGAGTAAATCCAGCGTTTATTTTACCAGTATTGTAATGGCAGCACTTGTTACGCTCTTTTCCTTGTGGCATTTTATCCGTTTGGGATCCCTAAAAGTTGTACAATTTCTCATTCACCCCGCTATAGAATTAGTTAACTACTGTCAGACCGTCCTTGCTCAAATAATCGATAATCCCACTGTAACTGCATCATTCATCACAATCATATTTATCACCTCTGGTGCTTTACTGGTCGTTGTTTTAATCACTATTTCGATACGAAAATATGGAAAACTTACTGGGCTCCTTAGACCATCGGTCCCATCTGAAAAACTCACGAAGGTTATGAAAGATTTGGACATCACTACAGAAGTGGTTTGTCTCTCTACACAAAATGTCTATTCGTTTTGCGCCGGACTTATACAGCCCAAAATTTATGTGTCCAAAGGGTTGGTAGACACATTTTCTGAAAAAGAGCTCAAGGCAGTATTAGCCCACGAAAGTCATCACGCTAAATCGTATGATCCACTCAAATCACTCATAATTTCTTGTGTAACAAAAGTGCCACTTCTGTCAAAATTCACCAAACAAATCTCACAAAGATTTATCCTCCTTCAGGAACTTGATGCTGATGCCTACGCAATTCAACATTCCGATAAAACAACTTTTTTACATGCACTGACAAAGGCATCATTTGTGCATGAAATTCCAGCTCCTGCGTTTTCAAACGCCCAGACCTTACGTTTTGAGTATCATTTATCACGCAAACCGAGCTACAAAATGGGCAAATCTCTGTTTATATCTACAGCAATGATAACCCTCTTACTCGCAACCAACCTACTTATATTGAATTTCACTAGCGAAAACACGGGAGATTCAGTAATTCATGTGCTTTCTCATACAGAAACCGCTTGCCAGAGTGAGACTCCAGCCTCGTTCATTTCTACAACAGCCTCAACACACACTTGATCCACCAAGCACTATCTACTAAACTATTTAGTAGATGTTTATATCAATTCCTTTCATGGCCGTAATAGCATTTGTGGGTGGAGCACTCTCCTTTCTGTCGCCTTGTACAGCAGTAATATTACCAGGATATTTTGCATACACATTTCAGGAAAACGTGAAAATGCTCAAGGCATCCGTTCTTTATGCATTGGGCTTAAGTATTGTTTATATACCGCTTGGACTTGGTGTAACTACAGTTACCAAATTGCTCGCACCGAGTGCTACCTTCATCGGCATAATAATTGGTGTTTCTTTTATCGGTTTCGGCTTCACAACACTATTTGGGAAATATATAACCGTTCCACTATTAGATAAATTAAAAAATAGACTACAGTTGACTCATCAAGGCAAGCATACAACACCGCTATTTCTAGGTTTCTTAACTGGTCTCGGTTCAACCCCATGTGCTGGATCAATTCTGGGGGCAATATTAACCATGGCCGCAACAACTCAAAATATTTATCTTGGAGCATTTCTAATGTTTTTGTACGTAATAGGAATATTCACCCCTCTTGTGCTTTTTAGTTTCTTTCTGAAGAAAAACACTGTCGTTAAAAACCTACTAATAGGCAAAGTGTTTACCTTCACATTCAATGAGAAAAAATACAAGTTTCAAAGCACTCAATTAATCTCTGGATCATTATTTCTAATTCTAGGTATATTTTTTCTCATGCTTGGCAACGGCGATGCTTTGGGCAGTTTTTTCACGACAACCGGATTATTCGACATAACACTAGACCTACAAGATTCATTATTAGAACTATTCGTTAAGTGAAAGTTGGTGATTATATATGGATGAAAACAAAAAAACTGGCATAACGATTACAACACCGGTCGCGATTATTATTGCAGGGGCGATAATCGGTATTGCGGTCTATGCCGCCAACGGAAGTGGTTCTACTGATACGACCACACGTACACAAGCTCAAACCACAACTACCACCCAACAGCCAGTTGGAAACACACAACAAGTTACTGAACCTTCAGGACCAGTAACCGTTTCTGTCGATGATGATCCGTTTTTGGGTAATCCAGATGCTCCGGTAACGATGATCGACTTTAGTGATTATGAGTGTCCATTCTGTAAACGACATGTTGATCAATCCTTTGATCAGATAAAAACTGAGTATATCGATACAGGAAAACTGAAATACGTGTATCGTGATCTACCTCTTTCATTCCACGACCCTCTAGCGACACAACAAGCCATTGCAGCTAATTGTGCTCGCGAGCAAGGAGATGATGAGACCTATTTTGCATACCACGATGAGATTTTCAATAGAACAAGTTCAAACGGAAATGGTATGGAAAAAAGCGAATTGTACACCATTGCCTCAGACTTGGGATTAAACGATGGACAGTTCAAAGAATGTTTAGATAGTGAGAAATACAAAGCTGAAGTTCAAGCGGATATTGCAGATGCCAGTAACGCTGGTGCAAGTGCGACACCAACATTCTTCATCGGAAAATCGACTGATTCTGGAGCTAT
Source organism: uncultured Candidatus Saccharibacteria bacterium (assembly GCA_964392315.1). Classification (GTDB taxonomy): domain Bacteria; phylum Patescibacteriota; class 4484-211; order 4484-211; family JAGQKX01; genus CAYMOT01. The sequence continues at coordinate 240,261 of CAYMOT010000002.1, forward strand.
TGAAGGTCAACAAGTCGTTGGAGCTCAACCATTTTCAGTCATCAAGTCGACAATCGATTCAATGCTGGAATGATGCTAAGGTAGTACATCAAGAGTCAGTTAGTTCAATTGACTGACTCTCAGGTGTTGCAAATATATTATGGTTAAAAAATTAAGTCCATCAGAATTAAGCAAATTATCTAAATCTGAGCGAAAAACTTACGACCGACGAGTCCAACGGGAGGGTACAATAATGGAACTAAAAGATCGTTTCTGGACCGGTACAAAGTAACTTTATCTTTCGCCGTTGTTTTAATCCTCATAGTCGTAGGTATGGCACTCTATTTTAAAGACTTCTATAATCCTGTAATCTTACCGCCAATATCAGCTAATCCACATGTGGAGGTTTCACCACAGGAACATATATTAACTGAACCAATGAATTTGTCTGTACAGCGCCATATGCTAGAACATGCAGATGGTGATGGACAACCTGGTGTGATTATTAACTATAATTGTGAGGATTTTGATTGTAATGATGACTTTCTACCAACCTTGGCCAAAACTGTTGAAACATATCCTAACTTTGTTTATTTGGCTCCTTCTAAAAATATGCCGTAAAATTGTGAGGCATTTTATTAGTTCAAGAAATGAAGGCCGGCGGGTGTGTACCCCTTTAGTGAAAAGTTTAAGGTTACTCCCTCTGGGTTTCATCAGAAATTCTAGTCTACTGACAGAGAAATATTGGAAGACCTAACTATCTAAAACTACATTCGCTATGATGGTATTTTCCAACCTTGGATAATTTGGATGATCTGTTTCAACGTAGATCGTTCGGGTAAGATCACCTACATCTGTCGCATCGCCATGTACCGCTGGATCAAAAGTGACTCTCATATCAATTGATTCGCCTGATTGTACGGTATCTTTTTCAGGAAATGCTTGTGTACAACCACATGATGTGGTGACTCGAGTCAGAGCAATCTCCTGATCTGTGTTGTTGAAAATAACAAAATTCGTTTCGGGAACATCACCATAAATGACTATCCCAAGATCTTGGTTTGCTGGAGTAATGGTGACTCCTTGTTGGTTCTTTTGGACATATGCATCATATGCTATTTTCCCGCCAACAAGGTTTTTGACATTTGTGTACCCAAGGTCTATGAGTGTTTGAGAGGCAATTTGGCTCATATTACCGCTTCTGCAGTAGACCAATATTTCTGCATCCTTATCGACAGGCAGATCACCAATATTGGCTTCTATCTCAGTATATGGGATAAATGTATCAGTCCCTTGAATATGCTCTTGTTCAGGAATATGCGTATCAACGACAAATGGGTCACTAGTCTCGATGATTGAAATGAACTCCTCAGCGGTTACATCTTGATAGCTTTCAATTGTTGTATTCTGCGTATCCTCAGTTTCTATGTTGTCCTTTTCACTAGGCGATGAATAACTGACCACTAAAGCTCCAATTACAAGAACAAGTACTGCTGGTATTACAAAGGTTATTAATTTCATGATATTTGTGTCACCACCCTCCGGATAGGGACGTTTTGTGTACTCTTATATCGTAGATATTGTCTTAAGAGATATCCAATACCAACGATGTTTGAAAAAACACCAAGTAACAAAAAGACCGATTGGTATTCTGCTAAAAATACGCTCAACCCGGTTAATCCGACAATCGGTAGTATATCAACCACATGATGTGCACAGCAAGCTATCATTGCACCCGAAGAAGTAGCTCCAGTGGCTGCTACACTGTTTTGATTTGTATGTATGCTAACCGCTTTAACGTAGGTATATAGGGCTACTTGTACTCCAAACCCGATTATCAATAAAGACATCAGTAGCCACAATGACTGGTATTGATCAATTGCTACATCCCATGACCCGGTGGCAACACGCATGATTAAAAAATAGCCACTGAGCAAACTGATTCCTGCAAGCATTCCATTGATAAGAGATTGTTGCAATGTTTTTTTTATGTTTATTCCCATGTAATACTCCTCTCCGTGATACCCGCAATATTTTTGCCAACTATCTCAAATGGTGTTTCTGTTTGAGGGAAAGCCAATTTAGCAGATCGGTGATGACCCACACCGAGTATTTCGACTGAGATTGGCGTTATCTCTTGTCCATCTTTCCGAATGATAATGTCATTAGAAAAATCAACCATATCTAAGTCAATTGAATGAGTGTTCAAATACACTTCGAAAGCGGTGATCGATTCAGTGGAGCTATCAGGTTTGTATTCTGCGGTCATAGTCACCCGGCCCTCCCCGTCATCACTACGTGAAAGTTCTCCATGTGGTTCATTCCATTGACTTGGATTATTATTCGCACTCGCAACTATTTCTTGATTGTCCAACGACTCACGAGATTCATAAAGAAACCAAGGCACAGCTATCACGATAATGGCGATTGATACGATTCGTAGGTATTTCATAGTTCTAGCAACTACTACTGCCTTGTGTAGACTGAGGTAGAGATTGTATTTTGCTTCTTGTGGTCGAATATCCCTGTGCGCTTGAATATTCTTTACTCAGAGCCAACTTCGTATCAACTGTATCCCACTTCTGTCCTTGTTCTTCAAAATACCTTGCAAGGTCTATATACGTCTGTGGAAACCAGAAACTGTTTACTTTGAGGGCAATATCATACATATCCTGTTCACTTACTCCTTCAGCTGCCATTAGTTGTAAAAGGCCAAGCATCGCCATCCCATGGTTACAATCTGGGAAATGGGTGCTATTCCCACAGCATGGACGATAGATATTACCGGATACTTCATCAACTAGTTTTTGTTGTTCTGCAGATAATGTAACGAACTGATGTTTACTATAATGATCCATTGGTTCACCCTCCGCAAGAGACCATCCTCCCGTTGAAGCAAACCTACCTGCACCGCCATACTGCTCGTCTGACATTTCACCATTATCAAGAATGTCATTCTGATTGGCCAATCCGAATGCCCAAAGCATATCTAGCATGAACCGTGAGTTATTGTTAGTCATGATAATAGGTTTATTCCAAGTACCGGCTAGAATAGCCTCCTGGTCTTCGGTGAGACTGTTTTGAAACAAATCCTTGAACTTTGCTTCATCAATAACTCCTTGTTCGGTCATTTTTTCACCAAGATTCCTCCACGAGATTGGTAATGTAACACCATCCTGTGGCAATACTGCTGCAGCAAGTGTGTCTGAATTTATTGAGGTATTAGATACAGTACTGTTGGATTGGACTTCTCTGTTTGATGAAGTATCTTGCTTGCGATAGATCTCAATCGTATAGAATTGGTTGAAGATAAGTGCTCCGATTAGTATTAGTGAGATTGGAAGCCATGGGTTTTTAGCTAGTGACTTTTTATCATGGGTTTCTTTGACAAAAGGAGTTATATCAGCAATGTCTTCTGAATCTTCCTGCACTTCATGTTCTTCTATTGACTCATGGTTTTCACAGCAGTGGCTCATGTCAATACATTAGCAAAGTAATGATGAAGAGAAGATGAAGAATGAGACTAAATAGAAAAATCTAAAGAAATTGTAGTACCCTTACCTTCAATAGAAGTTATACTCAATGTTCCATTCATGTTTTCAGTAACGGTTTTGGTAATTGCCAATCCAAGCCCAGTCCCTGAGCCAATGCTGTTGCTAGCCCGATAAAATCTATTTGATACATTTTTAATCTCTGATTCAGGTATCCCGATCCCAGTGTCTTTAACTACAACTACAATGTGGGTTTTGTTTTTGGTCAAAGATACAGAAACAGTTCCCTTGGATGGTGTATAGGTAATCGCGTTTTCTAATAGATTTAACAAAGCTCTCGTAAATAGTGATTTATCACCCTGTACTACTATTCCAGGTTGTACGTTCTTCTTAACGATTATTCGCTTGTCCTCTGCTAGAGTTTCCGAGATTTCGATCACTTCATGTACTAGAGATGACAGATCTACTTCAGTCATTGACTGTTTTATCACGCCTTGCAATCGTGAAAGGTACAAGAGATCTTGGACAGTCTTATGCAGACCATTGAGCGTATGTAAAAGTTTTTCCTTAGTTGTCACTGATGTCTCGATGCTTTCAATTTGGGTATGCAACACAGTAATTGGTGTTTTGAGTGTGTGTGCTGCGTCAGCAAAGAATTGTCGTTGTACTTTAAACGATTCTTCTAGGCGATCTAACATTGAATTTAAAACATCTGCTAATTCACCAAGCTCACCTTGTGATTCAGTATCGGGAATTCGGTCTTGCAAATTTGCTGAGTGAGTAATCGTATTTGCGGTAGAAGTGATTGCACGAATGGGTGAGAGTGCTCTCTTTGCAATTACATACCCAACGAAACACACAATAACAATCGAAATCAACAACAAGCTAGATAAAGCTATCAACGACTGGTTAAATGTATTCTCGAGTAGGCTAGTCTGAAATCCGACACCAATGACTCCTTGTGATGAAGCTATCGTTGTTGGTATCAATACAAACCTAATTGAATCAATAGAGAAGTAGTGAGGTATTGTTACATCGTCGTTTCGCACTATGACAAGATGTTGTTGCAGTTGATGTTGAGCAGGGAGAGCTATATCTTCGCTTGTACTTTGCAAGAGTATCTCTCCGTCTGGTGCCATTACCATTACAACCATCCCTTGAGATGCAACGAGACTTTGGATAATTTCCTCACCCTCTATACCAGATTGTTGCCAAACAGTCTCAACCTGTTCCACTACCGTTTGAAGATGGTGTTCTATCTGCTGATTGAGGATATTCCAAAATATTAAACTAGCTACGAACAAAAACGTTGCAAACAGGAATGTAAAACTAGTAACATACCAGACAGTCAATCGCCCTCTAATTGTCCTAACCCATTGGCTGAATTGCTTAATCATCTACACTCTCCTCCCGTAATATGTAGCCCTTTCCTCTAATTGTATGAAGCAATTTGGTATCGAATCCATTATCAATCTTGTTGCGTAAGTTCTTTATGTATACATCAACGACATTTGAGAGTGTTTCAAACTCACTTCCCCAAACATGATCGAGTATCATCGTACGGGTAACCACATTCCCTTTGTTTCGTGCAAGAAATTCCAGTACTGAAAACTCTTTTGCTGGCAAATCTATGTCTTTACCACCCCTTTTGATGGTATGTGCCTGCGGATCAATTTCTAAATCAGCAATTAAAATTGTAGGTGATGGATCTTTGGTACTCCGACGAATTAACGCATGGATTCGGGCTGTTAATTCATCCATTGAAAACGGTTTTGGTAAATAGTCATCTGCACCCAACTGTAGCCCTGTCACACGGTGTTCTATGTCAGAATACGCCGTGAGCATAATGACCGGAGTAGCAATACTTTCTTTACGAAGAGACTTAATAATCTCAAAGCCATCCTTGTAGGGTAAGTTAATATCCAAGACAACAGCATCAAATGCTTCCTCTGTTGCACGGAATTCGCCATCCTCGCCGTCGAAAGCTATTTCGGCTACAAAGCCTTCTTTTCTTAAATGGTCTTGAATATTATGGGCAATATCCTTGTCATCTTCGATAATAAGTATTCGCATTGTAATTATGTGTTATTGCTATCATCTATATTTACACACCTATCATACCTATACTTCAAGCTGCTTTTTAAAATATTCCAGCTCTTTAAACGTATGCGGAACGTACCCTTTTTTATTTGCATAAAGTTCCGAAATTTTGAAAAACAGTTTTCCTATAATAGTTTCCGGTATCCGTAGGTACACCGTATGTGAAACAAGAGATCCTTCGGATGCAGGTTCAACCATAACCACGCCACTTTCAGGCACTCTCAATCGTAATAAACCGAACATATGATATTCAGCCAAACCAGTCCACACGCACACCTTCGGTCTTTCTGCATAGAGAATGTGTCCATGTAAATCTGCATACACACCCGAAACTTTTTCTTTTTGATAAAACGCTACTCCTGTTTCGGGGCGATTTATATTATTGTAAAAAGTTAAGCCCAAATGCTCGTCTGGGTTAGAAGCTGTCCATGTCTCAGGATCATATGCATATTCCCATATTTTCTCCGGTTCAGCTTTGACGACTACTTCATATCGTTTGGTCAACCACCCACTGTTTTGATCTAGATTGTCAGGATGTATTTCTGGTCTCATGTTTTAACTTACTTCAAAAAGTGTCATCATTCCGGCTTCCATATGTTCAGGAATATGGCAATGCATCATCCAGTCTCCAGGATTAGTGATATCTAACAGAATATCAATAGTCTCTCCTTTACCAATAAGGACAGTATCTTTCCAGACAAAATTATCATTTGTCTTGCCGTCTTTAGCTAGGACCAAAAAGCGCTGGCCATGAAAATGTATTGGATGTTGCATGGGATGCATGGTATCGGGGTCGTTGAAAATGCGTATCTTAACCTTGTCGCCACTTTTAAACTGCCAATTAATACCCATATTCTCTTTGTTAGTAACAGAATCAATCAGTTTCCATGTAAGAGTTCCATTTGTTGATCCTTGATTCATCATACTCATAGTATCTTCCCATTCGATCAGTTCGTCATCTCTGCCCATTTGCATAGAGTTATTATTCATCATCTGACCATTACTCATCATGTGCATACCATGTCCGTTATTTTCCATAGTATTTGAACTACTAGCGTTACCCATAATCATTGATAGAACAAGATTTTTATCAGGAGCCTTATCAACAAAAGCTCGATACCGGGACAATTCTTTAATAGTGTCTTCATTATTCCGGGTAACAGGAAGGTAAGAGGTCGTAAAAGGCCCAGGTTCTACCTCAATGGTACCCATGGTGTATGTTTTGTCTGGAGTTAGGTTATTAATTGTATAATTCCCAGAATCAGTAAAATACACTTCAACGATATATCTTTCCGAAGGTCCAATGATTACTGAATCCACCCATTCTTCTCGTTCATATTTACCACTATCGCTTCCAATTAATTTCATGCGGGTATTGGGAATCGAAAAATTAAAAACTCTCGTATTAGCTGCGTTTGTAATATACAAGCGCAATCGTTCCCCTTGTTTAGCCTGTAATACAAAATCATCTTTTCCATTTATGAGCATCGTATTCCCGAATCTGCCCATTAGTGCGTGAGTGACCGTTGTTTTATCAAATGGTGCAATCTGTCCGTTTTCAATTAAAATATCATCCAAAAAAAGAGTTTCTTCACGATCAACTTCTGCCCAGTAGGCAGTATCGTTTGGAACAACAATAAAGTTGCCATATAAACCCATTTCTTGGGTGTAATCCTCTCGAACATGTGGATGGTACCAATACACCCCAGGATCAGGAAACGTTATCTTATAGGTAAATGAGCCGTGTGGTTTTATAGTCTCTTGCGTAACCTCAGCTACGCCATCAAATGCATTCTCAAGACGGACACCGTGTGAATGTAGTGTTGTCTCAACATCAATATTGTTATTAAGGGTCAAGTAAATAGTTGCCCCCTGTACTATTCGTATTGTAGGGCCAGGTATCGAACCGTTATAGGCAAACATCGTTACATCATTCCCCTCAATTTCAGAAATAACGGGAGATGCAGTGATTTCATACGACGATCCGTCCTGCAAAATCACATTTTCAGTAGATTTTATAGTTGGTATTTGATTTCCAAAGGGACGCCAATTATCCAGGGAAAAAATAACTAAAAAAATCAAGATAAGTCCAAAAAGTGATAGAAGTATTTTATTTTTTGCTAACATGTTGGTTTTCTTGCTGTGTATGCCCATGTGATCGATGCATAAAAATATGCATGATAGGACAAAAAAGCAAAAACATTCCCCATACAATATTCTCTCGAACCAAAGGGAACAGTATGTACACACCTAATAAACTAAAAATAAAAATCACACATGCAATTATCAAAAAATTATGCTTCATATAGTTATACGTGTAATTTCGTCTTACGTAGAGTTAAGGCGTTAATGACGACAATTACAGAGGAAAGACTCATTAATATAGCTCCAACTGCTGGGGTTAGCATAAATCCAAGAGGTATAAATAGTCCTGCTGCTGCTGGAATAGCGAGAACATTATACCCTGTCGCCCAGATAAGATTTTCTACCATTTTTCTGTATACCTTTCGGGACAAAACAATCAATCGTACAAGATGCTGAGGATTGCTCTGCGTCAAAATAATATCTCCTGCCTCTACTGCTACATCTGTCCCAGCGCCAATTGCTACTCCAGCATTCGCTTGGGTTAATGCAGGAGCATCATTAACGCCGTCGCCGGCCATAACCACTACATTCCCCTGATCCTGAAGGTCTTTGATATGCCGATATTTATCCTCAGGTAACACTTCTGCAAATACGGTATCTATTCCTAATCGTTTCGCTATAGACTCAGCTGATGATGTGGTATCACCGGTAAGCATAGCGACTTTTACTCCTAGTGTATGTAGTTCATCGACCGCTTGTTTGGATTCCTCTTTGACATCATCGCTAAGCCCAAGCATACCGATAATGCGTTCGTTGTCAGAAACAAATACTGGTGTCTTTCCTTCCTTATTAAATTCATCTAAAATTTCTTGCGCTGATGCAGACATTAAGTTTTTTTGTTCCATAAGTCTTTGATTTCCGACAAAATATCTTTTATCACCAACTGATGCTTCCATTCCCATACCAGCTATATTCTTAATATTGGTTGCTTCACCATATAAGGCATTTTCTCGTTTAAGATAATTGATAATTGCTAATCCAATAACATGAGAGGAATGATTTTCTATACTCCCGACAATATTCAGTAATGATTCTTCATCACCATGGAGTATTTTTACATCGGTTACTCCAAATTCACCTTTGGTCAAAGTTCCTGTTTTATCAAACACTACATAGTCAGCACTCTTTATGATTTCAATCTTAGCCATATCTTTTATAAAAACCCCATTATTTACAGCTAGCTTCGTTGCTATTGTTGAAACAGTTGGTATCGCAAGACCGAGTGCATGTGGACAAGCAATCACAAGCACTGTAATGGCTAAAGTAGCAGCAAAGACAAATGGTTCGCCAATAAATAGCGACCAGATAATCAATGCACCAAACGACACAATTAATGCAGAAAATGTTAGCCATCTTGATGCCCGATCCGCCAATTTTTGTACTGACGGCTTGGTTTGCTTGGCGGAAGTAATCAAATCCTGGATTTGTCCAATGGTTGAATTTGCTCCTACTCGCGTTAATTTAATTTCTAACGAACCATCAATGTTTATTGCACCTGCGACAACATCTGCGCCGACTGTTTTTTCAATAGGTTTGGATTCACCAGTAATATGGGATTCATTGAAATTACCACTTCCCAATACAATTTCACCGTCTGCAGGAACCTTTTCTCCTGGCTTCACAATAACAGTATCACCTTCAACTAGCGACGTTATTTCAACTTCCTTGACCCCATCGTTAGTCTTTAGGTGTGCTTCTTTTGGCAACAGCTTTGCCACTTCTTGTAGTGCATCTCCTGCAGCTGTTGACGACTTTGCCTCAAGGAAATGTCCAAACAAAAGTATCCATATAAGTGTTGCTATTTCTAAATAAAATTCGACCTCGATTCCTGGAATAAAGGTAGAAGCTGCCGAAAATAAGTATCCTGCACCTACTCCTAGTGATACCAACGTCATCATGCCATACTGTCTAGCCATAATTTCGTGGCGTGCATGTTGGAAAAATACTAGACCGAAATAAAATATTATTGACGCTATACCAAACTCAACAAAAGGCCGTAATGTAAAATCAGGAGCCCCTAGAAACATGACCGCTGGTTCAGAAAAAAATGCGAGAGGAACCAATAATACTGTGACAATAAAAAATCGTTTTAGAAAATCTGCAGCCGCTTCTGGTGTCGCCATCATACTGGCATGATCATGGTGTGTTGACCCACTATCGATATCGCTCTTTTTGACAAGTTCCATTCCCCCACATTTGAGGCACTTACCTGGTGTATCCTGCTGTATCTCAGGATGCATGGGGCATGTATAGTACTCTCTTTGCTTTCCGTTATGAGTATGTTCATGATTATTTGTATGCATCATTAACTCCTTTCTCCCGCAAGTTCATAAATTTTTAGTAGCTCATTGAAAACCTTCTCGTCAATCTGTCCAGACTTGCTGTTTTCGAGATGCTCCTTAATATGGGTTTTCATATGGTTTTGCAGAATCAACTTATTAAGTGAGCGTATTGATTTCTGTATAGCTAATGACTGTGTAAAAATGTCAACGCAATATTCCTCATTTTCAATCATCTTTTCTAACCCCTTTATCTGGCCCTGGATGATTCGTGTGCGATGTATGGCACGCTTTTTAATATCTTTAATCATGTACCCATGATAATACCCCCCAGGGGTATATGTCAAGAGAGTTATTTTTTACTATTCCTCCAGGAAGTGTACAGAAACAGAAATAAACTTATTATCAAAAGTAAGAACACCCCTTGTGTTATCCAGCTATCACCAACAAATTCGTTAATTCTAATAGTTAGTTGGCCAACCCATTCACCAAACTTTTCTGCTTCCTCAGTCATTTCAAGTTTGCCTGTCAGAGTAAGTATAATTGTGAGGACTCCCATTGGTACAAATACTAAAAAGGCTAGCATGTTTGACATTATGATGGGATATGCTTTACCTAAGACATGCACTTCTGTGATTTTTTTCTTAAAAATCTGAGCATTAAGTACTTTTTTTGCATCTACAAAGTACGCAAGTAAATAAAGCGGAGTAACGATTCCAAGAACATATACAAACGCAACCAAGGCTCCAAACCATACACTTGGCGATAGGAAGCTTAACGTCAGCACTCCTAGAAGAACAGGTGCGCAACACGAACTTGTGATACCGGAAAATACACCCAATGTAAAAATAGACAGCACATCTGGATTATTCGGGTCTGAGTCTGGTTGTTTGAAGTTTGGCATGGGAAGCTTAATCCCTAATAGTGCAAAAATTCCAATAAATATCATCAGCAACCCACCAAGGATAAATGTCTGATTGTGAAAATCCATGAACAAGTTTGATAAAAACTTGAAGCCAAGAACAATCGGAAACATGATGACAAAAATCCCAGCAGAAAACACCATTGTCATGAAGAATACCTGTTTACGTTCCTTGAATACAGAACCAAGATAGGCTGGTAGCAGATAGCTTATACAGCACGGTGCAAAAAGTGCAATCATTCCGGCTATGAACGATGAAATTAGTGAAGCCCCAATAAAGAAATCCATAATTATCGAACTACGTTTGCATCAAACGTTAGTTCCATCTGGGGCAGCTGTGTAGAATTTGTTTTTATGAAAATGCTTCGACGTGCAGGACCAGTACCTGATGGCCCATGTGCGGCAGGATCATAAATCGCCTCGATTTCAAAACTCTCACCTGGTTCAATTACTCTATTAAAATATGTTGACGAACCATGACCGCGCATACCAGCGATCTGAGAACTTGTGCCGTCAGCATAAACTGCTTGTGCCGAAGTACACATACATGATGTATACACTTCCCCGATTGTTACCGGCTCATTGCTGTCGTTGGTTAACTGATATCGATGGGAAACATCTCCGTCATACATATTAATGACTCCAAAATCATAATCACTCGACTCAACTGATAATGTTCCATTGCTCGGTTCCGTTGAAGCGAGGACATTTTCTTGATCCTGTTGTTTTTGGTCAAATGAGAGAATTATCCCGAAGACTAATACAAAAACTATAGCAATCCCACCAACCGCAAATAATGTATTTTTATTAAACTTCATGCTGGTATATTACTAGCCTAAACATGAAGAGAAGATGAAGCCAGAAATATATCCTCTAGTTAGGGTGAGATAAGTCTTTTGTTTGTCAGTACTACATCTTTTAGTAACTCGTTTACCAATTCTCGTTTTGCGTCGCGACTGCCACTTGTTGTTACTTTCTTGGCATATCCGACAAGGTCGAGATCCTTGGTGTGATGAAAAATTTTGTGATTATCCAAGACAGTATCGCGTAGCCTTTCATACTGCTCAATTGATTTCTTTAACTTATCGCTTATTTCTAAATCATCGGTGTTTTCGCTAATGAACCTCACAACTTCATCTTCAAGTTCTTTTTGTGACATATATTTGTTCTGATTACATTTTTTAAATGGTGTACGTACACAATGATAGTAAATATGTTCTCGATACCGACCACTCTTCAGCTTACGCCGCTTTAATTCGCCTGTAATGTTATATCCGCACTCACCGCATTTAAATACATTTCTATAATCAAGCTCCACACTTCTCCACGGAGCTTTTTCCGGCACAGTCATTTTTACCTGTACTTTATCGAATAACTCTTTGGAAATAAGTGGCTCATGAGCACCCTCGTACCAGTTACCAGTATCTTTTGGGTATTCAAATTCGCCGTAGTAAAAAGAATTCTTGAGTACTCGGTAGATCATACTAAGAGGTACTTGTTTACCGTTTGGAGTTGTGACCCCTTCTTTATCAAACATTCGTTTTAGATCTCTGCCGTAGTAACAACCCTCTCCAAATAGTTCAAACATCTCTTTAATACTGTCTGCTCGTTCAGGATCTTGAATAATTTTTTTAATGCCACCCTGAGATACATTCATGTATCCAATTGGCGCAGGGCCAGGTCGCCAGCCCATTTCACACTTTGCTCGAATGCCGCGCTTCACGTTTATTCCTTTCTGGTCGTTCTCTAACTTGGCCTGACTGCAAAGGATCATGAGGAGGAATTTTTGTCCCGGATCATTAGTAAACGTTTGTGAATACGTGCGTATTTGTTGTAGTTTCCCTTGATCCATTAAATCAACAAGTTGACCCAAGTCGCCTGCATTTCTACTGAGCCTGTCTGGTGCCCATGTTAGTATTCCTCCAAATTCACCACGTCCAATATCCGTTATCAATTGCTTGAATATAGGACGTATCCCAGAATCTTTTGCAGAGTGACTTTCACTCCTAATGTCTCTAATCTGTAACCCTTCCTTTACTGCCAACTCAGTCATCTCCTTTATCTGAGAATCAATTGACATTGTCTGTCGTTCATCAGATTCGCTTGATTTACGGGCATATAAGCAGTAGTTGATACTTTCTTGCTCCATCGAGGGAGACAATACCGCTAAAACCTTCAACAGCCTAGTCGTGGAGTATGTTCTATAATCTCCATCATGGAATACTATAACGACTATTTCTCTTCGGATTTAAATTACTATAAATGGACGCTATGGCGGGAAGAGGCAAATCGTTGGCTTGAATGTTTCTATGAAACTGATCCAGTGGCATATTTGAAATCAAGAAAACGGGTTTTACGTCCAAATGAACGAGATGGTTTTATGGCAGAGATAAAGACGCTTTATTTTTTGAAAAAACGATTAAAATTAGTAATAAACGAGATAGAGCCTAAAGATGGTCTACACGATATGTCTTTAACTGACCAAAATGATGTGATTTGGAATGTTGAAATTAAGGCTCCTAAATGGATGGGTCAGGTAATGAGGAGTGATGACATTCCTATGGAAACCCGAAGGGAACGTATTAAACGAGACAAGTATATAAATGCAGAAGGAGAGTGGTTTAATTCCTACGAACAAATTCAATATACATTAGAACATCCAGTCAATAAAGCATTACACAAATTTAATCCATCAGAAAACAACTTACTTGTAATTTGCCCTGATCTCAAACACTCAATACATACAATGTTGGCAGTCGAGGCTATGCAAGAAAAAGATCCTGCCGAGCTACTTCGTCACTTAATTGAAATATTTGATCCCGAAAATAAAATATCTTGTGTATTGCTTCTTGAAACTCATTTAGTAGCAGATGCTAATCAAATTGAATACGATTTTATCGTTTGCCCAATATCGAAATCGTTACAGTTTCAATTTCAAGCGTAAGTCAGTCATATCAAAAGCTCATGCCCCAAAACCCTCTTGTAATTGGTCTCCCTTTATCACTTCGGTGACTTCTCTTGCGCGGACGTTTTGGTTGTGATTTACGGATATCTTGCCCCAAGTAATTAATCATTAATGAGAACGCATCAGCTAGGTCGTCGTGTCGTTCAGTGCCAAATCCAACGAGTTGTTGTATTAATACTTTTGCACCTTCTTTGGGGAATAAAACGTGGCCTGATTTAATAAAAGGTGTAGTTGTTGTGAGTCGTGCTCTTTTATCTTGCCCATGCACTTTTATTCCCTCAGCACGAACTAACCTTTCATTTAGCCGTTCTACTACTGCCATTTGATAGTTAACCTGCTCAACCAATACGATATAGGGCTTTCTGTCGAATTGACTAACTTGAGATTCAATAGTTTCACATGTCAATGGGAAATTCATTCGTTTGTTTATTGGTTCCGGAAGAATGTATATTTTAGTATTCTCTACGTAACCTGAAACATATGCGGTGACAATTGCAGTGTAGTCATTAGTATCCTCCTGACCGATAGCTGGGTCAACGCTTAGGACAACTTTTTTAACATCCTCCATTGGTGGTAACTGATCATAGTATTGTAACCAAGCTGGATGAACCACTTGGTCATCCGTTGCTACTATCTCCAATAAATATTCACGATGAAACGTAACAGGATCATTTATTTCTCTTTCAAGCGCTTTAATGTCATCAAAAGTCGGAAATCTTCCCGGCCACAAAATGTTGTTAGCTTTATCATAGAGTGGGTACTCTCTATAGACACCATCTACTGCATTTCCTTGAATCGCCTCTTTTAATCGTGCAATAAGGCTATCATTATGTAGATAATTACCCACAACTATAATCTTGGTACTTTCTTGTCCCGCGGGGAGAATTTCGCCTTTAAACCATTCACTTGTCTTGTCTCTCATCTCCTGTGTTCGTACGCTTTGGGTATCCTCAACATCGTCAATGATGATCAAGTCAGGACGATTCTCTTTGTGCCTTATTCCCCTCAAGCTATTCCCAGGTGAAGATGCCATTATTCGTGCATCATACCTATCGAGGACTAAGGCACCTTTTTGCCATTCATCAGCATTTTCGAATAAATGCCCGAAATCTTTCTTTAAAATCTCATTTGTTTCTAACTCCTTCTTGATGATATGGAGAAATAATTGTGCTTGTCGTTCTGTCTGACTACAGATCAAAACAAACTTCTTTTGTTGCCTTCCTAGAATCGACCACAATACATACGACAAGCTAACTATTGTTGACTTAGCAGAACCACGAAACGCTGTTATGACGGCGAGTTTCAAGTTTTCTGCTTCTGTAAGTTCAATAATCTCTCCGTGAAAAGATGCAGTTTCATATTTAATATACTGAGCAAAATATACATGGAAAAACCAATAATGGCTGTTAAGGCAGGTCTCTATGCGAAATGTGCGATCCGACATAATGTTTTTATATATTTCTGCATCATGTTCATTCATTACTATCACCTCCTTTCTTGTCAGTGTCTTTTTCTAGTAAATGTCCCCTTGTTAGTGCGATAGTGAGTAACTCCTGTTGATCTGGGGTTAACGTGCCATCATCCTCTTTGACTGTTGAGACTTCAACCCTGGTTTTGTAGTCTTTGTGTCGATTCTTAAGCCAAAATATGATCGCTGTCATATGTTTATCTTTTATGGCAGAAATGAGTTGTGACTCAGCCAAATCGTTGATCAGATGAATGCCCTCTGCCAATGCCTCATCTGATTTATCTCGAAATAGTTCATCTTCTTTTTTCCAGCGATAGTAGGTTGCTCTTCCAATACCTGTTTTTTCACAGGCAACTTGAATGATTGGTGTTTTACGGATCTGCTCTATGAGCAAGTCCTTGTTTTGTTCAGTTTTTGCTATGACAGTGCCAGTTTTTTTAGGCATAATTAATCCTCTCTGCTTTAATACCTGATAGGTTTTCAAAGCGATTAATGATGACTTCACAGTACGCGGGATCTATCTCGACCATAATGCAGCGTCGTTTGGTTTGTTCGCAGGCGATAAGCGTCGAGCCGGATCCACCAAATGGATCGTAAACAGTATCCCCAATACGAGTGCTGTTAAGAATCAGTCGGCGTAATAAACCAACTGGTTTCATGGTTGGATGTAACTTACTTTTATTGGGTTTCGGATACAGGATGACGGACTTATCTTTACTTTTATGAAATTCATGTGTTCCGTACCAGCCATATGCAATGAACTCGTGTTGTGGTAAGTAGTCCATTCGGCCAATGATGGAGTGATTCTTTATCCAAACAAGAAGCTGTGAGAACTTAACTCCGCTCAATTGCATTCCTTCACGCAAAGCGAAGATCATCTTGTCTGAATTGAAGATATAAAAAGCGTTCTTATTTGTAAGATGTGGGATGACAGGTTGTATCCATCGCTGCGTGAACTCAGAATATTCTTGCTCAGTTTGCTCCTTGTCATTTGCGATGATTGTTTGATTACTTAATTTGGCAAACCCTGATTTATTCTCCACATATCCGACTCCATAAGGAGGGTCCGTCAGAACGAGCGAAATAGATGTATCCATTAATGCACGTTGAATAATGTTCTTGTTGAGGGAATCGCCGCATATCAACAAATGCTCACCTAATTTAGTAAAGCTGTCGATTTCTACTCGCATAAAACAGCCTCCTCTCCAGTTAATTTTTCATAGCGTTTGATAATGAGGTCACAGAAAATTGGCTCGATTTCCATCATGAAGCAGGTTCGGTTCATCTGTTCGCACGCAATCAGCGTTCCACCGGAACCTCCATAAACATCCACCACAACATCACCTGGCTTGGTGCAGCGTCTTAATGGCTTCTCATGAAGCGTCACCGGCTTTTCGGTAGGGTGTTCGTAGTCTTGTCCAGCAATGCGCTTGACGAGCCAAATATCAAGTAAATCCAAGATGTCATCAATCGTTCGGTTTCCGGTATCAATATCCTTATTCAGAATCTCGGTAAACTTAGTTGCAGTTGGTGAAAGATACGGATTACCAATAGTGCCATACACACACGGTTCATACACCTTACTAAATGCAACTTGTGACGTCATATTGGCGTTGTTCTTGATCCACAGACAGACGCGTTTGTTTGATATGCCAAGCTGTGTGTAGATGGACTGGAGAAGTCCGATATATTTCTGATCACACCAATAGAAAAAGTGACAATTCTTCTTTGTGTGCTTTAATAGATTTTGTATTGTCTTAACAAGGAAATTACTATACTCATTATCTGATTTGCTATCATTCGTCTTACCTCCATAGCCCTTCCGAGAACCGATGCCTTTGTTGTAGTCGAGTGAAATATTATACGGAGGGTCGCAGTACACCAAGTCTACTTTATTACCGTTTAACAACCTGTCTACATCAGCAAAATTGGTAGCGTCTCCACAGAGTACTCTGTGTCTACCAACTCTATACATATCGCCAATCTTTGTTTTAGGGCTATTAATGTTCGCAAGTTCATCTTCTATGTTAAATTCATCATCACTAATCCCAAGCTGTTCATCCCAAATGGCTGATAAATCTGCATCATTAAAGCCTACGTCCATTAGCAATTCGATATCGAAATCTTTTAATAGTTCATAATCCCATGCACCGGTATTTTGATTAAGGCGAAGATTGAGTTCTTTTTCGCGTTCAATTTCGGGAAGATCAATGTATACGACGGGTACCTCGGTATATCCAAGATTTTTGGCAATCTTCAGGCGGAAATGCCCACCAATAACGACGTTATTACGATTTTCTGCTGCGTTGACGATAATTGGGTCAACAATACCAAAACGTTTGATACTCTCTGTCAGATTATCAATAGCTTTCTGATCCCATGATCGGGGATTGTATTCAGAAGGATTAAGTTGTTTTATCTTTACTATATGTATCTTCATAGTTGTAGAGCGTAAATAAAAAAAGCGGACGCCTGGGAAGAAAATCATTGTATTGATTTCTTTCCAAACGCCCGCTTTCGTTCACGGACACATAACTCATTGTATTGAGTGTTATTTAATTGTGACTATAATGTATTCCAACCTCATCTTACTGTCAAGCACATAATTAGATTACGGTTCTGCAGTTTATTGGCATATGCTCTCAAAATCTTGTTACGACTATGACCAAAATCTTACAAACCAAGAGATTATCGTGTTATAATGCGGTAAATGGCAGATATTGATAATATCCTTAGCAATTACACCACAGCAATCTCGACCAAATTTTCTCATGCAGAAACAAGTGAATTAGGATATCGTACGGATTTCGAACTACTTCTCAAAGGTGTTTTTGAATCCGTTAACATCACCCGATTTGACCACGATGCCAAAGCTCGTCAAGGAAATAAGCCGGATTTTGTTGTGGTCAAAGATGATGTTCCGCTCTTATACATCGAGACCAAAGATATTGGTGTATCACTAGACAAAGTCGAAAAGTCAGAACAAATGACACGCTATTTCGGCTATGCCAATCTCATTTTGACTGATTATGTTGAATTTCGGTTTTACCGAAACGGTTTGGCATATGGTGAACCGATCAAGATTGCAGATTACGACAGTAAAGCACGTACCATCACTCCGCATTCAGAACATTACGAGTATCTTGCTAAGACACTGATTGATTTCACTCAATCACACAAAGAACCGATTAAGTCTGGCAAGCACTTGGCAAAAATCATGGGAGGTAAAGCACAACGAATTCGCGACAATATCAAAGAAATACTCTCTAGCGAAAACGAGAGAAGTACCGAGTTACTAAGCGTATACGAAACCATAAAGAGATTACTGGTAAACGATCTGACCGAAGAATCATTTGCGGATATGTATGCCCAAACTTTGGTGTATGGCCTTTTTGTTGCCCGGTTCTACGATGATTCACTTGGTACATTCACTCGCCAAGAAGCTCGTGATTTGATACCGGCCTCAAATCCATTCTTGGGTCATTTCTTTGACCATATCGCCGGGAGAAACTTTGAAAAACGACTCTCATATATTGTTGATGAGCTGTGTGAAGTGTTTACGCACGCCAATGTGGCGGACCTCATGCGACAACACTTCGAAACAACTTCTAAGAAGGGTACCCAACGTGGTCAGGATCAGGTGATTCACTTCTATGAAGACTTTCTCAAAGAATATGACGATGTACTTCGTAAAAAAATGGGAGCCTACTATACCCCACTACCCGTAGTGCAATTTATTGTTCGGTCGGTCGATTATTTACTCGAAAAAGAGTTTGGACTGACTGGTGGACTGGCGAGTACTGCCAAAACTGAAGATGGCGTGCACAAAGTACAAATTTTGGATCCCGCAGTCGGAACTGGTACGTTTATCAGTGATGTCATCGGCAAGATTTATACCCGGATAAAAGATAGCGGTCAAAAAGGACGCTGGCCTGCATATGTACATCATGAATTACTACCTCGCATTTATGGATTTGAACTCATGATGGCTCCGTATACTATTGCCCATCTCAAGTTGAGTATGGCTCTTAAAGAAACCGGCTTTTTATATTTCAATGAAACACGCTCAGGCAAAGCGCGACTTGGTATTTATCTCACCAATTCGCTTGAGGAAGTTAGTCAGCAACAGGATCTACTCGCCTTTGACTTTGGCGCCAGTATCGCCGAAGAGGCAAAAGAGGCTGCTAAGATCAAAAACGAAAAGCCAATTATGGTCGTCATCGGCAACCCACCATATAGTGTCAGTTCGTCGAATAAAGGCAAGTGGATTACAGACTTAACCATGGTTTATAAGCATGGACTAAATGAGCAAAATATTAACTCTTTGTCCGATGACTATGTTAAATTTATTCGTTTCGCCGAACATTTTATTGAGAAAAATGGGAGCGGAGTTGTGGCGATGATAACAAACAACTCATTTTTAGATGGCATTACTCATCGCCAAATGAGAAAACACTTACTGGAAACGTTCGATGACATCTATATTCTAAATCTTCATGGAGATACAAAAAAGAAGGAGGTTACCCCTGAGGGGAGAACAGATGAAAATGTTTTTGACATTCAACAGGGAGTGTCAATAAATATATTTGTTCGTAATAATTCAGAAAAGAAAGGTCCCGGTAAAGTTCACCATGTTGACTTATATGGAACAAGGGATAACAAGTTTGAAATACTCAATAGCGCTACGATTAAAAATCTCAAGTGGAATACGATTGAAGTTGCTGACCCATATTACTTTTTTGTACCAAAGAATTTTGAGCTTGAAGAAGAGTACAGTAAAGGATTTAAACTTGATGAATCATTTATAAAATATAGTGCTGGGACTAAGTTTAGGAAGGATGGACTTTTGGTTAAGAGTCATTTTTCACCAGAGTCAGTTTTAAAAATGCTCGACGATATGCAATCACTACCAGTATCATCTTTAACTCAAAAATACGGATTCAAGGAAACAAACGACTGGAAAGTAAGTGAAAAAAGGAAGCTTTTTGTGCAAAACGACGAAAACAACATTAGAAAAGTCTTATATAAACCCTTTGACTATCGCTGGACATATTATCCCGTAAATTTTATCAATCAAATAATCCCTCGAGGAGATTCTAGGCTGAATTTAATGCAACATTTTATTCAACGTGAAAATATCGGTCTGATAACTAATAGACAGATAGTAAATGAGGATTGGAGTCATATTGGTGTAACGCAAGTCTTAACTTCTCATGGAACTTATTACCTAGGTAATAAAGGACAAGACTATATATTTCCGCTGTATTTGTATCATGAAAATGGAACTAAAACTTCTAATATAAAGATCGAGGTAGTTAACGAAATCGAGAAAACAGCTGGTCCGGTAACACCTGAAGATGTTTTAGACTACACTTTCGCTATCTTGCATTCACAAAATTATAGAGAAATATATAAGGAGTTTCTGAAGATTGATTTTCCACGTGTGCCCTATCCCAAAGACAAAGATACCTTTATAAAACTGATGAAGCTTGGGCAAGAGTTAAGGGAATTACATCTACTGGAATCAGCTAAAGTAAACAAATTTATCACTACATATCCCGTAACTGGTTCTGATACCGTCGAGAAACCCACATATAAAGAAGGTAATGTGTACATCAACGACGAACAATATTTTGGCAATGTGCCAGAAGTCGCCTGGAATTTTTGGATCGGTGGCTATCAACCTGCCCAGAAATGGCTCAAAGACCGAAAAGGTAGACAACTAACCAACGAGGATATTGAGCATTATCAGAAAATCATCGTGGCGTTGGTAGAAACGGATCGGTTAATGAAAGAGATTGACAAAGTAATTGTCTTCTAGGGATGTATGGAAGAAATAATCCCTCAATTAGAAATCTATTCACCTCCCGATGGACGAATTTGTTTTTGGTGTCTCAAACCTGTATACAATTCTACAAAGTATCACATTATCCCTACTTACCTAACTTCATATAAAAATCATGAATACACACTGCCTGAAGGTGTTGTTTGTGGTGATTGCAATAGTATGTTTTCCATTGCTGAAGGATTACTTGTCGAGTTTTTTCAAGAACGGCTTGTATTCTTCAACGTACCCAAAAGAGATTCATCGCTAAGATCTGAAGTTAAATCATCACTTTATGATTATGTTACTGTTTCCCCTGGTAAGATTTCATATGATCTTAACCAAGCAGGGTTTACGGCAGTGTCAAAAAGTATTGCATTGAGATTAAAAGACCGGGGATTCGATTCTTCTTACTATAAAGCAAAATTAGACAAGGACAATAACCTTCATAAAAAAGGATTATTGCATTGTGTTATTGCCAAAATTGCACTTGAGGCACTTTACTGTTTTTGGAGTGAATCAGAAGGAGATAAATATATTTATGAAGAAATACTTAAGAGTAGCTCTCACAACATTCATAAACACAACAAGTCTATCTACAATTTCATTAATAAGACGGACACCAGGGTTGTAAATAACGTGCTTATGCTGGGAAGCAAAGAAGGATTGTATTCTGATTGGAACCTGAACTATAACTATTTACAACTTTCCTATATCGAGAGTTACCCAATCATTTGGGTTCGGATTCTAGGATTGCTGTTTCTTGTTAATTATTTGCCCAATGGAAATAAAGATCTATCCGAAACTGCAGTATGGGAATTGGTGAAAGAACATAATAATAGCAAAATCGAATATTTTATAAGCAAAGCACAGGAAGAAAAACTTGGAGACTACCGCGTCGAGAATTTAAAGCGCTACTTTTTCCAATAGTTCTTTTAGTAGGGTTGATAAAGTTGCAGTAGATACCCTAATTCCTTTCTTAGTAAAACCAGTATAAGACTTTGTGGTGATGTATTTTCTCAAATCAACAGTATTTTCATCGGGCACGTGAATTTTTAGTACTGAGCTTTTTGAATTGAGCCACGGAACTTTTCTCTCTTGTCTGTCTTTGATAGTAGCCAATACAGACACTTGAAACTCATCCAAATCTTTTTTATTGAAGCCAATCCCATGATTGGTAAAAATCTCTTGTCCATTAGACGTTATCTTTTCGTTGATCCAAATACCTGTACCATCTTCTGTCTCAGAAACAACATAAGTTTTGTTATCATCTCGAACTTCAAACATTTCTTTGAATTCATAACTATGTGTATTTTGATTTGCCCTGCCTTCTTTCTTATCATCTTTTGATTTGAGGTTCCTAGTTTGTTTTTTGTTGTTTGTATTTCTTAAAACGGCAATGACTCCTTCTTCACCATTTTTTTCAACTTCCTGAGTACTTGAACCACTATCTCTTTCTTCAAACAATGTACTATTACCTTCTCGCTTATCTTCAGTGATTTGATTAACCGATTTCTGAATCTTGGCACTATAGGAAATTTTACCCTTACCAAAGAGCTGATTCAGTTCAGTTATGAACGATTCACGCTCCTTACCCGCCCATAATGAGTATGGTATCCGAGCAAAAGTCCATCCAGCACTCTCTAATATTGCTTGCCTTTCAATATCTGATTGAACATAAATCTCTGATTCTTCTGATTCGAAATGTGTAGGCCCATCACATTCTATTGCTACTTTTTTGTTTGTTTCAATTTCAGTTAATACAAAATCAATCTTAAAACCACAGCTTTCTACCTGGTTCTGTAGAAGATATTTCTCAGGAGGAAAATTGTTAAGTAAAAAGTAGTAGACTTCTTCTTCAAAGAAAGAATCAAAAGGATTTAATTCTTGCGAAAAGAAGTTGATCTTCCCATTTTCTTCAGCGTATTCAAGGTATTTTTTAATCCAGATCCCATCTGGCCAACTATCTTTTTCTAATGAAGAAACAATATGTACTTGTGAGCGTGCTCTTGAAAATGCAACATTAACACGTCCTGCATTGATAGGTGCGCGAATATCTCCTCCTTCACCTGTTAATGGGAGATAGCGATTCTTTTCATTGGGGTCTGTAATAACTAGAGAATAAATAATAATGTCTCTTTCGTCTCCTTGTATGCCTTCGATACTAGAAACTTTTACATCATCAGCCTCAATATATTCAGATAATAGCTCTGCTTGTTCATTAAAAAAGGTGAGCACACCTATTGAGCAGTCCTTGGTTTTTGGATCTGATTTCAAATCTGCAATAAGTCCATTAATATAATTTACCTCTGCTAGATTAGTTTTCGAAGATAAGTCACGCTTTCTATCAGGTTTGATTATATGCGCAAGAATAACTCTGCTTGTATCTTTGTAAGGTAAATAGTTAGTGTTTATAACATTCAACTTCTTACCTTTCACTTCATAGAAGTATTTGTTTGAGAAGCCAATTAGTTCTCTCGGTGATCTATAATGGTTTAGTAAAGTTTCTTGAGAAAATCCGGATAAATATCCAATATCCAGAACCGACTTCACGGAATCACCTTCACTTTTAATCTGTAAATGATCTGGGATTTGATTTTTATCTGCAATTCTTTTCAATATTTTGTTTGATTTGAATGAAATCGAATCATCTCTCATCTGCTCGCTATCTCCAATGAGGAGGATATGTTTTGTTCTATACATTGCGGGTATTACGTATGCAAGATTGCACTGAGATGCTTCATCTAAGATGACGTAGTCAAACATATTTGTTTGAGCGGGAATAACTCTACTTGCATCTTCTAAACTCATTATCCATATTGGGATTAATTCCGAAAGGGTTTTGAAATTATCAGGGTCTTGTTTTAAATTATCAAAAGTTTTGTATGCACGTTTGCTTTTACTAAGCGCTCTTCCAATCCTAGCCGTGATACCTCTCACAGTTTGTTTTTGGAGTTTAGCCCTTAGATTATTACTAATCCTATTATTTATAAAGTGTCTGACTTTTGTGTGATAAGAAAGCTTTTCTTTTGCTAGTAGCCGATTGATCTCATTAGGATTATTTATCTTTAACTCTTTGATTTCTTGTGCTATTCGGTAATAATCAAAAACCTTCTTTAACACAGTATCGACTGAATTATTAGCGCAAAGCTTTTTGAGTTTTTCGTAAGAATTTGAATCTAAACCTCCAACATTAAGCATTTCCTTAAAAGATTCATGTTCTTGAGGAATTAATAGACTATATTCTTTAAATATTAAATAGTCTCTAAATGTATTAAGTTCGCTGATTAACTTGTTTTTGCTTATGTCTTGTATAACAAGCTGTTCTACTTCTTCGATAATTTCCCTTGGAAGTTCTCCGGACTCTTTAGGTAAACCATAGTTCAATAACGCAATATTATTTTTAAAAAAGCGCAGAAGCTTGTTCTTTCGATCATAGAATTTATCGTCAATGATATCGATTACTCTAGTTAAAGTTTCAGAATAGTTATTGCTAAAGTCTACAAACGTGAATTTCCTATTGTAGTCTGTTAACTTATCAACTCTTTCCGAAAAGTCTTGGTTGAAGTCAATCATTTCGTTAATACTTTTTTCACTTTGCAATAGATTTTCATAGTATTCAGGAGAAATGCTTTTTATCGTGGCACTAATATTATTACTTCCTATATCGTATTCTCGGAGTTCATTTCGTTTATGATCCAATTCGAAATAAAGTCGTTCTGTATCAATATAATTGCTAAAACTTTCAGTAATCCTCTCTAATTGCACGGAATCAGGATTTCCATTGCCTTGAGTAGCATACGTAGATAGAACGTTATTTATTCCTGCAAGTTTTGACGCGGCACTATCAGCCTCTTCTTCATCATCGTAAATTGTTGAATATTTGTCAGGTATATACCCATACAAGTAATCTATCTCTAATGCTTTTAATTTGTCTTTTACGACTTTGAGTGCTTGTGGTTTTTGACTCAAAAATAAAACTTTCTTGTCATTAGCTGCCAGATGGCACAAAATATTAGCAATGGTTTGAGATTTACCAGTACCTGGTGGCCCCTCAACAATTGCAGCCTTTTGACTTAAAAGTTTTAGTACGTTTTTCTGGTACTTGTTTGATTCAAAAGGGAAAAATAGTTCTCCTTCACTAACTTGTGTAGTCTCCGGACTTATATCACGTCCTCCTTCCTCAAGCCACCCTCCAAGTGAAGTTTCGATTAGATCCTCGTGTTCTAATTCAGCAAGTTTAGCTAGATCTTGAGCTAAGAAGTAGTTTGATTTACTTGATAATGAAATTATTGAATAGCCGTAGTCAAAAGACTCATCGTCGAATATAACATCGGAAAGTCGCAGTTTTGATTTAAGCTCTTCCCACAAATCATTGATGGTGTCTTCAGTAAAGGGTAAATTTAACTGTCCATCTAGCTCTTTATTATTTACATAATCGAGAAAAGCGTAGTAATCTTCTTCTCTTAATATTTCCTGGATTGAGCCAATATTTAGAATAACTTTGTCTTCTAGTAGCTCTATATAGAATTTCTGTTGATCTCTAGTTATGTTAATTGGAATTGAGAAAAGTGGAAATGTTTCTTTTTTGGTTTCTTTAGGAAGATTAACATTTTTTTTAGATGTATCTTTTGTGAGGTTTTCAGCTATGTTTGTTTCTTCTAATAAACCCGGTTGTACTGTAACCTTATCTATTTCGACCTCCTCAACATCCTCGTCTATTTCATATTCTGCAGTAAAATATCCAAAATTTAGGTTAATTTGTTTTGTATATTCATTAACTTCGTACTTAGTAATAATCTCTTCGATTTTTGTTGCTAGCTCTTTTTGTTTTAAATAACGAATATTGGTATCTTCATCAAGTCTATCTAACTCTTTTGGTGTATAAGCATAATACTCAGGTAGATCGATCAATTGTTGAATATCACTATTTTCCATCTCAGATAATAAGGATAAATCCAGTGTCTCAGGCTTCAATTCATCAGTAGAAATCTTATACCTAGATCTGGCAGGGTTGATAATACCTACATAATCTTTGGCGTAAGCGATTAGATTTTTTAATATTTGATTTTCCTCAATTTTTCCCGGCATACTTTGAGTTTATTAAAATTTGACCTGTTAATACAGGCCAAACTTTCTTGCTAAATAGATATTTTACTATAAGACGATAGTTTTTGCTTCTGTATTGTTTTAATAACAAACTACATTTAAAGTTGCTTGTACAATACTTAAGTGATTTTGCTATAATGTAGCCTATAACTATATTTGTTCCCCTAAGCTTGAACGTAATCTAGGGCAAATTATTTAATCACTTTATGGTTTTATCTAAGTCTGATTTCGTGACCTACCTGAAACACCCCGCCTGGCTATGGCTCAAGAAGTTTGAGAACCATCGATTGCCGGAAATAGATGAAAGTACCCAAGCTATATTCGAAGCTGGGTACGAATTTGAATCGTATGCCGAAAAGTTATTTCCAGAGGGTATTCGTCTTGGTTTCGATAGTTTTCCTGAGTATAACTCTTTGACCACTCGTACGCGGGAAGCCTTAAACAATGGATCAAAAACGATCTTACAAGGCCGATTTGAGGCAAATGGTCTTACGTGTATTGTTGATGTGTTGGATCGGGTCGATGATAAAACTTTTGATTTGATAGAAATAAAATCCAGTACACGTGCCAAGCCAGAGCATTATTATGATCTGGCATTTCAGATTAAAGTATTGGAAGAATCAGGGCTCACTATCGGTACTGTCTCCGTCATCCACATTAATAAAGAATATAAACGAAACGGCGACATTGATCCCCAACAGATAACGGCAATTACTGATGTAACAGAAGAAGTGCGCGCATTAGCTGGCATCACTGACGAATATGTAACGAGAGCTAAAGAAGTTTTAACACTTGCTCAAATGCCCGATCCTTCACCTCGCTGGGCAAATCATGCAGGTGTATCTGGCACATCTTGGTTTCATGAGTGGCTCGATATGTATAAATATCTTCACTCAGAGCTTGATCGTTATAGTATTTATTCTCTTAGCTACCCTAATGCAAAACAAATTGGTGAGCTTGAAGATGCTGGTATTCGATTAATTCAAGATATTCCAGATGATAATGGTTACAAAGATAAACACCAATTACAGGTTAGTGTGACAAAAACCGGCCAAAGATTGATTAACACCGATAAAATCAAAGATTTTTTGGATACATTCGAATTTCCACTGTATTTTCTGGATTACGAAACCTACTCGTCCATTGTACCAATGTTCGATAACGAAAGCCCGTATTGTGATTATCCGTTCCAATATTCGCTACACATTTTGGATGCACCAGACGCAGAATTACGACACACTGAATACCTCCATCAATCCAATACCTGTGCCATTCCCGATTTGGTTAATAAATTACAATCAGATATCGGTGATAACGGAACGATCTTGGCTTGGAATATGAGCTATGAAAGGGGTTGTAATGACCGTATGGCCAACTTATATCCGAAATATTCCGAGTTTTTGAACGGAGTAAACCAGCGAATGCAGGATCTGATGATTCCTTTTTCCAAGCTGTGGTTTGTGGATAAAGACTTCTTTGGCAGCGCCTCAATCAAATACGTCTTACCCGTATTAGTGCCAGAACTTAGCTACAAAGAGCTAGAAGTGTCAGATGGATTGAAGGCTCGTAGGTTATGGATGGATACGTATTTAAAGGGAAATAACCAAGACAAAAAAGATCAGATTTACAAAGAATTATGCGAATACTGCACCCTGGATACGTATGCAATGGTTAGGATATTTAAAATACTTGCTGACATAAATAAAAATGATGAATAAGTATGTCTTACTAGAAGATAGACTTAAAAAATACAAAAAGGAAAGATTTATGACCACTGATATATAAAATATAGTCAAAGCTCTATGATTGGTACAATTTGTTCTATTGTCTCTATCACATTGGCAAGTTCAATTAATTCTTTTCTCTGGCAATTAATTAGTTTTATTTGGCCATGGAAGTGGCTATGGATCTTAGGAATATTTCTCTCATGGATCATTTGGGAACTAAGAACGCGAAATGGTATTAGCCACTATAATTCAGCCAATGGTTTTTCACCGACATTTAATAAATTTGTTGGTAGCGGCACATATATCATGCTCCAATCAGCCACGTTGCTCTTTTTTGTTAACTTTTTTGGTGAATTTGCCTACTGCATGCGAATACCATATATTATTCATCTTCTTATTTTTCTATCCACTGGATATTTTCTTCATAAGATAGGATTCTGGCCTCATTGGAACAAACCCCGTATTTATCGAAAACGCAGGAAATGAATGATTTATTAAATATCCTTAATAAATTATATCTTTACCCGAGAGCGTCATACAGACTTAAAAAACGGAAATAACTAAATAATTAATTCTTGATATAATGCCGCATATGGCATTACAACGCAAAATAGAGACATTTCTTATTGAAGGTTCTCCATACGGACTTAGATATCACGATTTGTCTAATTGGATAGGAAGGATCTTTTTTACACCTCGAACAAGTTTTTCTGAACTGTTAAAACGGGAAGAAATGGCAAAGCCAGGAGTATATTTCTTGGTTGGATCATCTGAGGAAGATGCATTACCAACGGTGTACATCGGTGAAGCCGATGTATTACAAAATAGACTTCGCTCTCACGTACAAAAAGACTTCTGGGATGAAGTTATTGTTTGTATTGCTAAGGACGATACGCTGGACAAGGCCGGAGTTAGATACATAGAAAGTAAGCTTGTCGTGAAAGCCCAGCACGACAAGCTTTGTGACATAGAAAATAGTGTAAATCCCGCTACAAATTATCTCTCAGAAGCAAATACAGCCGTGATGGATCAATTCATTGAAAATATAATTTTTATGCTACCACTCGTAGGCGCACGTATTATCCGAACAGATACTCAAGAAAAAATTACTCAGCCAGGAAGTCCTCTCTTAACCTGCGAGCAAGATGGAATAAAGGCTACGGGTAGAGATACTGACGAGGGGTTTGTTGTTTATAAAGGATCAACAGCAAGAAAGAACGTATTTGATAGTTTTTCTAACAGTGGAGAACAATTACGTTCAAAGCTTACGAAGTCAGGTGTACTTATAGAACACCCTCAACAAAGTGATTTATTGTTATTTGACCAGGATTATGTCTTTAGTTCTCCTAGTGCCGCATCCGGTATGGTACTAGGTGTGACATCAAATGGACGATGGAAATGGAAAACACCGGAAGGAAAATCACTAAAAGACTTTCAGGAGGAGAATTTACCCCATGAGTAATTTGTATGGCTTTAGTGGTAAATTACAACCAGCCTCTCTTTTCGAAAAAATTGAAGAAAGTTGGACTACCGAAGATATAGCATTTAACGTAAAAGATGGAGAATTTAAGATTTCATACGATGATCCAACAAAGCAGTCCCTGGCTGAACAATTGGCAAAGCACTTTATACAAGCCTTTTCTTTAAATAAAAATACCAAAGTTACAATTGACTTTAATCACACATGGAAACCGTCAAATACAGGCAGACAATTTGCCATTAGTTTTCAGGAGAAACTTGAACTGGCATACCAAATTAAGCACACTGTTCACTCTGAATGTGGTGCGAAAATAACAGGAACTGATAACAATATTTCACTTAAGTCAAATGAAAAGATAGTTACTAAGATGTTACAAGATCCTGTTTTGGCAGAAGCTATTCTGCACTTTACTTCCGAAGTAGTCGATGATAAACGCCCATTGTATGGTATTTACAAATCAATTGAAGTTATTACAAAACACATGGATAAACACGAAGGTAGAAAGAAGCTCGCGCTACTCGCTGAAAAACCAGAGCAATTTGTACAAGATCTTATGGAAACTGCAAACTCTCAGAGACATCCAACGATAAAGGCACAAAGTAAAAAAGTGTTATCAGAACAAGAGTGTCAATTTAGAGCAAGACTATTAATCCAAGCATACATGGATAGCCTTTGAATGACAGCTTCTCATTTGAGGATTAACTAAACAGTCGTTGGATACAACTCATCAACCTCTACTTTTAAAGCCTTAGCTATTTTGTACAACGTATATGACGATGGCGTACGTCGAGATGTCTCAATCATGTTTATATATGTTCGATAAAACCCACACTTATGCGATAACTCGTCTTGCGTCATATTTCTTTCTTGACGTTTTGTCCTAATATTTTTACCAATAATTTCTGAAAACTTCGTTTTACTTAGCACAAGGTAATTGTTTACCAATACGCACTATAGTAAAACCTACTATTGATAGATTAATGCTTTACAAAGGCTTTTAACTAAGCTAAACTGGCGCTATTAGCCTATAAAATAACATGTCAATTATTATCTCGCATAACGGCAAAAATGCCACCAAAATTAATAAAATGCAGATCGATAAAGAAGACTATCTTCAAAACTATATTTATGAGAATCCTGATGC
>CAYMOT010000003.1:0-135343 GCA_964392315.1 uncultured Candidatus Saccharibacteria bacterium
GACGGTGATAGTTGCGAAATGGTCCGGATGGTAGAAAAGGCATACGACTCAGAAGGTGCAGAGCAAATGGCCGAGCGCGACAGAATTGTGCAAGAATTAATTGACCAACTGAGAGACGAGTTTCCACATTTGGCACATACTATTAGCAATGCTATAGAACTTGAACAAGCTCATGAATACGAATCGCATGATTTGACCGAAATGACAAAGCTTTCGTATGATGGCTCTAAAGTCAAAAAAGAGACCGAACCGCTCATTGTCACCGATGACAGTGGCAAAAAAGCATACTCTGGCAATCCAGAGCCTTGGGTCTTAGACTTCCTTAAACTTGTCTCAAAACGATATCAACAAGAAAATTATTAAGTATGAAGATTATCATGTTTGCAGGTGGAACAGGAAAACGTTTCTGGCCTGCAAGCCGAAAAGCTAACCCAAAGCAGTTTCAACCCGTTATTCACGACTCTCCTCTTATAAAAGTAAAATACGATTATCTCCGATTAGGGTACAGCCCTGAAGATATTTTTATTAGTACCGGCCAACAATATAAGGAAGAAGTACTAAATATTTTGCCAGAAGTACCAAGTGAGAATTTTATATTTGAGCCAGAAATGCGTGATACAGGCCCAGCAGTAGCGTTTGCTGTTTCCTACGTTCACAGAAAATTTCCTAATGAAATAATCTCTACTCAATGGAGTGACCACCACATAAAGCATCCCAATATTTTTATAGAAGCATTGAAGCACGCGGAGAAACTTGTAAAAGACGTTGAAAAGACGGTAATAATTGGCGTTCCCGCGCGCTTTGCCTCTCCACATCGCGGATACATCAAGTTTGGCGACAAGCTACGTGCACTCGACAATAAAGGCAAAATAACATTGTGTGCATTTTCCCGCTTTGTAGAAAAACCTTCTCAAGAAATGGCCCAGGAATATATACGATCCGGCGATTATGCATGGAATCCTGCCTACAATGTATTTCACCCTAAAATGTTGTTTCAAAAATATCAGACATTTGCCCCAGAAATCTATGAAACAGTGCAGAGGATTGCGGATTCTAACTTTGATGAAAATGCACTAAAGGAGTTTTCATCACTTGAGAAAATTGCTTTTGACTATATTTTCTGCGAGAACTTGAATCCATCTGAAGCAGTCGTTATTAACGTAGATATGGGGTGGAGTGATATTGGTGAATGGATAGCCTTGAAAGAAACTCTGGAAGAAAGTAGTACAGATACCGTCACTAATGGAAATGTTATCGATTTAGAATCACAAGACTCCTTAATTTATAACTATGATGATGAAAAGCTAGTTGCAACAGTTAATTTGAAGGGTATGATTGTCGTAAATACCCCTGATGTTGTTGCAATTTTCCCAAAGGAAGACAATGCAAAACTTAAGACCTTGTTGAAAGAGCTTGAAAAACAAGGACGAGACGAATTTCTTTAAAAAATATTCCGGCATATGATTCCAATCACAGATAAAACTAAAACAGGTCTCAGCACAATCCTTGACATTATTCAAAGCTTTGTCATTTCTCTTGTTGTCTATATTTTAATTTTTCATTTTGTGGCGCAGCCACAACGAGTAGTGTCAGTCAGTATGTTGCCCACGTTTGTCGAAGGTGATCGTCTTATTGTGGAAAAAGTATCATATCAATTTAGTGATCCCGCTCGTGGTCATGTCGTTGTCTTCAGATATCCAGAAAATGAAGATATTGTATTGATTAAGCGCATCGTCGGACTGCCGGGAGAAACCATTACGATTAGGGAAGGAGCCATCTATATAAACGAAACACGTATCGAGGAGGCGTATACAAAAGAGCAAAACGCAACGAATGCGGGCAGCACTATCGAAGAGAACAAACCATTTGTCATTCCCCCGAACGAGTACGTCGTCATGGGTGACAATCGTACCCAGAGTGGCGACTCTCGTATTTGGGGTACCGTATCTACAGAAAATATCATTGGTAAAGCATTCTTCCGATTCTGGCCGATGAACTCCATCGGATTTGTGTCAGTTCCAACCTATTAACTGCTGGCTTATCCATGCATAACTAACTTTGTCCTGACTTTTTAAATCCCCTTTCTTATTTCATTCTTGTCTAATACAATAGAATGCGTGGATATACCAAAAAAGACCAACTCCTTCTTACATTTTATTTTTGATCTTGTCCAAAGCTTTGTTATAGCACTGGTTATTTTTATTGTTGTTTATAACTTCATCGCCCAACCACACAGAGTACGCGGTGATAGCATGCTTCCTAATTTTCATGATGATGAATATCTGCTAACTGAGAAACTCTCCTATCAATTCGGGGAACCCAAACGAGGAGATGTGGTGGTCCTTCATTATCCGGAGAATCCTGCAGTAGATTTTATTAAGCGCATTATCGCATTGCCTGGCGAAACCATTCTTGTCCGAAACGGCAGCATCTTTATTAATGGCCAAGAACTTACAGAACCGTATCTTCCAAACAGTTTACCAACTACCGGAAGCAGTAAAATTCAGGAAGGGAAGGAATTTGTCATCCCTGATAACGAATATGTAGTCATGGGAGACAACCGCACCAAAAGTAGCGATTCACGCACATGGGGAACTGTACCAGAAGCTATGATTATTGGGAAAGCATTTTTTGTATACTGGCCTATTAACAACTTTGGGATTGTGGGAACAGCAAATGCACAATTCTAAGATCAGGCAATCATTGTTTTAAAACGTGCATCGAGGGCGATAGGATCCTTTACCTCTGCCAAATGCATAAGCTGTTGGTCATCAATATCACCATTCAAGTAACTACGTCGTATTTTCTCAGGTAAATTAATAATATCGAGTAGAAGCTCAATCTCGTTAATTGGTAAACCAGTACTTTCACCTATTTCAATCATGGTACATTTATTCTGCTCATGAAGCTTTTGTACAAGATGGGCCTGATCTATGAGATTCAGTGGCTCCCGCTGCGTATTTTCTGCCAGTGTGAGTAATCCAGCCTCCTGCGGATCAATTGATATTACCAAACAGGGGACTTCGTCTACACCTGCGAGCTTCGCTGCGCGGTACCGTCGCTCTCCACAAATAAGCTGGAATACTCCAGCTTGCTCATTTACTAAAAGAGGCGACAATACCCCATATTTGCGAATTGAATCAGCAAGCTGCATCAATGAACGTTGCGAGATGGTTTGCCGGGGCCGCATGGGGTTACTCCGTATCTGTCCAACTGTAAGATACTTCAGGGCAGTCTTTTGCATACTAATTAGAATATAACACAAAGAATGCGCGAATAAATAAATTCACCAAATGTCAGACAGATATACCAGCATCTATTACATTTGCTTATTTGTTTATTTGAATATTTGCTTATTCTCCCAGTGGATCTACGTGGACGTATGTGCGACCTTTGTTCTCAATAAAACGAACTACCCCATTAGACAAAGCGAAAAGCGTATAGTCTCTGCCTAATCCAACATTAGCACCAGGGTGGTAGACTGTTCCCCGTTGACGAATGATAATGTTGCCCGCAGTAACAAATTGTCCTCCCGATACTTTTAGTCCGAGACGTTTTCCTACAATATTGGTTCCTTGATTGGCCTTTGCGCCAATGGCTTTCTTTTTTGCCATAGTTTTTGATACGAGTTATGTTTACAAAGCCAGTATTAAGTGACAGCTAACTATAATTCAACAATCTTTACCTTCACATACTCTTGTCTATGACCAAACTTCTTGCGATATCCACTAGGCATGGTCTTCATACCTTGTTTCTTTGGTCCTCTTGCACTACCTACGATAACAGCTTTTGTTGATTTTTTGAGGATTGGATCTCCAAATTCCACATCCTCACCATGTACCCGTAACAATGTGTCAAATTCGATATTTTCTTGATCAGAAGGCAATTTTTCGACTTCAATTTCCTCATCTGCCTGCACCATGTATTGTTTGCCGCCTGTTCTAATAACTGAGTAATCCATAAAGAAAATATGTACAATGCGTAGTTGTACATAGATGAAATTCTTCCCGATTGTATCAATTTGTCCGTTGTACCGCAACAGCCTCAGCTAACGCAATAGCAACAATTGTGGTGATCAAAGAACTTCCCCCATAACTCATAAGTGGAAGGGGCAATCCGGTAACCGGAAAAAGTCCTATATTCATACCAATATTTGCGATACTCTGTATACTCAGATAGCTCAGAATTCCAATAATTATATAAAATGAGAATCTATCTTGCACACAACGGGCTAAATACATTAGCCGAACTAGTATTATTGCAATTAGAAACAACACGATTATTCCACCCACGAATCCAAACTCCTCAGTAAATGTAGCGAATATAAAATCCGTGTGCTGCTCAGGAAGAAAACGAAGATGAGACTGCGTCCCTCTACCCCACCCCCGGCCAAGCATATTCCCTGACCCGACGGCAATAACCGATTGAATTTGATTATATCCCGCACCTAACGGATCAGAAGATGGGTCAAGGAAACTGCTAATGCGTGCCTTTTGATAATCAGCCAATGAATTGTAACCGACAGGAACGAAAATCACTCCTATAAGAATAAATAGCAAGAGCTTTTTGAGATCAGTCGAGGAAAGACATACTATAGTTGCCCCAATAATCATTACCACGACCGCTGTTCCAAAGTCTGGTTGCATTAGAATGAGTGCGAGTGGCAACGCTAAAATAAGCATATACCCTAACAATACTTTCCATTGCTTCATTCGCCTACCAAAATGTCCACAATACGATGCCAGTACTAAAATCAAGGCTACTTTTATAAACTCTGAGGGCTGAAATTGAAACCCACCAATCACAAACCAGCTACTTGCACCTCGTATCGGATCAGCAGTAAGCACTACCAGTACTAACAGCACGAGTAATCCTCCAAAGAGGAATGGTGAAAAAAATCTCACCGATCTTAAATCCACTTTAATTAAGAACCAAGCGAGGAATATTCCAAGAATAAAAGCAAGAAGCTGCTTATACACCAATGTCTCTGATAATCCCTGACCAGCGAGAATCGTACTATATATCGTTGAAAGACCTATCAGGAATAACAAAAACGCAGCTCCTGCGAGCACCCAGTCAAAACGATGTAGAAATGATCGCATCTCGGCAGACATTCACCAATTGTAGCAGGACAAACAATATACCTGCTGTATACGTTTCGTGTCACATTTTTAGGCTTAGACGATGCGAAGTGAGACCGAACCAAGAGGAGTTTCTACCGTACTTGAAGATTTTTCACTCAACGGCATTTCTAAAAGTTCGATGGTACAAATTGCTTTTAACTGCACGTCTTCTTGGGCTATCAGGATCGCTTGCCGCAATGCATCATGTTCAACATACAGTTGAATACAGGTTTTTTCATCAAATGCCAGGCCCGCATTTTTGCGCAAATTCTGCATTTCACGCAACACTTCTCGTACCGCTCCTTCAGCTTTTAGTGCATCCGTTACGTTTAAATCAAGGGAAACCGACAATTCATTCTCTGTATTTTCCAAAAGCACTTCTTTCACATTGAGTTCCGCTGCTATGATCTCCTGCAATTCAGGCAGTAGTGTCCCTTTCAGTGTCACGGCAACTGACTGAAGTGGTTGCCTGAGCCGAATGCCCTCTTGTTTGCGTATTGCATGACCTTTCTCCACAATTTCACGAACCTGGTCCATAGCTGTCTCTAGTTCAACATCATGTTTTACCGTGAGATCAGGCCAATCAGTCAAATGTACTGACTCAGGATCAGTCTCAGAACGTAGGTTTTGATATATTTCCTCAGCAAGGAACGGAATAAAGGGTGCCAAGATTTTGGTGAGTGTTAGCAGAACCTGATAGGTAGTATCAAAAAAATCCTGAGAATCACCCTCATTAGCACCACCTACTCGATCCCGGGACCTTCTGACATACCATTGTGACAAGTCGTTCACGATAAAGGTTTCAAGTGCCCCCGTAGCGGTTGGTGTATCAAAATTATCCAAAGACTCATTAACTACGATAAGGACTGAATACAACCTCGACTGTATCCACCGATCTAATGAGTTTGCTGAATTTTTAATTCTTAATTCTGGATTCTGGACTGGCTCCCAGTCTTGCGCTGTCGCATGCGTCACAAAATAGCGATACGTGTTCCAGAGGATATTCATAAACCGACGCTGTACATCGGTCAAAATAGTGTATCCAAACCTAAGATCTCCCGTGCCATGATGATTGGCAGTCCGTTCTCGTAAATATAACCAACGCAGTGCATCAGCACCAACTTTGTTTGCAGCTTCATCAAACGCAATTGCATTACCGGCACTCTTGTGCATCGCTTTACCCTTTTCATCAACCAAAAATCCGGTCGCCAGCACATTCTGCCATGGTGCCCTATCTTCTAATGCAACAGACATAAAGAGTGTCGCATAAAACCATAGTTTTACTTGAGCGATGTACTCAGTAATGAATTCGAACGGATACCACTCCATCCAATATTCACGGTTATTCAGATAATCAATGGTTGAAAATGGCACAATTCCAGCATCTAACCAACAGTCCCCCACATCCTTCACTCGTGTCCATACCCCAGATTGCTTTTCACCATTGATCTCAAGTTTAGAACCATCAAGTTCCACCTCATCAATCCACGGTCGATGGAGTTCTGGCAATGTATCTACTTTTGCTGGATCTAAAGCTAGTTCTTTTAACTCTTCTTTTGATCCGACTACATAGAACTTAGTTTTATCTTCATTTTCATAAAAAGGAAGGGCGAGTCCCCAATATCGTTTTCGTGATATTGGCCAATCACCCATATTATCGAGCCAATCCTGCATTCGCTTCCCTGCATGTACTGGCATCCAGTTCACCGTCTCTGCAGCCTTTTTCATATGGGGACGAATCTCATCAGCAGCAATAAACCACTCTGAGGTAGTACGAAATACTAATTCGTGTTTGCAGCGCCAACAATGCGGATATGAATGGAAAATAGACGCAGTCTTATAGAAGAGACCTTTTTCTTTGAGAGACGCATACACGTCAGCACGCACGTCAAATACGTTTTTCTTTGTAAATTGCCCGTAGCCCTCTACATAATCACCAAACTCATCTATCGGTTCGAGGAGGTCAAGTCCGTTCACTTTGCGAAGTTCGAAGTCTTCTTTTCCTGCTCCAGGTGCGATGTGGACCAAGCCAGTTCCATCTTCAGCGGTTACATCATTCCAAAGAATTATTCGATGATTAACTTTTGAAGGTGCCTCTAGTTCATCAAAAGGCCCAGCATATACATTACCTTCAGCTGAGTTCAAAGCCTCAACCAATTGCTTGCCAGTCACTTCTAGCACAACCTCCTCGTATGTATCCAAAACATCAATTCTATCCTTAGCTACTATCAACACATGAGAACCGACACGAACCAACGCATACATGAGCTCTGGATTGACTGCTACCGCCACATTTGCGAGCAATGTCCATGGTGTCGTAGTCCAGATAAGCAAGAAAACAGCTTCAATGTTTGTTACTGAATCACCTATCAATTTGTTTATTGGAAATTTCACGTAGACTGACTCATGCGTCACGTCTTTATACCCGCCATCCGATAACTCATGTTGAGAAATCGCCGTTCCGCAACGTGTACACCAAGGCATTGCGTCAACACCTTTATAAATCCACCCTTTTTCATGAATCTTTTTAAGAAAATGCCAGATGTGCAAATTATTATTCTCACTCATTGTGTAATACGAATTATCCCAGTCCATAAACATACCCAGTCGTCTTGACTGATCTTTTTGGACCTTACTAAATCGCTCAACCCGCGCACGACATGAAAGGCAAAACTTATCAATGCCAAACTCTTCTATATCGCGTTTTGAGTTAAACCCCAGATCTTTTTCTTCTTCCACTTCTACCCAGAGACCCTGGCAATCAAATCCGTTTTGAAAGCGTTGTTTATACCCCTGCATGTTTTTATAACGCTGGAAAAAGTCTTTGATTGTTCTACCGTGTGCATGATGAACACCCATGGGATTATTTGCAGTAATCGGTCCATCGAGAAAACGAAAGTTCTTTTCAGAAGAATCATTTTTGTGCAAGTATTTCTCTAATACGCCTTGTTCACCCCACCATGAAAGGGTTTTCTCTTCTTGCTTTACATAATCTGGTTGTGAGTCAACTTGTCTAAAGTTCATATTATTTGCCTAATTCGCCTATTAATAAAATTCCCTTGCTTCATTACTATTCGTAATTCTGCAAGGGTCGTTGAGACGGTACCACCTTTTTGTTTATCTCGTCCTGCTGTTTCGGGCGTACCCGGAGAGTTCTACCCCCTCCAAATTAAAGGGATCTTCTCTCAGACATTCCTGGCTGATAACCAGTCATTCGCAATGCGAAGCGCCGTATAAACTGTAGTTGATTCTATTGGAGATCTAAAAAGATGTCAATTAATTAGCGTATTAGTTAATCAATACCAGGAACAGGGTACTTAGAGGTTAACGTTTTAACATCTTCTCCGATTTTCACTAATTCGGGAATGAGTGGTTCAAGAGCTTTTTCAAATTCACTGAATTTCTCAGGCGTGCCTTTTATTATTTCCATTACCTGGTTAATCCAATTACCGATTTGTTCCATCTCAGCTTCTTTCATCCCACGCGAGGTTACCGCTGGAGTACCTAATCTTAATCCCGATGGAGAAAATGGTGAGCCCTTTTCATTCGGATGTGTGTTCGCGTTTGCGATGATATTTGCTTTTTCCAAAGCCAACGCAAGGTTTTTGCCTTTTGTTCCCTTGTTGCTCAAGTCAAGTAATACTAAATGCTTCTCTGTACTTCCTGATACAACATGAAAGCCATAGTCGCTTAATATTGTTGCTAAATATTTAGCGTTAATCACTACCTGTCGTGCATAAGTTTTGAACTCTTCGGTCATTGCTTCTTTCAGACAAACCGCTATGCCTGCAATTGAATGATTCATCGGCCCTCCTTGCAATCCCGGAAAAACTGCCTTATTAATCCGCTCGTTAAATCCTTCTCGTGATATATGCGTTTCCGTATCTTCCCGACGTGAAAAAATCAACGCGCCAATGGGTCCACGAAGTGTCTTTCGTGTCGTCATAGTTACAACATCAGCATACGCAAACGGTGCACTATTTACACCAGCGGCCACAAGTCCTGCCTCATGTGCAATATCAGCCAAGTAATAAGCACCAACCTTGTGCGCAATCGCTGCCATTCGTTCATAATCTATTTCTGGTGGGTATGCGGTCCCACCGGAGATAATAAGTTTGGGCTTAACTTCTTCAGCTTGTCTTTGTATGTCATCGTAATCAAACCGCTCATTATTGGGGTTAACTCGGTAATACTGTATATCAAAGATACGCGACGAAAACGACACCTTTTTACCATCAGGGAGTTGCCAACCATGCGAAAGATGCCCGCCATCATACAAAAACATGCTGAGTATTCTGTCTCCAGGTTCTAGTAAAGCAGACAAAACTGCCAGGTTTGCAACACTCCCCGTCACTGCCTGCACATTTACATCCCACTCAACAGGATCTAAACCAAACAATTGCAATGCCCGTTCTTTTGCCAAACTTTCTACCTGGTCAATATATTGATTTCCCTGGTAATATCTTTTACCAGGCTGACCCTCAGAATATTTATTCATCAACACAGAACCCACTCCTTCTAACACAGCCTTACTCACATAATTTTCTGAAGGAATAAGTTGCAATTGTTCCTTCTGACGTACCTGTTCATTTTTGATAATTGATGCCAAGTCGGCATCTGTTTTTTCTAGATTATGCATACTTCGTTAAATCTACTCTACCGAATGTCCCATCATCTCCAACTTATCTCGTTTGCGAATCTCGGATGATAACCGTTCTAATCCGGGATCCGAATGATCCACATACTTCATGGCATTTCCCAATATCGGATGAACTTCAGTAATCTTACGATGCATTTCTTGAGCGACCAAGCGGTAGTTTGGATGCCCCTGTGGGGAACTTCTCAATTCACACAGGTGAAAGGCTTCACGCAAATTCATTTTGAGTCTCCACCTTCCTCGATGTCCATGACAAACAAGATATTGCGACTGATAGGGAAATTCTGATTCTATGAGAAGGTACGTTTCTGAGGCAATATCAAGGGCTTTACGATATGATTCTTCAAATCCTGCACGAATAATATGATCTGGGATTTCATATCCATGATTTGTGGTAAATCTTTGTCGATATCGGGACAAAATCCGATGTCGTTGCAAATCCTTATACGTCCCTAAATCAGCCAAAATCTCAAATGAATAATATACTTCTTCAAAAGCACTACCTACCTTATGCCATCTTCCGTTGCGTTGGGAAACATACGTATCAATAACTCTTGTTTTTTCAGCATCAGATAGGTCTTTTGCTCTTCTGTAACATGATTCATAACCTACTTCAGAATGCGCAAAGAAAATGCTTGCTATTGTTTTATTTACAGCATCTTTGTCGAAATCATGTAGTATTGTTTTTGTAGTGTCTTCAAACTCTGCCTGCGGCATCACTTCTTGTACAGAACGTTCTATTGCAGCGTGAGTATTGTTTAAGTACGCATGATACAGCTCACCCTTTTCTGTTTTGATACGTTCGACAAAGTTAAAGATAACTTTCGCTAATTCGTTATAAAGCTCTTCTCCAAGTCGCTGTGCTTCGGGCAGGGGATCGGCCAAAAGGCGAGTTATAGCATATTCCCATGCTCTGCCATTTCCCATTATTCCCATATTTGTCAGTGTTCCCATTGGCAATAACCCTCGTAATGTGTCGCATGCTTTGGCACGAATCGAAGCGGTGTACGCTGATTCTTTCACATCATCTGGTTTAGGAAATTCTTTCTGAAAGTACGCCGTCATCGGTTCAATTAAAGATGAGTACGTGTCAAACAAATAATCCATTGTCTCTAGATAATCATCTTTATGAACTGAAGCTAAAATATCTGGATCACGGTAGTATTGATAATGACCATTAATTTTTTCATCAAAACGCACATACCGTGTTGATTTTTCCAAAGGCGACAATCCAATCCTGCGATCTTCCAATGCCTTCGTTGCAACGACACTGATATTCTCAATTCCAACATGTACTGCCCCAAGCTCAGCGATGGAATCGTCACCATACATAGCCAGCCATTTACTATAAAATTTCTGAGCTTTCTCAGTGTTAAGCAATGTATCAAGCTTTTCTAAACTCTCGGTGAGATCAGTTATTTCATTTAGATCTAATTCATCTGTCTGCAAATAATCCTCTAGGAATAGCTCTCGAAGCGGTTTGGTCGAACGACTATATCGAGAAAATAGTGCACCTTTTAGTACAGGGGGGAGATTTTTCAAATAGAATACATTTTTGTCCGTATTTGAAAAAAAAGGGGTTAATAAGTGTTGATTATTTAATGCCATCATTACTTTTTAAAAACTGGCGGAATCATGATGTGGATATCAGCAAGCGCATAGGTTCGATCTGCTTCTTTTTCATGATCGTACGACTCAACGAACCACTGCTTATCAGCATGAAATTCTGAGGAGCCGAAAAAATATTTCTTCGGCGTGATAAACCTCCAACGGGTGTCCCCTTCCCAATTTGTGTATAGCACTTTGTATGGGTCTTCTGATTTGGTTATTCCAACCATGTGAAGATTCTCCTCGAAGAATGTAACCGTTTGCTTGTCTCCAATTTCGAACGGATCAACCCAATCATATTCTACGTGTTCATCGTCCAATCGAATCTCCCCC
Source organism: uncultured Candidatus Saccharibacteria bacterium (assembly GCA_964392315.1). Lineage (GTDB taxonomy): Bacteria > Patescibacteriota > 4484-211 > 4484-211 > JAGQKX01 > CAYMOT01. Next base: position 11,722 of record CAYMOT010000003.1, read on the forward strand.
TCATCAATCACCGAAAGAAACGTAAAATCATGATACAGAGTAGTTTGATCAGGTAAGTACAAATACCAGCTTGTGGGCGGCAATAATAACCGTCCATGTAGTCCTGTCTCTTCATAAATCTCCACGGAGATCGCGTCACTCGCTCGATCATGGCTCTCGACATTCCCGGCAACCACATTCCAAACTCCTGGGTTAAATTCCCGATTACTGGATCTCTTAAAGAGCAGTACTTTCCCTTCGGGGTTAATAATAACTGCTGAAACACTCAATCTCTTTTTAATATCAGCCGAGGATGCCATAGGTTTAGTTATAGCAGGAATTGTCTCCGAAGCAACGCGTATATTTGGCTATTACGTCTACAAATTATCCATGATAGTATCTTTGCCAAATCCCAACTGGAGGAGGACATATGCGTAAAAGAAGAAAAGGCTTATACATAGCGTTTGAAGGAATAACCGGCAGTGGTAAAGGCACTCAAGTCTCTATCCTCGTCGAAGCTCTGAGAGGTTTGGGACTTGATGTGATAACTACACGGGAACCTGGAGGCGACGAGATTGCGGAGGCTATTAGGAAACTGGTTCAAGGAACATATTTTGAGATTCCAATAGAACCAGTAACTGAGGCATATTTGTATGCTGCTGCTCGTTCCCAGTCGTTACGTCGCATTGTTAAAACAGCTTTGGAGCAAGGCACACTTGTGGTGGCCGATCGGTCAGTGTTCTCGAGTGTTGCATTTCAAGGTAAGGGAAGAAGAATTGGTATCGAAACTGTGCTGAATATTAACGAAATCGCACTCGATGGGTTAATCCCTGATTGTGTCATTCATTTAGATCTGCCTTGCGAAGTAGCTCTTGCTCGCACTTTCGATAGAGAAGGAGACCGTTTTGAACGTGAAGCCATCGAATTTCACCAGGGCTGTGCGGATGCATATCAAGAAGTAGGCCAGATGCCACAATTTAGAGCTATCTGGCATACCATTGACGGGATGGGGTCAGTAGATGACGTGACAGAAAGAGTATGGGCTGTAATACAGACGTTTATTGAAGAGTGGCAAAACCAAGGGTAGTACACGTTACTACCCTTTATGCTGTACGAGTTGAGAAGCTATCATCTGGTATCGCCGCTTCCTTGAATAACACCCCGCTCTTTGCGTGAAGCGAGTTTCTCTATATTGTGGTTCGCAACTTCGCTGAGCTCGAACCCAAACTCTGATGAAAGCTGAGCAACGTACCACAGCACATCGCCGAGTTCTTTCATAAGAAGTGTTTTTGTATCTTCATCAAGAACACCATCTTTATCACGAATGATCTTTTTCACTTTCTCGGCAATCTCTCCTGCCTCACCCACTAAACCTAATGTTGGATATACATAGTTATTCCCAACTTCGGGATACACTGCCGTCTCTCGTGATTTTTGCTGATATTCGCTAAAATTCATTTCTATTACAGTTCGCAATACGAAAACCCACATTTCTTACATTTATGACAGCGATTTTCGAAGGTGAGCTTTCCGCCACAATCTGGACACTCTTTTGGTACTTTCGAGTTTGTATCACCAAACGAGAATACTTGTTCTTTTTTCGTTGCATCCCGATACACGGTCAACCCTTTACACCCAAGCTCCCAAGCCAAGATATACGCCTCTTTTATATCCTCGGGACTCACACTTGAAGCCATGTTTATTGTCTTAGTTATCGCATTATCGGTCCATTTTTGGAATGCAGCCTGCATGCGAATGTGGTCTTTCCAGTGAATATCATGTGCAACCTTAAACACATTCCTGATCTTAGCAGGTATTTCGGAGATTCCCTGAACACTACCATGATTTTCAATAATCTTTTGTACCAATGCCTCAGAATATATGCCTTCTTCCTTAAGTCGATTTAGAAGCAACTGATTCGTTGTTTTCAACCGCATTCCACCCAAAACGTTCTGTTCATATGCCAATGCAAATAACGGCTCTATCGCAAATGAAGTCTCGCAAATCACCGCATTGCCACTGCTCGGCGGAAAAGTCAATAAGGCAACATTCCGTGGCTGTTGTTTTTTATTCGCCCATATCGATTCATTAATCAATGGAAAGGGACCTTTTTCTTTACCCAGGGCAACAGAAGTCTGAAAGGCAGATTGATACATCGTCTTTGTAACTTTCTCTGCAAGTGCAAAAGCCTCGTCGCTGTCATACGGAATGTCAAGCATGATCAACGCCTCTGCCCAACCGACTGCACCAATCCCGATGCGCCGATGGTTACGCACAGATTCAGAAACCTCCTGTACGGGGAATGTCGATACTTCGATCACATTATCCATTAGGCGTGTTGCAACAGACATAACCTCTGAAAGACGTGCGAAGTCGAACTTACCCTCCTTCACAAATTTTATAAAATTCACATATCCTAGATTGCAAGATTCATAGGGAAATAATGGCACCTCCCCACAAGGGTTAGTTGCCTGTATGGGGCCACGATGATTAAGGAGTGGATTTGCCAAGGCTGTGTTTCGGTTTATCGCAGAGAGGTTAATTATGCCTGGATCTCCGGTTGCCCATGCCATTTGTGCCATTAGTTCAAGAATCGAGCGTGCGTTTACCGTATTCTCAACCTCCCCACTTCTTGGATTTATTAAATCCCACTTTTTACCGTGGATCGCAGCCTCCATAAAACTATCAGAAATTCCTACCGAAATATTCGTTTTTGGCAAATAGCCATCCTGTTGTTTTGCATTAATGAAGTTAAAGATATCTGGATGATCAGCGTTAAGTATAGCCATGTTGCCACTCTCGTATCTGCCTTCTTGTCGAAAAATACTCGTCATTAGGTCGAACATCTCTATGATCTTGACGGGACCTGCAGCAAGCTCTGGTATTCCATCCACTACATCGTCTTTGGGCCGCAGATTACTAAAGTTGTAGCCACACCCTCCACCATCCCTTTTTATAAGCGTGGATTTGTGCAGGATTCGAAAAATATCATCAACGTCATCATCCAGTGGCCATACAAAGCAGTTTGCTAGTTGCTGTCGTTTCTTGCCGGCATTGGTAAGAGTGCGCGTACCAGGTAGGAATTCAAACCCTATCATCACGTCATAAAATTCTTTCTCCCATTTCTTTTTAAGGGCATCCGTCTTCTCAGCTCTTGCCAAGGCTTTTGCAACACGCCGAACCATTCCTGCTGGTGTCTCTATTGTTTCGCCTTTTTCACTCCGTCGCAAATAACGCCGTTTCAAAATGTATAAAGTGTTGTACGAAAGACCTATATCATCAATCACCCCTAAAGTTTCCTTGTCCTGTAATGAATGCTTTTTATTTTCCCGGGAAAGAATAAATTGTTTTGCAGTTTTAGCGTGACCCTTCTCTATAAGTACTTTTTCGACAGCATCACCGATATTTGCGGTCGTCAAAGCGCCGGCTGGCACCTCAGACTGAATATACTCAATTACTTCCTCGGCAATTCGTTCCGATAGTCCTTTATCCTTGCCGCCAACCTGTGAAGCTGCGGTCCAGATAGAACGCACAATTTTTTCTTTACTAAAGGGTTCTTCACGCCCATCTCGTTTGGTAACTGTGGAAAAAAAAGACATGTAATTTTTCTAGATCTCGCATGCTCCGCCGACACATGCTAACTCTTTTGCACCTGACGTCTTATCTTCACGCTCATAGAGTGGTAATTTTGAGAAGTCAATATGTTCAATCTTTTTCGCAAGGTCTTGGTATTGCTCTTCCGTTATCTCTTCATACGGTGCTAATTGATATACATGATCTGTCCGCGGCAAAAATGATATACCACCAACCATATCCCAATTTTTGTATACCCAATCAGCAACACCAATCCATTCATCGGGGCCAACATAAATCGTTACGGACGGATTATGTTCTGTATAGTTTTCCTTTAGCAGTTTCCACTGTTCAAGCATCTCAATGGCACTTACATCATCCTTATATATCGCCTTATCTGGTGATTTAACCGGAAACTCCAATACAAACGTACGTGCAGTCTCGTATTGTTGACCTACTTCGGGATGGTGTGGCATACCCTGATCGCGAAGCATTCCAAAAAGCGGATCACTTGCAGAAATCCGAACCCGCCGAATATAGTATGGCGCGTATCTCGGGTGCATACCAGAAGCGGTATTAGAGATTTGGGAAGTATTTCCTGACGGTTTAATACACGTCACACAGGTGGAAGGATTAATGCCAATTTTCTTAGCATACTTCTTATTTATCTCGATTGCATAGTCTCGCAGCTTGCGGAGCACCTTTGGATCACGTACAAGTGAATTATCCCAGTACCCCGTCATCGAAACTCCTAAGAGTGCCTCTTCTTCACAATTCTTTCGCCACTCATCAGAGAGGTACTTAAAGTTAGTCAAGCTTGCCTGATAGGTGCCAAGAATAGTAGCAAGCCGTATCTTTTCGAGAAGGTCTTCTAACTTATCTTCGGGTTTCACCACAACTGCCGTCAGGTTACAAAACTGTTTTGAACGCAGGATAATCTCGCCACACGGGTTTGTCCCACTCATGGTGGCGTGTTCTTCAAATACTTTCCAACGACGTTCAGGTAATTGTCGCTGCAGACCACCGCGGTTGAAAATACCTCGCTCCCCTGACCCACTCTTCATAAGCGCAATCCACTCATCCAAAAACTCCGTGGATGACGGCTTTCCTTCATACACAGCAGAGTTATTAGCCATGCTTCGCTGTGGTTCGGTATTCCAGAATTGCCCCATCTTTGCATGGCGCATCTCTTCATCGTCTAGATCAGACAATGAAATGAGCGCACTACGACGAACGCCACCTGCAATAACAATCTCACCAATTTTACAAATAATGTCATGTACATCTATATTGCTCAAACGTCGTCCTTGTCGTGCAAATACTTTTTTTCTGGCAAAGTCCATCAGCTCAATAAGCGGCTCAGGTCCCGATGCACGTCCCCCCATTGTCTTAAGGCGTGCTCCTGCGGGACGCACCTCGCTGTAGTCAAACTGAATATCTTTTCCGTTGAACCATGCCTTGAGTGCTAATACAAAGGCATCTGCCCACCCTTGTTTGCTGTCTTTGACCACGTGCGTTTTGAGCATCTTTCCTGTTTGTTTTTGGATCTGAGGTAGTTGCTGCACCACATGGCTTTCTGCAGAAAACCCCACTCCAGTACCACACATACAGATGTACATAATTTCACCAAAATCCTCAAGCTGAGTCGGTGCAATGAAAGAGCAGTTGTATGCAGTAACGTGCGATTCGCGTGCAGCATCCCCGGAACTCCACAATAGTCGCATAGATGGCTGAATATTGTGATACAACATTGCATTCTGAACCTCGTCATACTCTTTTTTCGATAACTTTCCTCCCACATTTTCATGCATAAAATCCATAAATCGTTGAATGGTCTCCGCCCAGGTTTCGCGTCGATTCCATTCGCTTCGCCATCGAGAATATGCAATGAAGTACACCATTTCCGCAAGTTTGTTTGAAAAGTAGGTACCATTCTCTTTGAAACGTGCACGGACATCATCAGTAATTAGATCCTCTTCAGTCCGAAGCTCTGCACGTTTTTGTCGATAAATAATATAGGCTTTAGCTGTTTCTGCAAAACCTTCTACCATCAATCGTCGCTCAACAATATCCTGTACATCTTCAACCGTTGGAGTATAGTCGGGCTTTTCGTATTTCAGCGCATTTAGTTCTTTTACGACGGTATTAGCAACTTGTTGCGCATCTTGCTCGTCACCTTCGCCAGTTGCGGTAAGCGCTTTAAATATCGCTGTATCGATTTTTTTGATGTCAAACGCAACAAGCGCACCATTGCGTTTTTTGATCTCGGAATAATTGGAAGCAGTTCGTCGTGGACTCATGATAAAAATGCTATTTTTGCCGTTAAATGGGGAAAATAGCCAACACTGTCTCCTAGTTGGTGAAGTGTATTCTTATACTACCGAAGTTGAAAAACTACGCAATGAGGAGTTTATCGTGAGCTGTACGAAGATCCCTAAATGCCCTGACGAATTAATCTCTCTCGCAACAAAAACTACCAACTAAATATTTTTACCTTCCATTACGGCCTGTTTTCTAAGCTACGCTCCCATAACTTTTCCGGGGCACCTTCACGCATATTCAAATATCGCGCAAGAGTAAATAACCAATCAGATAACCGATTAATATATTGCAATACACGTGGTTCTATTAGCCGATGTTTATTAAGCGTTACTATTCTCCGTTCTGCCCTTCTACAGATTGCACGAGCTAAATGCGCTTGCGCCGCAGCAAGCGACCCACCTGGCAAAATGAAATTGCGCAGAGTTGGAAGATGATTGGTCCAATCATCAATCTGTGATTCAAGCCGTGAAACATCTAACGCGTGTATGAACGAAATATCTTCAGAAGAGAAATAACTGCCCAAACTAAAAAGATCATGTTGTACAACATCAATAATTCGACGTATTGTAGTATCTTCAGTGAGGGAAGCTACCATGCCAAGACAAGAATTTAGCTCATCAATACCACCTATTGTTTCAATTCGAGGATCGTCTTTACTCAGTGGCTTTTGATCCAAACCTGCGGTATTTCCTTGATCCCCTGCTTTGGTATAGATCTTCAATGGGTTACTACGCAAGTCACTATATCTACATTACAAACAACACTCACCACGTTGTCGCTTGTAACTGGTAACTTAACGTCTTCTTAAGAATGCGGGTTTTTCCAGTTCATTGAGTGCAGTATTCTGCTGCTGCACTTCGCCGGGAGAAATATCCTCACGTTGAGGCTGGGGTGGCCGTTGTTCGTCTTGTTGTTCTGTCTGTGGTTGTGGCTTACGTAAGGAATCCCGAATCTGATTGATACTCCGTTGTTGATAATCATCAAAACCAGTTGCAATAACCGTAACTTTGAGGGTGTCTGTTAGATCGTCATCAATAGTTGCACCAAAAATAATTGTCGCATCAGGATCTGCAGCCGCTGCGATTACTTGCGATGCATCGTCCACTTCTTTCAAGGTAAGACCATGCCCCCCGGTAATGTTGATCAGTACACCTTTTGCGCCTTCTATCGAAGTTTCAAGGAGTGGACTCTCAACCGCAGAGCGAGCCGCATTAACCGCGCGGTCCTCACCAGTTGCCTGACCGATGCCCATAATCGCTGATCCCGCACCACGCATGATTGATCGGACATCAGCGAAATCACGGTTGATAAGACCAGGCATCACAATAATATCTGATATACCTCTTACGGAGTTGGCTAATACAGAGTCAGCAAGTTTCAAAGCATCAGGTAAGCTCACATTAGCATCGGTGATTTCTAATAATCGTTGGTTCGGAATGACAATTAATGCATCTACATTGTCCTTAAGATTCATAATCCCTTCTTCTGCGTTCATCATACGTTTCGTTCCTTCAAAGTGAAACGGCTTTGTCACTACACCAACAGTCAGAGCTCCTTGATTGCGTGCAATATCCGCGACTATTGGTGCAGCACCGGTACCGGTCCCTCCGCCCATTCCTGCAGTAATAAATACCATATCAGAACCAGCCAATTTCTCATGTAAGAGTTCCGCATCTTCTTCTGCAGATTTTCTGCCAATATTGGGGTCGCCTCCTGAACCAAGGCCGCTTGTCATTTTTGAACCAATTTGGATTTTCACTTGAGCGGGTGAAAGCGCAAGATGTTGGGAATCTGTATTCACAATAAGAAAATCGACCCCTTGTACACGTTCATCATTTATCATCGTGGCTACCGCGTTACTACCACCGCCACCTACCCCTACCACTCTAATTTTTGCAAAATTTTCAATTTCCGGCTTTATCAGCATAATGACCTGATTACCAACTAACGTAATGTTTCTCTTCTTCAACCTTGCAGCACTCCTAAACATTAGTTAATTCGCAATTATTTTATGGGATTATAGCAGACTCGTGAAGACAATGAATATGCAGATAAGAAATTTACGGCAAGAAACTTTTTCCCCAACTTACAACTTTCCCTATTGCGCCTTTTACTTGATCCACTGATGAACCCAACCCAGGCATCTGACGCGCTGGCTTGACCTGGACCATTCGTGACCCATAGACAATACAGCCTAATGTTGCTGCATACGAAGGGCCTGAAACCTCATCGATCAACCCGGATATCCCTATAGGTTCTCCTATTCGGACTTGATTTGCACCGGTGGTTCTACGCGCAATATCCACCAAGCCAATAGTTTGAGCTGCTCCACCAGTAACCACAATCCCCGCAGGCATCGCATTAGAGTATCCGCTCTTTTGGATCTCTTCATTGACCTGCTCAAATATTTCTTCTATACGAGGCCTTAGAACCCCATCCCGTACGAAACGTTTGTCTACCTTTCTTAATTCCTCAATACCTAATTCGGAAATATCAAGCTCGTTCTCGTCGGAACGAGACTTACCAGCTGCTGCTACAACAGGTGCTTTAAAATTTGATACATATAATTTGACTTTCTCAGCATCATCCAACCCTATTCGCAGACCAATTGCAAGATCGTTCGTCATATTCTTTCCACCAATGGGAAGGACTGCCGAATAAGCAGGTGAGCCGTCAACAATCAATGCAATACTGGTGGTCCCACCACCAATATCAACAAGAGCCACACCGAGTTCTTTTTCGGTTGCTGTCAGCACTGATTCTGCAGATCCAAAACCTTCAAATACCAACCCTTGCACATCCACCCCAACCTGATGGGCACACTTCACTAAATTGCGCATACTCGTTACCGCACCATGCACAATATGAGTATCCACCTGCAATCGAACTCCGCTCATACCTATTGGATCTTGTATACCTACTTGAGAATCAACCGTGAATGAACGAGTAATTACGTCAATAATTTCTCGGGAGCCAGGAATAGATATTGCACGGGCAGCCTCTACAACCCTATCTACATCTGCTTGAGATATTTCCCCCTCCTGGGAAGCAACAGCCACAACACCTTGCGAATTAACAGAAGAAATATGCTGTCCATTTACAATAACAAACGCTGATGAAACAGCTACACCGGCCATTCGTTCAGCACCTTCCAATGATGCTTCTATTGCCTCTACCGTTGCGTCTATATCTACAATGACGCCTTTTTTTACACCTCTTGATGGTACCGTATGCTCGCCGATTATCTGGATATTGTCCTCGTCTCTTTGCGCAATGAGTGTAGAAATTTTAGAAGATCCTATATCGATTCCGGTGATTATTCTATCTTTAGACATGTGATAATTATTAAACACTATACCAAAGCCCTCCGCAAGTCACTAGCGGCACATTAACCCACACTAGCGGAACTCAACAAACATTTTATCAAACCGTGCATCGATTTTCTTAACCTTTTTATCACTTGCAGCAAGCTGCTTGAGTATTGCCTCGGCATCTTCTAGTTGCTCCTGTATCGATTTGTCAAATGAAATAATTATCATTACGTCATCAGTGGTTATTAACTCAAGCGTATAGTCGTCTTGCATATTGTACATAGTAATGGCCAATAATCGTTGATCTGATATATATTCTATTGTTTCTACCACTGAGTCGAGTACGCCATCTGGTAATTTGGCATCCTGAATACTGCTATTTTCATATGATTCTACCCAACTCTGATACGAAAATCGCGGAAGCGGTACCATACGTGGAACAGTAGTAAATACAATACCCTCTGAATCCAAAAGATAGTAGTCCTGGGTTATTGATTGAGCAGGTTCAGTAATGGTGGCTTGGCGATCTACTATAAGTTGCGCAACAGGTGTACGTTCTTTAATCTGCATTAAAATTGTATCGGGTAGTTTTCTAGACACATCCACTGATTTGAATACGGTTGCAGATGTAACTATTTTTTGTTCAAGCTGCTGCGGATGTACACTCCATAGTGATCGCGCAATTACCTCTCGTTCAACGTGGTCATACACCACCTCTTTCCCCACCAACCCATCATTAAACTCTTCGTCTCCTGGTATTCCTCCACTATAGGTAATATTGATATGCTTTATCAAAAAAATATCGCTTCGTAAAAAGAAGTATCCACTCGCAATTGCCAGTAACACCAGAGGGATGACGCTTATTATCCGAAACGGTATGACTATAAATCTTTTACCCAACGTTGGAATAAACATACGCGCTGATGTCCGAAGTCTGCTTCTTTTGTGGAAATGTCCCGCCAGGCGGCGAATGGGTTTTAGTCTCATATATTTACTGGAGAGCAATAGCTTTACTCAAAAAAGAACAACAAGTCAGGCTTTCAGACTTGACCTGGTTATTTTCGGAAATGTGAAGCAACGGTGTAAATGCTTTCTGCAATTGCCTCAAGCGCACCGAGTGTAATGAGATTTTGTGCTTCATTTGCACCAGCGGCATACTGTGCATACTGAGCTTCCAGTGTGTCTATTGCCTGTAACAAGGAAGCCCCTGACAAATCTTTTTGCTCAAGGATATACCCGGCGCCTGCCTGCTCTAAAATTTTTGCGTTCTCGTACTGCTCATTATGCGAAACCCACGGTATTGGAATCAGTACAGCTGGTATACCCAACGCCGCGAGTTCGTACACTGTATGCGCTCCTGCACGCGAAACTACAATATGCGCGTTCGAAAACGCTGAGCCGACCTCGTCACGGTAAATATATTGCCGAAGTATATATCGTTCTTGTAGGTGCTTTGGCAGCGAGGATCTCTTGCCATCGAGCCATTCAAAATCGTTAAATTGTGACGTACTACCACACTGATGAATTACTTTATACTTATTCAGAATCTCTTCAAGAACTTCCACAACTGCAACGTTTATGACATGAGACCCCTGTTTGCCCGCTGTTATATAAATGGTTTTTAAACTACTGTCTTTTTGGTCGAATGTCCCCGAATTTTCAAAAATCTCTTTACGTAGTGGCAATCCTACTACTTCTGCCTTTGCAGACGAAAAATGTTTGAGGCTTTGAGGCCAAGTGAGAAAAACCTTTTGCGCAAATCGCCCAATAAGCCGATTCGCAAGTCCGGTGACTACCGTTTGTTCATGGGTTACTGATGGTACTCGTAACAAAAATCCCGCGAGTACAACTGGTACCGCAAGATACCCGCCAAACGAGACAATCACGTGTGGCCGATCGCGCAATACATACCAAAACGCCTGAACAAAGCCTATCGGTACTCGAACCCATTGGCGGAGGTCTAATGTTTTGTATAATTTACCGGCAATAAGATTCTTAAACGGTATACCTGCCTTTATAACCTCCTTGTATTCAGCGGAATCGTTTTTGTCATAGAGCGATGTGTGCCTGTGTCCAATCCACACAATGTCTGCGCCATAGGTATCACGCATGAAAACAGCGACAGCTAGTGCAGAATTATGATGTCCACCAGTAAAAAATAGTTTCATAGGTTAAGTTTGTTCTTTTGGTGCTTGCTTACTAATATTTAATAGTACTCCAATACTGACAAGCATCATGGTAAGCGAACTACCCCCATACGAAATAAAGGGAAGCGGAACGCCAGTAAGCGGTGCGATTGCAACCATGCTTGTCAGGTTAATAAATGCCTGTACACTTATGATTGCAATAATACCTGCTGCCAAAAGTTTCCCAAAGGTGTCCTCACACCGCTCCACTATTTCAAAGCCTCTCCAAATAATAACAAGAAACGCAGCGAGCACCAGAATCGCGCCGACAAATCCGAGCTCCTCTCCAATTATTGCAAAAATACTATCTGCAGTAACCTCTGGAAGGTATTGATATTTCTGCCGGCTATGTCCCAGCCCAAGACCTAATAATCCGCCTGAGCCCAGGGCGATCATTACCTGATTGATGTGATACGAAATATCAGAACTTCGCTGTTGGGGATCCAAAAATGTCAGCACCCTATTGCGTCGATACTCGCTGGAAAAAGTAAATCCTAATGCGCCTGCGATAATAACCAACCCCACCACTACCAAGTCGATCATAGGAACTCCCGCTACAAAGTAGACTAGTAGTGCACTCCCCGCAATAATCATCGAGGTTCCCAGGTCCGGTTGTAGCATAACGAGTCCTATGACAAGACCCACGATGGTCAGAAATGGTCCTACAGTAGACAGAGGTTTAGTTGAAGATTGTTTTGTGTTACGCAGTTTTGCCTTCGTCGTTTTTTGAGTATTACCACTTAGCCAGGTTGCCAGATAGAGCACAATTGAAAACTTTGCAACTTCAGAAGGCTGGATACTGATATGCCCCAGAATTGGAATTCCTGTAGGGAATGATAAACGAGACCGGGCACCATATACCTCGGCTGATAGACCAGGAATAAGCACTAAAACCAGTAATAATATCGTGATAAAGTACAAAGGTCGTGCCCAATTTCTCCATCGATGGTAGTCTATATTTGACACAAAGTATCCGCCTGCAATCCCTAGCATAGCCCACATGCCTTGGTTTTTGAGAAACCAAAATTTGTCACCAAATGATTCATGAGCAACAATGACACTGGTATTATAGACCATCATAACGCCAAAAAGTGTCAGTCCTATTACCAAAAGTGCGAGTACATAATCGGGAAGTTTAATGCGAAGAAGGTCTTTTTTTGTAGCTGTCATAGGTATTTATACTATATCATCTTGGATTACACATACCGCTACATGTCTAACGTTTTATTGAAGAGACTACATGCGAACCTATCGTTCGGATATGAGTAGGCATTCGCTCGGCTAATGAGGATCGTGCATACGCAAAGGGAGAGAGTACAAAATCATGTGTACGAAGCCAATAAAACTCATTCCCCCCAAGTCCTTGTTTAAATTTTGTCAAACCAATACGTGACGCATACCGTTTTCCCGGAGGGGCAATGCCGAAAAGGTCAAAATAAGCACTACCCTGTTCTTTCGCATCGTGTATTGCACGCCATACCATATTCGCAGTCGGCGAGAATTTAGAGAGCGGAATACTTGCGGCATGAAGGTACGTGGACATATCGCCAAAACGAAGAATAACTGCTCCAGCCACATACTGGCCATGATATTTTGCCAAATACAGTGAGGCGTGGTTATCTTTGGCAAAAACCTCGAATTGCTGCCGCATATACGCATCTGTGTATCCTATATACTTTTGCCGCTGCACCATTAGATGATACAAATCAAGAAAAACATCAAACTTCTTACTATCAGCCTTTTCTATCACTACACCTTCTCGCTCAGCTCTCCTGATGTCATACCGCGTTTGCTTCTCCATATTTTTTAGCAACATATCTGAGGACGCGGATAGGTCTAACATTCTTGTGGCTTCAGCTTGATACCAAAGCAACGTTTCTCGAAAACCAAACTGCTTTAAAAATTGTCTCCCTTCAAGCGTATCTTCAAAGGGCAACCTAAGACGCATGAATCCAGCCCGTTGCTTTTTGGCAAGGTCGCGGACAAAACCTAGCCACTGCCGAAAAGGTTCGGCATCCTCAAGCATATAGTCTTTAGTACAAAGCGGCCCGCCAATGCACTCCATATAGGTACCTCGCCTTGAGGGAATACCAATCACCAATGCCGCTCCTATCAACCTATCCTCTTCAAATATACCAACGTAAAATGGAATACTGCCTTGTGACTGCTGAAATTCTCCCCATGCCCAAGATTGCAAAAAAGATGCACGCGGAAATTGCTGTACAAAGTCATCCCACAATGTTTTGTCTTTTACAAAATCAAACCGCATAAAATGTACCTACGAATCAGGGTTTTGCTGTTTCTTGATTATTTGTTATCGGCAATTGTGACAGTAACCCCACAAGGCGTTGGATATCATTCGAAGAGAGCCTTGGAGAAGTAGGGAGGTTAATTACTTTTTGTGTTATTCTTTCTGCATGCGGGCAGGACCCCATTTTGTATCCAACCGCAGTCAGATCAACAGTAGAGGGACCCACAACCTTATCGTACCAATCCCCAAGAATGACGTCATGTGATTGCGCAGATATACGTACGGACTTCGGATCATCAACCAGTACCGGATATCGCAAATACGTCCGCTGTTTTTGATCTGACGGGATATTTAAACCTTCCTTTGACAGTTCCTTTGTATACATCGAGGCTACCCGGCGACGATGCTGCGTAAACTCTTGTAGCCTCATAAATTGTCGTTTAGCAAGATGAGCATACATTCCGTGCCATCTCCTCAGCACGCTGGCTTCTGGTAACCCTCTCTTTTCGTCTTCAGAATTAGCACGTTTAATAAGTCCTGAAGTGAGCAGTACGCGATGATACATTTTGCCCAATATTGAGCTCACATAGTACAGCACATACATTTTCTCAATGAAAAGTACATAAACCACATCTTGAACACGTTGCATGAAAGTTGGTGATCGAAATGTTTTACGAATTTCTTCAATAGCTTGAGCCAAATTATTATCTTTCGTTAGCGCCATCCCCCCACTGAGGGCAGTGATACATTTGTCTCTTCCAAAACTAAAAAAGGCGGCGGTACTTTTTGTACCAACGGGGCTTCCATCGTCAAAACGGGAACCAAGAGCATGTGCGCAATCTTCGATGAGTGCCAGTCCATACTTTGCTGCCAGCAGTGCATATTGCTCAATATCTACCACGTGACCAAACGTATGCTGTGCAAGAAGAACTTTGGTACTCTGGGTAACTTTGCTTGCAGCATCGTATAGATCCATGACATATTCATCGGTGATATCAACAAAGACGGGCTTCGCGCCAACCCATCGTATTGGATTAACCACAGCGACACAAGTGAATGCTGGCACTAAGACCTCGTCTCCTTCTCCCACCTGAAGCGCGCGCAAAATGGTATACCATGCGCCCCTGCCCGTATAAAAACTCTTTGCAACATATGATTCACCGTGATAACACTCAAATATGTTTTCAAATTGAGCCACAGCATCTTTTTGTGGCCTTATTAACCCACGAATTATTGTAGGAATGTCCGAAATCGATACGTTGGGATTCAGAGAAATTGCCAGTAATGTTGCCATAACATATGCCAATCTTTGTCTTAAGGAAAAAGGTTTTGTACTAATTACTTGCTAGAAAATGATCTATCTCATCTGCCAGCTCCTCCGGCGAGTCATATGGTAAGGAATGCGTAGCCTGAGAGTATACTTTTAACTGAGAATTTTTAATCGCCTCATGCATAACAAGTGCATCAGAAACTGGTACAAATTCATCACGTTTACCCCATAAAATAAGTGTTGGGAGCGTAATGCTTGGCAAATACTCGCGAAGATCTTCTGCAATTACGCGCAAAAAAGTTTTCTGCATAACACCGGTAGCACGGTAATAATCTTTTCTCCTCAGTGCCCGTCGCCATAGAGAATGAACAGACGGGGCGAAGAAAGACAGCAGCGGCAAGTCAAAGATGGCTTTCCCCGTCCCTCCCACAATGCGCAATATACGGGCTTTGAACGAAAGATGTTGCCGTAATCCTGCTGCTGCAATCAGCACAAGTGATTCAATGGCATCAGTATAGTGTACAGCTAGTGCAATACTGATACGCCCACCAAATGAATGGCCGCATACAACAAACGAATCCCATCCTTTCTTCGTTGCTACCTCGGTATGAACCCATTGAGCATAATCGCTCACGCACCACGGCTCGTGTGGCGGATCCGTTCTGCCAAAACCTGGCATATGTGGCTGAAATACATCATGTCCTTTTGCACGAAGTGCATCGGCAAGCGCAGCAATCTTATTTGGTGCATGTTGCCCCCATCCGTGAAGCAGCACAATACGTTTCATATAAGTACTTTATACTGTTTTTACTGCAAGGCCAATATTTTGAAGTTTCTCATCAAAATCTTGGTACCGTTCAAACAATTCATGCTCCAGATGCAGTGTAGAAACTCCTTTTGCACCCAGTGCTAATAAAAGAGCAGTATCAACAAACGAAGACGCAGTAACCGCAACTTCAGCACCTTTAAGGTGTGTCGGGCCAAAAAAACGTACTCCGTTCTCTTCCTTCTGAATCTCTACACCAAATACACCGAGGCCATCTAAGTCTTCAAAAGTCGTATGAAGTTCAGTATCCCGAATGGTGGTAACCCCATCGCTCTGGGTTAATAAGGGCAGGAGGAGCAAAGCGAATCGTTCATCCACCCCTCGTTCGCGCACCAGCGCGATGTCCGTTGATTTTAAGAAGCTATTATCATGCCATACATGCAAAGAAGACTGTTCTAATTTGAACCTACCGCCTATCTGTTCTATCTTAGATAAAAACGGAACAATGTGCGTAGCTGGAACAGAATCGAGTATCAATTCGCCTTGTGTCATGAGGGTGGCAACGACCCAAAAACATGTTTCGTATCGATCACCCGGTATAGAAAATTCTATACCATTTAAGGAGGAGACTTGTGAAATTGAAATGGTATTTGCTTCTTGTTTAATTTGTGCGCCCATAGCATTCATTAGTTGAATGAAGGTGTCTAGAACAGGATTCTGCGCACAATTTTTGAGAGTAACAGAGCCAGAACCGAGTAAGCTAAGCAGCAAGGCATGTATCGTTAGACTCATAAAGGATTTTGGCAAAACATATTCTGAAACGTGCACTTTTTTAGAAATATTGAGAAAGCCATCATTGTCAGTTGCTGTATGCGAAAAGAACGTGTTCCATAACTGTACATGAAATAATGCCTCTTCTGACAATCGCGATGTATCGATTTTTGCTGCGGCCTTACCATATTGACCGGCGAGTACACCAATAAGCATCAACTCAACAAGAGACGTATTAGGACGGGCATTGGGTAAGACTCGTGTCGTGAGATGATTAGATTCAATAAGAAGCGATTTGCTCGATGAAGTGACACGCGATCCCAAAAAAGTCATAGTATCGATGAGCTGGTTTACTGCACGAGTACTCGGTGTATTAAAAAGTGTTATAGGTGATGAGGCAAGTGTTGAAAGAAGAGCCGCAACCATGGTGAATTCTTCCGAACCACCCACAGTTACTTCGCCCTGAACCACCTTTTTGCCATCAATACTATAAGTATATGTCATAGGACATGTCTGCGTAATGTGATGTGCATTATACCCTAATAAGCTTTACTGCGGTGGTATACCGAAGTACGTAATCAACTCTCGTGTCATACGAAGCCAGAGGGGAACTGCCGTGTCGGCAGAAAAAGTGGAGGTTTTTGGTTGATTAAGACGTACCAACAATACAAACACTGGGTCATCTTCGGGAACAAACCCGACAAACGTAACATTAGTCTTGTTGGGATCGTACCCCCCAGGTACGGGGATTTGTGCGGTTCCAGTTTTTCCAGCAATTGAATAGTTCTCTAAGTTCTGGCGTTTCACAAACCATTGGAATTCACCATGCACCACCACCTGCCGGAGAAGAGATTGCATTGTTTGCGCAGTATGAGGTGAAAACGGTTGCCCTATTACGGTTGGTTTAATCGTGACCTGTTCTTGCGACATCGTATTCTCCAAAGAAGATACGATATAGGGCTTCATCATGACCCCATCATTGGCAATAGTAGCCATCATAGTCGTCAGCTGCAAGGGGGTAACCGAAATTCCTTGTCCAAAAGAGGAAGTTGCCAAGTCTATATCTCTCCATGTTGACTTCGGTTTCACTAATCCGCGCTCCTCTCCCTGTAACTCAATATGTAATAAATCTCCAAACCCCATGGCATCCAAGTAACTCCAGTATGTAGGGAATCCTATCTTAAGCCCAATTGTCGCTGCACCCGGATTATTAGACAATTGTAGTATCTGCGCTGTGGTGATGTCACCTGAATATTTATTGTTCCACGTTTTAATTTGGTAGCCTTGTATGGTTAACGGACCTTCGTCATGATAGATGGTGTCTGGTGTGACTACACCTTGCTCAAGCGCCACTGAAGCAGTGAAAGCTTTCATTACTGATCCTGGCTCATAATTATCAGAAATTGCGGTATCTTTGAACACACTCACCCGCGCGACATCAGTTTCATCTTCAAGATAATCTATCCAATTACCTGGGTCATACGTAGGAGCACCACCCATTGCCCATATTTCGCCTGTTTTGGGATCAAGTAAAATATAATCTCCGTATTCAGCTTTATACATTTCCACCCCTTCTTGAAGAAGTGTATCAAGGATGAATTGCAGCTCTCTTCGTATCGTAAGCGTTACATTGAGCCCAGGCTTTGCAGGTATTGGATAAAAATCACCGATTGGAATAGGCTTCCCCTCTGCGTCAACCTCCATATGCACCTGGCCATGAGTACCGGTAAGCTCACCATTAAAATACCCTTCTATGCCAAAATACCCTGTAGGTTTGCCAAATTCATCTGAGCCGACAAACCCAAGTACATGTGCTGCAAGTGTGCCTTCTGGATAAACACGTTTCTTTTCCTGTTCAAAGTAGATGCCGGGAAAATCTTTCTCAGAAATTAGATCTTTTTCACTAACCGATAGGCCTCGTATGACCGGAACCCATAACCGATCCTTTTGCTCAAGGAGTCCTCTCAATTCTTCAGTACGCAACTTTTTGATATCATCCCACTCTGCTTCATCCTTGACCGAGCATTTTTCATCTTGTTCAGTAAGCGGTTTAGAGAGAACACACACCTTGTGCCGAAACGGTAACAGTTTTAATAATTCTTCTGCTACTCCTTTGGCATCAATTACTTCTGGTGGTACCGCAAACAGAAGATATGCTTCTTGAGTAGTGGCGAGTTCCGTACCGTCGGCACTCAATATCTTACCTCGTTCCGCAATAACTTCACGTGTATATGTATGCTGGCGAGCCGCCAGTGTTTCGTACTTGCTATGTTGTAATAACTGAATTGAAACAAGTCTCAAAGCAATACCTACACATACTAATATAAGAAAGGTACGTAGAAGCGTAAATCTCCACGCATGAGGATGGCTTGACCGTGTCATTGTTGGAAAAGACTGGCGAAGGAGTCAAGCGTGTTCACATAGTGCAAACTTTCAGGAGAAACACGCACAAACCCCATTTCAACAGCCTTCTTCTGTATCGAATCTAGGGCGGAAAGCGCATTATATTGCTCCTGCAAACGAGCATGCTCATTAGTTAGTTCGGCTTTCCGTTGTTCATACTCATTAATTTGCTGCCCAGCCGTTGCAATTTCTCCAGAAAGCCATATTTGCAATCCAAAGAGTCCACTTGCACAAATAAGCGTTACAGCGATAAACACCGAGCGGCGCGTGTAACGTGGGGCAGATTGTATTCTTTTTAATGGCAACTTCATAGCTTTTCTGCAATTCGTAAGCGTGCTGACCGAGCCCGTCGGTTTCGATAGATTTCTTCATCTGTCGGCCGTATGGCTTTTTTAGTGACAATCTTCACATCAGGACTATTCCTGAAGAAAAGTTTTACAATCCGATCTTCTAATGAGTGAAACGAAATTACTGCAATTCGTCCTCCTGGCCTAAGCAGCGTATGTGCTCCCACAAGTCCAAGCCGTATTGCCTGCAATTCTTCATTCACTGCGATCCGTATTGCCTGAAATACCTGTGCTAATACATCTTGTCTTTTCTCAAGAGGAACCCTCCCGGTAATTGCTTGTATTACCTCAATAAGCTGGCCTGTAGTCTTGAGCGGCTTTATTGAACGGGCGCGTTCAATACCGTAAGCAAGCTCTTGAGCAAATTGTTGTTCGCCAAAATTCGTAAAAATCTCATATAGCTGTGATACTGAACTGGTGTTTATAATATATTCAGCATTTTTTGTAAGAGATGCGTCCATTCGCATATCAAGCGGCTCATCCTTCTTAAAGGTAAATCCCCTTTTTGATCCGTCAATATGATAACTGCTCATCCCCAAATCCATTATGACTCCATGCACTTGGTCAAAATTATGCAGGCGTGCGATTGGAACGATATCTTTAAAATTTCCATAGATTAAGGTGCCATTTATACTAAGCGCTGCGGGAAGTTCTTCTAATAACCTTCTTCTGGCATATTCCAAAGCATTTCTATCCTGGTCAATGCCAAGTACTTCTCCGCCTGCTCTTATGATTTCTAATGAATGGCCCCCTCCTCCAAGTGTCGCATCAATAAACTTCTTTTTAGGTGCGACCTGTAAATGTGCGATAGCCTCCTGTTTTAAAACCGACACATGAAAATTTTCCTCCATATTCCTCGTGTTAGCACGAAATGAGCATTGTGGCAGATCCTGTATCTTCACTGGTTACAGTGAAGGAGACAGTGACACAGGATCATGCCACTTTGCATCGTTGCATAATTTTGTGCAATGCAACAGGATACGGTACTATCTCAAAAGTGCTATGTAGCCTCTTCTCTTTGTAATCTTATTAACCTGTTTGCTAATTCCGCTGAGTGCTTTGAAAGCAACACTGAATGCTTTTGCCACACAACCTCATCCCAAATCTCTACCCAAGACCCTAATCCCAAGAAAACAACTGCATTCTGTATCCCTGCGTGATATAGTAATTTTTCTGGGATCACGAACCTTCCTTGGGCATCCGGTTTCACGGGAAACGCGTTGCCCAAAAGATACCGAGACACCTGTCTTACATCACCCTGAATAAAGGGCAGATCGACAACACCATGGGTAATTTTTTCAAACTGTGCATGATTCACTAACACCAGATGTTGCTCAAACCCCGTTGTAGCGATCAGTTCGTTCCCCAATTCTTTCGCAAACTGCTTAGGAATGGCTATACGATTGCCGGAAGTAACCTTTCCCGCATATTCACCAATTAGCACCATATATCACCAGATTAGATCAACTAGTAGACATGTGTCAATAGGGTATTGATATGGAATTGACATTTCCGCGTTATACTTGTTACTTTTGTATAAGTTACTTCTTCAGATGTCCGAAGAAGGCTAGATAGAAAAAGCCGGGCATTAATATAGATTTTGAAAATGATCACAGAGGCCGGTATGACTATTAAACTATGAGCTTACTGATTTTAGGGAAAATTCTTCTTTTTGTTATCATCCTTGTTGTCACTGCAGCAACGTCCTTTTTTGGTATACCCATTGCTATTCTATTTTTAGTTATAGCAACAATTCATTATTGGCAGAATGGTAGTGTAATTTTCGATGGCGCTACAATAATTCTTCTGATTGCAGCGACATTTTTTGCTGTGTTTCTAGATAACATTGTGTTACTTGTTGGGCTAAAAAAGACCGATGCAAGCAGAAGAGGATATATCGGTGCATGTATCGGATCCATTGCAGGTCTGTTCACTGCGAGTCTTGTTGGATTCGTCGGTTTCACGACAATCGGAGCAATCATAGGAGAACTTATGCACGGAAAGACGCATGGGCAAGCGGTGCGAAGCGGCATCGGTGCAGCAGTGAGCCTCCTCTTTGGCTCGGTGCTTCGCGCCATACTCACTTTAAGTATCGCTGCCTTCGTTACGTATCAACTGTTATTTTAGAAAAAATACTAAAGGTTTACAGATATCTCCTAGAATAAGAAAGTCTTTGTGTCTTCGTCTATATCAGCAAACCCGTCGGTTGCGGCAAGGAGCCTGTTTGAGGTTGTTTTGCCAAATGCGATAACCTCCGTACGCACACCTTGACTACGCGCATAGTCTAATAAATCTACATAATCTCCATCTCCGGATACGAGAACTAACACATCAATCTTAGGAAGCATCCTGACCGCATCCATACACAAACCCACATCCCAGTCCCCTTTCTTTGCACCACCATAAAACACTTGCAGATCCTTTTCACGTACTTCGAATCCACGTTTGGTCAACGCATCAAAGAATCCCTGCTCTGTTTCACTATCAGCCTTAATAACGTATGCAAACGCCCGAATTAGCTGCCTCCCGGCAATAGCAGTGGTTAAGATTTTTTCGTAACTTACCTTTTTTTGATACAGATTCTTGGCGGAATAATAGAGGTTTTGCACATCTACAAATACTCCAACGCGCTGCTGTTTATGCTGTACAGAAGTTTGTGACATACTTTTCTATAAATTTTCTCGTAAATACTCCCTCAAGTTACCAATGGCAATCCGTTCCTGCTCCATCGTATCACGATTACGGATCGTTACCGAATTGTCCTCCAAGGAGTCAAAGTCAATGGTCACACAAAACGGTGTTCCAATTTCATCTTGTGCATAGTACCGTTTACCAATATTGCCACGATCATCCCAATCGCAAACGAATTCTATCTTTAACAGATCAAATACGTGGCGTGCTTGGTTTACCAACTCTGGTTTATTTTTTAATAACGGAAATACCGCAACCTGAAATGGAGCAAGCTGATTCGGGAGTTTGAGCACTACGCGATCCGACTCTTCGACATACGCATTATCTAACACCATGAAAAGATTGCGGTCTAAACCCCACGTCGTTTCAAGCACATGCGGCAAATACCGTTCATTGGTTATTGGGTCGGTGTAGGTAAGATCTTGCCCACTCTGTTGCTGGTGTGTACCCAAATCGTAATCTGTGCGGTAATGAAGGCCACTCACCTCATCAAAACCCCACGGAAATTCGTATTGTATGTCCTCTGCCGCCTTCGCATAAAAAATAAGTTTTGCATGCGGCTTCCATCGGAATTTAGCTTTATCAATTCCCAACGTATCGATATACCAAGATTCAATTTCTGTACGCCATGCCTCAAACTGTTCTTCCCATTTTTGACCGTCAAAAAAGTATTGAATTTCCATCTGTTGAAACTCAAGCATACGAAACAGAAATTTCCCGGTTGTTATTTCATTACGAAAAACACGACCTTGCTGTGCCACACCAAATGGTACCTTCTTTCTCGAAGAGGCGAGAATATTCTTGAAGTCCACATACATTCCTTGAGCAGTCTCTGCCCGTAAATAGAGATCCGACGCCTCACCTTCTGTCGAACCGAGTTGTGTCTTAAACATTAGATTAAATTGCTTTACCGGTGTTAGTTCGTTACCTTCGGGAGACCGGATACCTTGATCTGTAATATAGGTATTGAAATCATCGACAGAGAAGGTATCAGTTTCCGGTTTCTCTATTCCTCGTTCTTGTGTCCATGCCTCAATGAGGTGGTCTGCTCGATAGCGCCTATGCGTTACCTTATCTTCAACCATTGGATCAGAAAATCCTCCTACATGACCACTCGCGACCCATACATTTGGATGCATAAAAATGGCACTTTCTAACCCTACGATATCTTCGCGCTGTCTCACAAATCTTTTCCACCATAGACTGCGTAAATTCTTTATAAGTTCTACCCCCATTGGGCCGTAGTCGTATACATTGGCAAGTCCACCATATATTTCGGAGCTTGGAAAAACAAACCCACGCCTTTTAGCTAAAGAAACTATTTTTTCAAAACGAGAAGAATCTGACATAAAGATTAATCTAATAAACAAATACGCAAATAGGCACATGACCCAACGCAATACAATGACTTTGCTTGTAATGTTAATTTATTTGTTTATTAACGCAAATGATCCCTAGCTTGCGCATAGGGACCCTGAAAGGGCGGTTCCACCCTATTTGCTCACGACTGCTTGATTAGAATGTCGGAGCCTCTTTATTTGATTGACAACCCGGCTCAGGAGCGCCACCTCCGTCATAGCCATTATCTTAGCCGAAGTGTAGGTAATATGCATCGCTTTGTCAATATACTTACTCCTCCACATATAGCTTCCTCAAAGCAGGCTGCTCAAAAATACGAATGCTTTTCAGATCGCGTTCAATAATGTTTTGAATATATGATTTGTTGCGTTCCTTTGCATGGGAGTGATCATGCACTACACGATAGGAACCGAATTCTTTTGAATTCCAGTACCCTAACTCATCCAATATGGTCTGCTCGCATAAACGAACAATGCGTTCTCGTGTCTGAACCTCATGCTCTTGTGCCAAAGCCTGTAAGAACCTTAGAAAGATCATATAGATCCGTTCATGCGCTTCGTCCTCAGGCAAGAGACGATCGATGATTTCTCCAACGTGGAACGCATGACCAAGATGTTCCCAAGATTCTATCCGTGAACCAAATTGCTCAATAGTCTCAGCTTCCGTCAGGATACCCCAGTGCTCCTGTTCCACATAGGACAGTCGGACATGAGAAAACAACTCAATGTGCCCTTTTCGTTTTGAGTTTATTTTACGGACACCCTTAGCTATCAAAACCTGCTTCCCATACTCACGTGATAGTACCGTCACAATCTTGTCAGCTTCGGAATAATTTTGGCGTTTTAATATAATTCCCGTGATGGTGTGTTTTTGTGGCATAGTATGAATGTACACTGAAACGTCAAAAAGGTTAAATCCTTACATTGCTCCTGTTCCTTTGATAACTACCGGAATGGTTTGCAGTAATAACTTGAGATCAAGCGCAAAACTTGCATGCGTTGCGTAGTATGCGTCCATAGCAACCCGCTCAGAAAATTCTATATTGCTTCGTCCCGATACTTGCCAAATCCCGGTAATGCCTGGACGAACCGTGGTCAATCTTCGCACAAGCCCTTTTGCTTCAGGAAATTTCTCCAACTGTGAATCGAGCTCTTTCTTCAAATAAGCCCGCGGACCGACCAAGCTAATTTCCCCACGCAGCACATTGATGAGCTGCGGTAGCTCGTCTATGCTTGTTTTACGTATAATAGCCCCGACTCGTGTAACTCGTGGATCATGTAGTAACTTATAGTTTTTTTGTTTATCCTTTAATTGTTCCACTTGCGTATTTGCATCTGCATGCACTAATACTCCATCGACCTCAAGCATCCTCATACTTCGAAACTTCAAAAGGTCAAATTCGGCACCATTTTTACCAACCCTCCGGTGTCGATATAGAATCGTCCCATTTGAGTCTAGTTTAATGGCAACAGCTACTACAGCAAGTAAGGGAGAAATTAGAATGAGAGCAAGTAGAGCACCAAAGAGATCAATTACTCGCTTGAAGACAGCATACCACCCATCAATTGCTGTAACAGACAGAGTAATCATAGGGACTCCGGCAAGATTATACGTTGCTACATTTGCTGCAG
Source organism: uncultured Candidatus Saccharibacteria bacterium (assembly GCA_964392315.1). Taxonomy (GTDB): domain Bacteria; phylum Patescibacteriota; class 4484-211; order 4484-211; family JAGQKX01; genus CAYMOT01. The sequence continues at coordinate 36,582 of CAYMOT010000003.1, forward strand.
GTACCTCAAATAAGTTAGGAACAAATCGGAATACTTTCCCGTGTTCTTCGCAAATGTTTATAATTGAAGCGACTTTATCATTCGATAGTGTTGTATCAGTTTGTATTACTTCATCAGGGAAATATTCATTAAACGCTGACATGAAGTTTTCAATGGGAACCACTGCAACAACTTTAATCCCTGGATCGCGTTCTGCCTCAATTCCCTCAAGAACAATCTGAGTAGTGTTACCACTCCCGGTAATAAGAAGTTTCCGGATGCCGTATCCTCTCTTATATAGCTCACGTACACCTACTTCTCTAAAAAGTCTAATGACTATTAATAACACTACTGCTAAGATGGCCGATACTATTAATACTATGCGAGAAAATTCAACTTCCCCCAGGAAAAAGATGAACGAGCTCGTGAGAGTAATCGCTGCAAGCGAGCCAATTATAATGCCAAGCAATTCATCCCATTCTTTCCTTTGAATATCAATGCGGTAAATACCACTCAACCACAAGCATATAATCCAGAGAAGGCTAAATCCCATTGCAAGCGGAACATAATCTGCAAAAGGAATAAGGAAAGTATCCTCTAAACTCCCCCGCAATACATATGCAAGAATAAATGAAGTTAAAATGCCCAAATAATCTAGTGGGAGAATTAGTACTCTAATAAGCAACTCGCTACGTTTCATACCATGTTTTCCTTTCTATAAAATACTATGCACTCTTTCCGCCTTCATTACCCGTCTACTTCATACTGTCTAGTAAATAAAAACTATTACCGTAATCAGCCAGAATATGACATTCAGCTGCAGTGGTTTGTCCTTTAGAAGCATCTCTGTTGGGGCACCACCTTCATTTCTTTGATAGATAAGATAAAACGTTCTAAAAATACCATAGACGACAAACACAACGGTAAAAATTAGGTTATGCGTATGAAAGCGTTCAATGGTTGTCTCAGCCATAGTGTACAACACATACATAACAACCGTAATTGTGGTGACAATGATGAGCATACTATCAAGCATCTCTTTGGAATACTCACCCAAAACTTTTCTATGCTTAACCGTATTTTCTCCTAAGTTCATAAGTTCATGCCGTCGTTTCCCCAGAATAAGGAATAACGCAGCAAAAAACGTGGCTGCCAAGAGCCATGGAGAGATTACCACTTGTATCGCTACAGCACCGGCAATTGCACGTAGCACAAACCCAGATGCAACTGACATAAGGTCTATAATGACAATCTTCTTGAGCCAAAATGAATAGACCAGGTTCAAGACAAAATACAGTGAGAGCGTGCCAAGCATTGCCAGTGAATACCAATAGATGCTTCCTCCAATCGCAAGCAGTATACAAATCGCAAAGGTGAGCAATGCATGCTCTGGTTGCACCTTGCCCGAAGCAATCGGACGATGTTTTTTTTCAGGATGTAAAGCGTCTTCTTTTCTATCGAGTGTGTCGTTCAAAAGATACACTGAAGAGGAAACTAACGTGAATAGTACAAACCCACCCAACGCGTGGAGAAATGCATCTAAGACAAACAATTCTTGCGAAAATACAAGCGCTGCGAAAACTAATACGTTTTTAATCCATTGTTTTGGACGACACGCTAGAATAATGTCATACATAGGTAATTGCTCATGCAGTTAGTGCTCAGTTGCATGCGCTTTTGAAACAACATTCTGTATATCCTGCAGAAAGCGTTCGCGAGAAAAGCTCTTGGCATGTTCACGAATATACGCAGCACTAAACGTCATTGTTTCAAAGCGTTGAAGTGCTTCAGCAAGCGCGGCTTCTGTTTGGAAGGCAAAGAACACCCCTGTTTTATCCTGCTCTACTGTTTCCTGTGCACCTCCCGCATTATACGCGATAACCGGTTTTCCAAGCGCTTGTGCTTCAATAGCCGTAATACCAAAGTCCTCCTCCTGAGGATATATAAAAGCACGTGTATTTTTCATATATTCTACAACGACTTCATCTGGAACAAAGCCCAGAAATTCAATGGATTCTCCTGCAATAGATTCTAGGTAAGACCGTTGCGGTCCTGCCCCAATGATTTTAAGTGGCAAGCCAAGGTTTGTACACGCACGTACGGCAATATCGACACGTTTGTGAGCTGCTAATCTCGAAACAATGAGGAAATACCTTTCTTGTTCACCACTCACCAGTGGCTGATCAAGAAATCTCTGCAAATCCGCAAATGGATATATAACCGAAGCATCCCGCCGATAAATTTTCCGAATACGCTTTGCGACATTTTTACTATTACCTACCAGGTAATCAATTCGCTGAGCTGCAGCAAAGTCATGCATCCGAAGGACTGTCAACACTGGATGAAGAAATAGCTTCATGATTGGTCGTAGCAGTATAAAGGATTTCCGTATTGAATCCTCAGTATACTCAGCTGGCCCAAAGCCATCCGTTACTGGCCATAAAAAACGCGGCGGGGTATTAATATACGCGATATGTACTGTCTGGGGTTGTGTAATAACGCTTTTAGCAAATCGTGTTGATGAGGAAATGACCACATCAAACCCATTGAGCCGAAAGCGTTCAAAGACAAGCGGATGCAAAAAGAACAAGACATTTATGAGTTTTTTAAAGATACTAAATTGAAAGAAGGATGTACGCAAACGTTCTACCGGAAATGTTTTTGGGAGCACATTAGGGTCATATGCCAAGGTGTATACCGGAGCATCAGGGAATAACTCCATCATCGCCTCGACGACTCGTTCAGCCCCACCCCACTGCATAAAATCGTCATGTACCAATGCAACTTTCATACACCATATTGTACCAGCTTGGGATACTTTGAGCCGCTACTATCCATAATATCTACAAAAAGGTATAATTGGCGTGTTACTGACACATCTGTTACATCACCGTTTAGTCATACTTTCAAATAGTTTTCTATCTGTATAGTGCACTGTAAAAGAACGTGTTCCGTTACACAAAGGTGGTGAATTATATGGAAAAAAGACTATTTGTTGGTGGACTCTCTTGGGATACTACAGAAGATTCTCTAAGAGCCCTCTTCGCACAAGCTGGTACCGTCGTATCTGTTCAAATTATTACTGATCGTGATACAGGAAAGTCCAAAGGCTTTGGCTTTGTCGAGATGTCAACAGGTGAAGAAGCAGCCTCTGCTATTCAGCAATTTAATGGCAAGGAGCTTGATGGCCGTGCTATTAATGTTAACGAAGCCCGTCCGAAAGAAGAGCGAAATGACAATCGTGGCGGTGGCCGAGGAGGCCAGCGTGGAGGCGGAGATCGTAGAGGTTACTCAAATCGGTATTAATTCGATTGAATAACTCTGACAAACACCCATTCTTTTGTACAAAGGTGGGTGTTTTGTTATTCACGCTTATTTACTCATGAATTATTGTTCGCCATTACTAACCATATCAGATGCTGTATGACGATCTGTGTTCGTATTAGATATATCCATTCCAATCCCTAACTTCAACCATACCAATGCACCTGGAATGGTAATTGCAAGAAATTGGACTACATGACTTACCAACGCATACCCCGCAGCAGCAGAGTGACTGATTCCCAAAAGACCTAGCGTCGCAACGGTCACGTATTCAAAAGTACCGACATAACCCGGAGACGAAGGGATCAATATTGCAAGATTAAGCATTCCCATCACAAACATTCCTTGAAGAAACGAAACATCAAAGGAGAAGCTCACCGCTGCAATATAATAAAACGCTGCCTCACACAGCCATATCGCAAGTGATGTACCAGCCACACCGAACAATAATGAAGGATTACGCAGGAACTCAAGACCGCTGGTGAACACATTAAGAAGACTCTCAACCTTTGTCCGAATCTGATGTGGAAGAAGGCGCAATATCTTCGCGATAAGTTTTGTCGCGTGAGTATTGAAATAAAGCAAAAATAAAAATCCAACAAGTGCAAACACAAAAAGGGCAGCCGAGAACCAAATAATGTTTCGCATCCATGGCTGTATCGGCATAACACTTGCTCCGATAATCGTAAGCAAAACCAGCGCCAACCCATCAAAAAGCCTTTCTGCTGCTATAGTGGCAAATACGGTGGTTTTTGAAATGTCCTCTTTACTACCGACAATAAACGGCCGAACAAACTCACCAGCGCGAAGAGGAAGCGTGTTGTTCGCGGTAAATCCCACAAGAACATACATCATTGAACGCTTCCATGAGATATTTTTTATTGGGAGAAGCAGCACTCTTGCGCGTACTCCCCGTATAGCATATCCAATAAGCCACACTACTAGCCCAATAAGAAGCAGTAGCACATTGGCTGTAGTAATTGCACGCAAGAAATCAGCATAGTGAAGGTCTCTAACCACAAGCCACAAGAAAAAAGTGCTTATGATAATCCCAATACTTATTTTTAAATATTTATTCATATGTGTGCACTCCTGACTGGAATTCAGCAAATGTATCAAATATAAAACGCTTCATAGCATCTGCGTGCGATGTGCGATCAAAGCGCCGGGCGTTCTGAACGAGTGTATGTGTGTCCCACTCAATAGACTCAACCCGTCGCACGGCTTCTGCAAGTGCATCTGCTGTGGGCTCATAAAACAGGACTCCCGATTTTCCGTCGATAACTGTTTCTAATGCTCCGCCTTGCCCAAATGCAACGACTGGTGTTCCACACGCTTGAGCTTCTACTGGTGTTATGCCAAAGTCATCAAGACCAGGAAATACAAATGCCTTGGCGTGTGCAAATAACTTCGCGACTGTATCATCATCTTGCCAACCTAAAAATTCAATATTTTTTCCTGCACGACTTAACAGTTCATTGTGCTTTCTTCCCGATCCACTAACTATTTTTAGTGGATACCCTAACTCGGTAAAGGCGTCTATGGCCAAGTGCACCCGTTTATTCGGTTCAAAACTGCCTACCATAAAATAGTAATCCTCTTTTGCGTCTGAGGGAATATACCGTGATGTATCAACAGGCGGGTAAATGACCGTGCTTTTTCTGCGGTATGTTTTGTAGATACGATTTTGGACATTATGGGAATTAGCAATAAGCGCATCAACCCGTGGCGTAGATAATACATCCCATGTTCTTAAAAATGTTAACTGTGGAGGTATTACTGCACGTTTCCACCAACTCATTTGTTGTTTACCAAAGTATTCATTAGTAAACTCCCAAGCATCCCTCATTGGTGAATGGATATAACTAATATGGCACGTATTAGTAGGCACGATTATACCTTTTGCAATTCGATGACTAGTTGAAATTACCAAATCGTATCCAGAAAAGTTAAACGCCTCTATTGCCATTGGCATGAGCGGATATGTATATCGATAATACTTTTCAAATCTTGGTAATTTCTGAAGGAAGCTCGTGAAAATTGTATGACTTTCTATTGTTTTCGAAGTTGATCCAGGAACATGTAATAACGTAAAAATTGGAGCATCGGGAAAAAGCTCACAGAGTACTTCAAGCACACGCTCCCCTCCCCGCATACTCACCAACCAATCGTGTACAAGTGCCACTTTCATTTGTAAATTGTACCAAAACGCAAAAACCCCCATCGATTACTCTCTGGGGGACTTTGCGATAAATGCGTTATAAATAAAGGTGCGAGACCTTCAGAACCCGTTAATTTGTGAGCTGAAGGGACGATATTCATGCCTGGACATGTGTATACCGTCTAGAAAAACTACATAATTGTAACATGAATGTCAAACATATGTAAAAGTTTAGTAAGAAAGGGCTCACTGCAGTACATTTTAGAAGGAAATGGTTGCATCTTTGGACAGTGAAAGGCTTTGCTGTCCCTCCTCTTGTCCTGCTCTCACCACTGATACCGTATAATCTATTGCCCCTTTACCCGGTTGCTTCTGTATATACACACCGTAACGATCTTCCAGAGAAAAAGGCAGTTTATACGTAAAACGCACCGTTCTTTGCTCAAGCGGTGGAATGGCGACAAACGTGTCAAAAACAGTCTTTCCCAAATCTTCAGAAACAGTTGGAACTTGCTGGAGATCCCCATCGGTAGTTATCAATTCTGCACCGAGAGGAACATACAGGCGTACATAATTTCTTGCAACGTTATTAAGCCAATTATCCTGTGGCTTTGGATTTGTATATGTAAGGGTTACTGTTTTTTGTACGGTTCCATCCTCAGCAATTTCAACCTTTTGGTCTACAGTACGAATGAGATACATATCTGATTTCCTTCCTGCTAAGTTTGCATCATTCACATGAAGATAGTCAGTATTTTGTGGAGCCTCAAGAATACGTCCAGTCCAGTTAAATGAATCCGCGAATGTCTGCAAACGTTCATTATGCAAGTACAACAATACATGTTTCTCATCTAATTCTTTTAGTACAACAGACAAAAACCCGGGTAGTTGATTGGATTCCAACATGAAGATTTTCTCAACGATTACGTCCATCAAATCACCTAGTATCTGTTTTCGATCATTATTTCTATCCAGTATACGTTGCGCGTACAGCTCTAAACGACATACGACATTCTCTGCGGTAAAACTGGTACCACCCACCCTGCATGAATCTGGAAGATGTGCTTGATTTTCAAAGTCGAGGCTATATTTTGCCATATCAACAGGCCCCAAAAACTCTAGCATGGCCGACAAAAACTGAGTATCGAGTGCAATAATGCCTTTTACTTCAGGGAGGTTCGTATGGGGATAGTATTTTTCGAAGTCTCGCATAGAAGTAGGGAAATCAGGCGAAAAATTTGTATCGCGCATGTAATACGTCCCTACTCCGAGATACTGAGCGATTGGCCGAGGCATCGGCAAGATACTTCGCTCAGGATCCACATCATATATATCTCCCGAATCATCTATTTTCAGACTACCAGCATCGAAGGATACGATCGCGTATGCCGTGATAAACCCACCAGTAGGCCTAATTTCTTTATCATTTTGAAACAAGAAAAGATACCGAGCTGGCTCAGTGCTTCCGAGTGCCTGTGGTATTTCAGAAATCACTGGAGATAATTGAGTGGTTAATTGCTGCACAAAGGGAAGTGTTTCCTTTGTCAGCTTTTCGTATTGGGTATGTAGTGCAATACCACGTATTGTTGCAGGATATTTATATATATTAATCTTAGACAGCTGTTCTTGAATTGCATGCACTTCGTTATATATAGAATCAAGCATCGGAGAAAGTTGGGGAGCTATTTGGGCAAACTGGAATAGATGCTGCTCGGTGGTCAGGTTCTGCTCTCCTTCAAAACCAAGTAAAACCCTATGCGGTTCTAAAGCAACTACTGATACATTTGCCATGTTTAATCCATGTTGCAGTATTGTGAGCATTCTTTCGCCATCGGTGTAGTAATTTGTAGCAACTGGTATATACCGAACAAACCGCAATTTTCGGTAATCGCGTTCCGTCTGGTCCTGTAATGCCTCCAATGTACCAATATTTGTAATAATCGCCTCGTATTTTTTCTCTTTGACCGCTGTAGCAAGCTCCTTTCCAACCTGCTCAATAGCGTACACATCTTTTTTTAGTGCAAGTAATGGTTGAGCAACAAAGACATAGCACACAACGGTTAATAATAACAACACGAATGCCACACAACTCAAAAAAACCTTGTGTCGGACAATCCATGATTTTGGTTTAAAGGTAGAATGTTTTATCCACATACTCATTTATTATCAGCGAGCAATCTCCTGGTACACGTGTTCTGTCTCTTCTGCCATTTTGCGCCAACTGTATCGCTGCCCCTGCATATACCCTTTCTCAATAAGGCCACTCCTGTATTCTTGGTCATTATATACTTCCAAGATTCTGCTCGCCAATCCTTGAGGAGCGTGCGGGTCAAAATATACTGCCGCATCTCCACACACTTCTCTAAACACTGGGATGTCTGAAATAATTGCTGGACACCCTACTCCCATGGCCTCTAGCGGCGTGATACCAAAGCCTTCTTCAAGTGATGCACTGGTATATGCAATAGCGTTTTTGTACAAAATCCCCAATTCCTCATCTGGCACATATCCGGTGATAACTACCCGATCTTTTTTATCGAGGTCCTCTACGAGTTTCGCTGTTCGTTCCCAAAATATACTTCGTGACCCCACCAGTACTAATGTAAACGAATCGGGCAAAAAATCCAAGGCATGTATAAGAGTTTGTATGTTTTTGTATGGGTAACTATTACCGACGTATATATAGTATGGGTGCTTAATATGATACTTCTCAATTACATCCTTATCATGGAGACTGTTATCCAACGCAGAGGCGATAGTATTATCAAAACCTTCGTAGGTCACCGCAACCTTTTTTTCATCTAATTTGAAGTAAGATACTAAGTCATGTTTTACAGAAAGCGTAGGCACAATAATCTTTTGGCTTCTTCTAACTGCCCACCACATCACAAACTTATAGACCAAGTATTTTGCATAAAATATCGGCAAAGGTAATGTCGTTGCCTCTTTATTAGAATGCTTATGTTTAATAAGGTCATGAATAGTAGCAACAAACGGAGTACGGAGATTGAGGATCGGCACAATAAAATGGGGAAAATGCACAAGGTCATATTTACCATCCTTTATAGCTTTTGCTAATAGCACTTGCTCGCGGAAGGTATGATGTGGCGCGTTTACAATATACGTACGGAAATTAGGCCCAAATGAAAGATCTTTGTATTTTTCCCAGACAAGAAGTGTATACGTATTTTGTGTGTCTATGTGAGACAACTCGGAAATCAGATTAGACGTATACCTTCCTAAACCCGCGTGTTCAAGCCCATAGAAGCGTGCATCTATCGCGATATTCATCTTTGCATTGTAGCATGCATATCCTGATTCAGTCGTATAATGCGAGGGTGCCTCTTTCATTCCATTTTACAAAAACTAACATAACCCTCCTTCTGATAGTAGTCATTCTCACTTGCATCGCATTCTTAAACAGGTCAATCCTCGATGATGCTTTTATATCATTTAGGTATGCTGAAAACTTGAGCAATGGCTGGGGACTCGTGTGGAATAATGGATATCCTGTGGAAGGGTACAGCAATTTTTTGTGGGTAATCCTCATCGCATCGGGCATCAAGCTCGGGATACAACCTGAAATCTTTTCACACATCATTAGCCTAGGCTCTTTTGCTCTTTGTCTCTGTGCTATCTATATACTTTCACAAAAATTGCTAAAAAATACTTTTGCATCGTTACTGTGTGTTGTCGCAATTGGTTTAAATTATAGTTTTAACTCGTATGCCACTACTGGCTTGGAAACAATGCCCGTAACCGCTTTATTTCTTTGCATACTAACGTTCACGATTACTCAGGACTACAAACCAGTACGTCTCGTTTTCTTATCATCATCTTCTGGATTAATTCTTTTGCTACGACTCGATGCAATATTATTGATTGCACCCTGGATTTTATTCATTCTGGTTCAGATGATACGCTCTTCTCACAATAGGTATAAGTCTCTTATGTTTTTTATACTACCTGCCCTCTTGATCTTAATTCCCTGGTTTATTTGGAAGTACGACTTTTACGGGGCTATTCTTCCAAACACCTACTATGTAAAGGTTGCAAGTGCTACCTCCTATGCTCGCGGGGCAATATTCGTCGGAGTTTTCTTTTTTTCATATACCTTCTACCCTCATGTTTTATTCCTTACTACAGGTACAAAAAGAATGCTTTCCGATAAAATTCTGCGTACTTTTATCATATCCATTGCTCTGTGGTTGTTGTACATACTGATTATTGGTGGGGATTTTATGGAATTTAGATTTTTTATACCTATTATTCCGCTGATTACTATTTTATTCTTCTGGCTTTTATCTAATCTCACCAAACGAAAAGCCATATTGATTTTGTGTGTTCTTAGTTTTTTTATTACAAACCTATACCACCTTTATCTTTTTCCATTGTATGCAAAAGGGTTACAAATCGATTCAGTAGGATCATATTTCCAGCGACCTGGAATGGAACTGTGGCACAAGATAGGCAAAAAACTCAATGTCTTCTTTCCCCAATCAGACGTTAGTATTGCGGTTGCACCCGCGGGGGCAATTCCTTATTATTCAAAGCTTCGGACTCTTGACCTGCATGGACTTAACGATGTGTATATTGCCCGAAATGGTTTACGCATAAGCGATAGGCCCGGACATCAGCGTATGACGCCGATTGACTATATCTTGCTCGGAAATACCACACTTATCATTGGCAACCCGAAGATACGAGATCTTTCTCATGAGCGCGATCCTTTCAAAGATTTTACCCATGCTGATGCTGCATCATACATACACAGTGAGCCGAGTTTACTACCCGATCAGGTTACAATTGTTGCTATACCTATTGACCACAATCTTGTTATGCTTGCGTGGTACGCACATACTCATCCCGATATCGAAGAGTACATTAAAAAAGAGGTGTTTAGCGTTAAGCGGTTCAACCGCGTCGAAGAAGCTCAATGATATCAGAACGGTTTCTATTTACCGCTATATAATTGGCTCCTCTAAAATCTTCTTCCTCAACTCGGTAATCTTTAAAGTCAACACCCTTTGGAAGCAGTTTGCCAATTTGATACTTTTCACCAAGTAAACAATAAAAATCATATAAGAGGAACCGTGCAAATATATTTACTCTGCCATACTCAAATTGAATGATGTCTATCGAACCATCAGCAAGCATTTTCTTAAAACCAGCCAGCACTTTACTTTCCGCTCCCTCGACATCAATTTTTAGCATGTCTATATGATTGATTTTTTGTTCCTTGCAATAGGTGTCTCCAGTAATTACCTGTGCGATTTCTTTATGAGCTTCTGCGGGCAAGTGTTTTTGTGTCACTATGCTTGTCATACCTAGTGCTGAATCTTCCAGGTAAAATTCGGTTTCCCCTTCGAAATCAGCGAGTCCTTTATTAACTATCTGAATAGACGAGTATTTTTCTGAATGGAGTTTAAGCGTACAAAATATCTTTGATGAGATTTCGAATGAATGAATTTGCGCTGACGGGATTAACTCCGCAGCGGTACAAGTCCACTCTCCAGTGTGTGCCCCTACGTCAAATAAAACCTTTGGTCTTACTGACGCTATCCTCTCCAATATATAACGTTCGCCATTGCTTTCTATTGTATAGCTTCTGTTTGCATACCCATCCAGGAACTTATTTGCAAGCGCAAATACGAATGTTGTTTTACTCTTTCTGGCGAACCTACCTAAACTAAATACTATTTTTGCGACAATGTTTTTCATGTAAGTCTCCTGTGTAAACTTTAATTTACCATCAATACATTTGCAAGAATCTATATGGGATAAATTCAAAGAATACCGTTGCATAAGCCGTTGCGTGTATAATGAATGGGTGAACATATTCGTCCAAATTCCCGCATTAAACGAAGAAGAGACGATTGGATCAGTTCTATCAAAAGTCCCAATAGAAATCCAAGGACATACAGTCCAAACAGTAGTCATCAATGATGGTTCAACCGACAGGACCGTAGAAATAGCTCAAGCGCACGGTGCAGAAATTGTCAACCACTATAGGAACCTTGGCGTTGGTGCAGCAATGAAAAGTGGGTATGCATATGCGCTGAAGAGAAACGCCGATATTCTTGTAACCATTGACGCCGACGAGCAATTTGACCCACATGACATACCAACGTTGATTGAACCTATTCTCAGCAAAAGAACTCACTTTGTCACAGTCTCCCGCTTCAGAAAAGATAGCGTTCGACCGCACATGCCACATATAAAATACTGGGGAAATATAATTCTTGCTTACATAATAAGCAAAACGATAGGATTTGCCGTTACAGATGTATCTTGTGGTTTCCGGGCCTACTCCAATGAAGCACTTCGTTGGTTGAATGTCTTTGGAAGAAAAGATTGTAACCAGGAAACTTTTATCAGCCTTGCAAAACACAATATTCTTCCTGAAGAAATTGCCCTTCCTGTATATGAGACGTCAAGAAGTGGTGGAAAATCGCGCGTTTTACATAATCTGCTTGGGTTTAGTACTCATATGTTTTTTATTCTTATTAGAACAGTAAGAGATGCAAACCCATTCTTTTTTTATGGATTGCCCGGAGTAGCACTCATGCTGTTTGGGGTGTTTCTTTATATCGTTTTCTTAATAACAAGCATGACAAACATTGACATTAGTGTGATCAGCAGGCAACTTGGTACAGTAAGTTGGATATTAACGTTAATTGGCGGTCTTTTGTTTTTATTTGCGCTGTTTTCGGACATGATGGACAGACAACGCCTACTGCTTGAAGAAATCGCCTACAAATTGCGCGAAAAAGAACCACAAACGCTTAAGGAACCATCAACTACCTCCCTTCCTACTTCTGAAAAATAAACTCACCAAGAGTGTAGAACGTTCTTGCCTCATCATACAGATTGATATCAACCAAGGATTCGAATGGAACAAGTTGTGCACATGAATCAGTTAATATGGTAAGCGACTCATACATTTTTGCACGCTGCACATGATAACTGCCTACTACAATATATGTAGTCACTATACCTGCAATGACACCTCCTTGCGCCAAATTACGTATTATCTTTTGTAAAATTGATGAATTGGGTAACTGTGTCAGTGAGACTACAAAATACGAAACTACGGGAAACATAATTCCCAGTATTCGATACGGCAGCGATGCAAACCAATCATATCGAACCTTTAAGCTTTCACCGAAACCTGTTTGCAATATTGCAAAAGAAACGATACACCCTGCAGCGGTCACACACAGATACCATAACAACCATGACCATTCGCTGTGTACTATATGAGTAAAAATTTTAAGACGTGACTTAAATACTGCATATGTGCCGTATGCAATACCGACAAAACCAACAATAAGCATACCAAATGACGTATGTATCAAAAACGGCAAGATGCTTGTGGCAAATGCGGCTTTGTAATTTTTTCTATACAAAAACATTAATAATGGAACAACAAAAAGCATTGCCGTTGCACGTGGCACAAAGGTGAGAAAGCCCACCATCCCGTCAGGGCCAACCAGCCCTAGGAATATTAAGAAAATATACAAGAGCCCTTGTTGGAATAGACCCAGACCAGCTTTACGAATTACAAAAACGGCAATTGCATAACCAGTTATCGTGGTTAGGAACAAACTAAGTGCTACCGTATGAGAAAAGTGTACATCTGAGAAAGTAGTAATGACCCTTATCAATCCGTTGGTAAGGGGATATGTTGATGGTGACTCCCAAAGGCGAAATATATATCGTTCAGCGTGCGCTTCTTCAAGTTGCGACACTTTGGCATCCACGTAAGTATGTACTTCCTGTTTTTGTTCGTCCGACGAAAAGACATACGCACTTGAGTAGTAGTGCACGGCTTTGTCATCGCAGCTCCCGTAATTATACGCAAAGATATAAACTGTGAGCGGAAAGACTAGCAATAGAATAGTTGCTACCTTTTGCAGGAGCGTAAATATATCTGGGGCAATGCGGATTTTTGTAAAAAATAACTGCCGCATACATCAGGCGGTAAAGGCAACACCTAATCCTCCCCCAGGATACCAATGGTCTTTTGGGACCTCATGATGAAAGAGAAACTTTCTGCCCGTCTCTCGTGAAAATAAAAACAACTTATCGGTAACATGTGCATTGTCGCCGATAATTATTGCGTTTTCAGCAAGTTTGGATTTAACTGCCTGATACTCACGATATTCATAATCAGGGGAATGATCGCTGTCATTAATAAAAATATCGATGGTATCTTGGAACTTCTCTATACTTTCAACAGAATCTCCATAAAGAATTTCACCAAATTGTGCATACTCGCCGCCCAAGAGGTACCCGGCGTGTGGATTTATATCGGTACCGTAGTATCTCCCTTCAAAACCTTCCTGCATGTTCCTCTTGAGTGCCGCACAAAGTAATACCCCACCCAACCCTTTATCAATGCCTGTTTCAAATACAACCTTCGGCTTACGACTTCGTACAAATGCATACCATCCTAGCCGCTTGCCAAAATGGACCTTCGTATCTGCAACATGTTGGTGCTTTGAAGTGCTGATCTTTTGGGAAATGTATGCTTTTAACGATTGGTCTTCTTGAGCTTCGAGCATATAGCTATATACTTCCTCATGTGGAGTATGCGTAATGACTGAAATCATTGCTGCAAGATACTGCATGTTTTCCTCTGTTAAAGCATACGTGTAATTTGTGTCTTCTTTTGAAGAAACAAGCCACTTGGAGATCTGAACATATTTATGGTTGTAATACCTGCTTGCCATGAATAGACGTGGAAATGCATTGAGGACCCGGGAACTTCTGATAAGTGGTGCTATTTTTTTACGATATTTTATAAAGTTGGACATAGCCATTCTTCGCTAGTATACCTACTCTGAACAAGTGCTGGCAAACTATTTTTTTGCAGCTAGACCTGCTTTAACTAACCGATATATATCAAGCATACGCTTTTCCCAACTATGTTCGTATGCTTCAGCAAGTCGATATTCTTTATTATAACTAGGATCTAATAATATTTCTTCAATAGACACGATAAACTCATCAGCGGTATTTGCGAACTTACATGGTGCTTCTTTGCCTTCATATTCTTTCACAATCGACGGTTGCGAAGTCGCAACAACTGGCTTGCCCGTAGCTAGATACTCATAAAATTTCATAGGAAATGATCCCGCAAGTCTAGTATTTGATGGCAAAATGCACACATCAAAGCCCTTTGCGAAATTGGGTAACGTATCAAACGGCTTTGCACCCAACAGTACGACGTTCTGAAGGGACTTAATCTTTTCTATATTAGTTCCAGGATCGCCAAATCCAATAGGCCCTATCAAACAAATCGTCCAATGAGGTCGTGCACAAGCAAGATCATACAATAACTGCCAATCGATTTTGTAATCCGCGAGGTTTCCCCAGTATCCCAGAATCGGACGAGCAATGTTTTCTAATTCAGGAGCCACAGGTAGTGCATCTGCCTGTGCTTGTGAAAAGAATTCGTAATTTGCAACATTAGGAAGGTATGCCACATTTTGATGGAGGGCAGAGAAACGCTCATACAACTCTGCCGCTGTAGCAAAAACAACATCAACATGAGCCAATAATTCATTTTCAAGTGCTCGTATATATCCACTGTCTACTCCTGGATTAGACGCATAATCATCGACACAATGATAGATCCGCAGCTTTTCACCAAGCCTGTGCATGAGGAAACTACCGGTAGGTAGAAACATCCACAGTATTGGCGATGAAAAACGGAGCACTGCCTGAATTAAACGAATATACAGTGTGAGCCACAACTCATTAATTTTTCGTACTAATGCGAATCGTTGAAAAGGTATCAGAATAGGTGAAAGAACATAGATACCTTTCGAAACAAGCCGGGGACCTTTTAAGAAATTACCAACTCTTTTTGCGACTTTCTGAAAGTCGCTTTTTGCCACCTGGGGTGAACGCAGTCCTAATGATTCGACGAATAATACCTTGTTTCCATTTTTCGCCAAATTTTCCGCAATAAAATGGACATTTACCTTTGTAGGCGCATTCCAGTCTGCAGATGCTATGAGTATGATGTTTTCGTTTACCATAACTTTTAAAGCAAGTATGTCAGACTTTGATGAAAGATACCTCTTCACCGGTCTCGGAAACACCAAAAACTAAATACCCGCTGTTATTCAGTAAAGTTATGATTTCACGAGTCTTTCCTATACCATCGACAAAAAATCTGTGATGAAACTCGACAGCAATTTGGCCAATAGGAATCGGTGACCGTACTATATCTGCCAGAACCTCATACTCCGCACCCTCAATATCCATCTTTAGCAGATCTATTCGAGTATGTCCCAATTCGTTAACAATTGTCGTTAACGTTTTCATTGATACATCCACTGTTTCAAGTCCAACGTTTTTTGTACGTAGAACACTACCACTTACATGCTCTTTGTGAAGAGGCAAATGCATAGGGTAAGAGCCATTCTGTACATATATGCCATATGGATAAAACTGTAATCCATCAACTAAATTATTGCCCATCCATTCAATAGATTTCGGTGTTGGATCAAATCCATGCACAGTACAGGCATACTCCTTAATAATATCTGTATCGAATGAGATGTCAGTACCGATCCCAAAAGAATAGACAACTGATGTATTACACAAGGCATCAGGATGAATGAAAAATCCTCCATAGTTATTACCCATCCAACGTTTTGCACGGTCAATTTGTGTGTCAGGCCTCCATCGAGGGATAAGGTTTTTAATTATTCGTTTTAGCATATTATCCTTATACACTTTTTATGATTTCACCAACTTGTCTAATATTCTTGTTCATATCAAACCGCTTTTGTACATACAAGACAGCATTATATTTGATTGCTGCCAACTCGTCTTTTTTCTTGATTATTTCTCCGATCGTACTTGCTAATGTTTCAGCATTACCTGGTGGCACAAGCCACCCAATCCCACTCTCAGCAATTACTTCATGGAAGCCGCGGACATCACTGCAAATACTTGGCACACCGCATGCCATCGACTCCAATAATACGTATGGTAGACCTTCCGCACGACGCATACTCGGAAAGACAGCAATATTCGCAAGATTATACAAATATGGTGCCTCTTCGGATGAAACACGGCCAAGAAAGAACACCGATTGTTCTAATGAATCATGTTTAACAAACTGTTTCGCCTCTTCCATATACTCACCTTCCCCAACTACAAGAAATCTAATCGGTTCTGTCTTTAAGTGACGTGCTGCCTCCATGAGTATATGAACACCTTTTTCCTTGGAAATTCTACCTATACTAATTACTGTAAATCGCTGATCTTCGGACCAGTGATGAAATTGTTCAGGGAATTCCGCCTTATTCGACATTGGCCTAAACTTCTCTGTATCGATACCATTCGGAATAATACGAATTTTATTTTTGATCGAAGGATACAATCGCTCAAGCTCTCTTTTTACGAGATCCGTAATTGCCACCACTACTTTAGTGCGTCGCAGTAGAAGAGTATCAATAAAAAAGAACACTGAGAGTTTTACAATACCAAAGATTGCTTTCGGATTTGGTAAGCGATAGAGCTTTGAACGGATCTCAGTCAATACATCCCCGTGTGCGATATAGATACAAGGAATTTGTTTGGAGAGAGAATTTGCTAAATACGAATATCCAGAGGTTCCTTCACTTATAACACAATTAACCGTTGATTCTTGATGAATTTTTCGTATCTCGTCTAAGCACTTCCACCACCAGTTTCCAAATATTCCAAATGTTATCCATGAATCGGTCGCGTGTATCGTAACGCCATTTTCCTCCTGCAATCCAAAACTTTGGTTATCACGACGTGTTGTTACCACGTGCACTTCATGACCATCTCGTGCAAAAAATTCTGCAACATTTTTTGCGTGCGTTTCCATGCCTCCAGCGTGACGATGAAAGGGATAATATCGCGTTAATACAATAATTTTCATAATAGAGTCTTAAAAACATCAATATACTTATGGGCTATTGATTCCCATGTATACTGCTGCGCTTGCGTACGAGCTTTTCTACTTGCTTCCTTCATAAACTCCCTATTTACTAAATATTTTTCTAATGCCTTTGCAAGCGAATCGTGTGAAACGGGAACATCCAGAACAACCCCTTCATCCCCGATACAAAATGAAGCACCTACCTCACGTGTGGTAATCACTGGCAAACCTGATGCCATCGCTTCGAGCACCACTAATGCAAACGCGTCCATTTTAGATGGAAATACAAATAAGTCCGCTGCTTGGAAATAAGGTGCCACTTTTTTTTGAGTACCCAAAAAGTGTATACGCTGATCAACCTCTAGATCTTTAGCTCGTGAGAGTAGTTTTTCTTTTCTCACTGTATCCTCACCTACTACTGCCAAATGTACTCTTTTTTCAAATCGTGGAAGGACTTCAATAATCTCGGGCAACCCTTTTCGTTCATATTCGTATCCGACAAATAACAACAGAAAATCAGAGTCTGACAATCCTATCTCTGCTCTAATGGTGTTTCGTTGTTCAGCATTTGGTTTGAATTCTTCAGTATTTACCCCATGAGGAATAACAATCGGTGGGGTATCTTTCAGGAAAGGATAAACACGAATCATATCCCGAGCTACTACGTCAGAAATAGCGGTAAGTAACCTACCAAACCGATACGCATACCACTCTATAAATAAGATCCACCAATGAATCGGATTTAATAACCAGAGAAAATCTCTATTTTGTGTTCTAAGCAGAATCCATGCTCTATGACAACTTTGTGCAGTATAAACACAATTCGCAAGGATTTGACCTGCTGGAGAATACACAATGTCATACCTGTTTTTATGAAACAACAAATACAATGACGCACTTATAGAGAAGGAAAAAATTTCAAGCGCGTAACTCAATTTAGCAAGATATCCACTTCCGGGAATTCTCAAAATTGGTACACGAACAAAACGTATAGGCAGGCCTTCAGGGATATCAATGTGCGTTTCTGCGGTATACACGGTTACCTCGACCTCTTGGTGTTTTGCCCAATTAATAACCAATTCATACGTTGAGCGCGGAACTCCTCCATAACGGTGAAAAGTACGGACTGCACAGGCTACTCGAAGAATTCGATTATCCATAATTCATACATTAGCACAATATCATTCCTCCCCACGAGCAACAATGACATGTGCGTACGTGACAAGAGTGATAAACGGAATTGCAACACCAGTTACAAAAAGTGGGGTGGCAACATTATCTATCAAAAAAGCAATAATTGTCGAAAAAACGCCGGCCACTACTGCAAATGACACGTCCACTTTCCTTGTTTTTCGCTTTATCTGTATATATTTCCATAAAGGTCGAACCATGAAGTAAACAACAGCAAAAAACAAGATCAAGCTCGGCAGGCCCGTTTCCGCCGCGATATTTAAATACAAGTTATGTGCAGTATCTTGCTGGTATGAAACATAATCCTGAATGCGTAACGCAAAATTACCAGCCCCCACTCCCACAAGAGGATAATCCTTCATCATGCCAAACGATGCTTCCCATAGCACAAACCTTCCTTCTCCTCCCGTTATTGCTGAAAAAAATACTTTCTCTAGTGCATATCGTGGAATGGGAACGCTAATAATAATGGACGTGATGAGCAGGACGAACCCACCAATAATCCCCCCGCTATACAGTGTTCGTGTCGTGCTTGGAGGATAGACATACACAAGAAATGTTCCTGCAATCAACACCCCCAGCATCGCTCCCCGGGAAAAAGAAGCAATGATCCCTAACGCGAGGAGTATCAGATACATGCCAAATACAACTTTCTTATTCAGCCGCTTCTCCTGGAGCAAAAACGACAATACAAGCGGAATCACCAACGTGAGGGCAGCGCCAAATACATTATAGTGACCAAATATTCCGGTTTCACGATATGAAATGCCCAACGGATTCTGATGTAAAAGATGATCGACAAGTACTGCTGGCTTCCCTGTCACTATCCACATGAGTACCGTAATTGTTGCAACAATTACGCCTATTTTTGCAAAATAATGTACTGCTTGAATCGCCTCTTTTTTTGACAGCGTTGTCAGTACCATCAACGGAATAACAATAAAATAGAGGGCATATTGAATGGTCTCCCGTCCTACAACAAAACTATTAGCCGCATTAACGACGGAAATTGCCACAAGTGCTATATACCCGAGAGCCGTAAATATAAATAGCGGAATACGAATTGCACCTACTTTGCGGAACCCCCCTTGTATAACCCACAGCCCGGCCAAAAATCCAGCTGCCAGTTCCCCTGCTGCAAATTTCAAACCCGATATAATGACAGAAAATGTATTCAGGCTCAGCATGGGCAATACGCTCAGGCCAAGCGAGAGTCTCTGGAGAGCAAAGGCAACAGTAATCCCCGAAAAGAGTAGTGCAAGGATCATGCTTATCATTTCAAAGAGTGTCATAAACAGCTAATAAGATATTATTATACAGCCCAAGGCTGTTGTCATTATTTTAAGGGTAGTGACATTTTGAAGAAAGCAAAGCCTCGTTTTAGTATCAGCATAACCTCAACAATTCTCCAACGGTTAAGGATATAGAGATATACACTGGTTACGAGGAACACAAAGATACCTTTTAATAATAATGAAAATTCTCCCATTCCCAGCAATACCAATGGTGAGAGAAATAACAGCGGGATAACATTAAACCGCGTAAAAAGTGAAATCCCGTGCTCTTTGTACAGAATCCACACGATAACGAGCATCCCGACAAGTGCTCCACCGATCATGCCGACGAGGGCAGCAGCAACAGATCTGGTAAGTAAGTAGGTCAAGGGTGTCAGAATCATTGTTATGGTGACCATGAGTAAACTGGTAGATACAATGTGCTTTTTCATGTTCATAGTCAGGAGTATTTCTGTACGCAATACATCGTAGATGGTGAAACTGAGAAAAGCGATGACCGCAAGGGGTATGAGCCAAACGCTGGGTGCATATTTTTCCTGAAATACCAATGCTATAAGTTCAGGAGCAAAACAAATGGCAAGTGCTGAAGAGAACGATAGAAAGGCAAACTCTCTATTGAAAGACTTCACTATCTTCTTTTTGTAATCTTCTATTCTATGCATAAATAGTTCGCTCATGACAGAAAGATTAATTGTGTTAATTGCATCGGAGGCAGCAGTTAGTTTATTGCCATAATCAAGAGAGAATGTAAGGAATCCGAGAGCTTCCTTTGGCACAAATAGACTGATTAGCACGACACTGAGCCGTTGCCATCCGGAGTTCACAAGACGCGATACGTACTCAGCAATACTCAACCCCCAAATAGACCGGAAAATATTTTTGAATTCATTCATCGAAGGCAATCGGTAGTTCCAATGTAACGACTTATACATAAAGAAAAGCCCGAAGACCATGACAACAATAACAAGGAACAAGGTTGCATAAAAATATCCATTAAACCCATAGATTTTTATAAGAAAGAAATATAGAAATAGGCTTAAGATAGCGGAAAAATTCTCAATAAAAAATACAAGATAGAACTTCTTAAGCCCTTGAAGGGTTGCACTGATTACCCCATTAATACCATGGAATACAAATACAAGTGCCATAACACGTAGCGGAAACGCCATCTGTGGATAGGAATAAACCGAGTTTGCGATAAACCATGATCCTAAAACAAGAACTACCATTAGCGGCAGGCCAACAGATAACCTCGTAATAACCGAAACAATAAAGATTTTATGCGTTTGTGTACTATCATACCCACTCGAAACCTCTCTCGTTGTGGCCGCACCAATACCAAGGTTTTGCCCTACACCAATAAAGGACGCAATTGAAACTATGATACTTAATAGCCCAAAGTCTGCAACGCTTAAAATCTTCATGATGATAATGCTCTGCACTGTCGTCACAGTAACCGCTGAGAACTTCGAAAGAATGCTGAGCAATTGCCATGTGCCTTGTGATTTCATGTTATGTAATTAACTGGTTATAAATTGCCTGGATTGTTTTTGCCTTGGACAACCAATCGTACTCTTCATGTATTCGAGCCGTATCAATAGTAAGCGTCTGTTGTGCGGTCTGAATTGCCTCAGCAAGCTGTCGAGGGTCTTTCGGGTCTTTCAAAAATAGTATGCTGTCTTTTACAAACGCTCCTGTAGTGAAACCGGATGCGACTACTGGCACTCCACATGAAAGTGCTTCTATAACTACTTTGGGGAATCCTTCATAGTCAGAGGGCAACACAAAAACATCCGCAGCGCGAAAGAATTTTGGCAAATCTTGATTAGGTACATACCCATAAAATCTAACACGGTCCCCTAAGTTGCGACTTCCAACTTCCTGCTCAAGATATATTTCGTATGCATCATCCCCTCGACCGATAAACCAAACATGCCAATCATCCCCGAGGTGTTGAAGGGACTTGATCAGAGTATCAGGGTTTTTAAGAGGTACGAGCCTACCAATAAATAGCGCTACTTTAGTGCCATTTGGTTTCTCAATGCGCTCGCCTTCTGTGCGGAAGATAGTCGTCGATACACCATTTTCGACAACTGTTTGAATAGCCGTACTAGGCTTATACATTCTTTGAACCTGCTCTTTCACTGAATCGCTCACGAAAAGTAACGCATCCGCATACTTACAACTCAGCCTTTCCGAAATTATGTGCATTCTCATGCCTATATATTTTGTTAAAAATGCCCAAACGCCATTCGGCTTGAAATGTGTATATAACTCTCCACGACTTGCGTGAAAATGCCTCACAAACGGTTTGTGTTTTTTCCAGGGTGTACACATTCTATAGAAAAGATAGGGCAAGTCGATAAGTGTATGTGAGTGCACGATGTCAATCCGATTCGAAAGTAAAAACCTAATGCACTTAATAAAAACCATTGGATTGCTGATCCAGAATGGTCCTATCAAAGGAATCCGCTTCGTGAACCTAAATATATGCAATCTTTCTTCTTCCAGCTCCTTCGGGTTATTCGCTGATCTTGTTATAACTGCTACGGTGTTACCAAGCTGTATCTGTGCCTTTGTCAGGTAATAAGGGCCTGAGCCGAGCCCATCCCAAGGTGGAGGGAAATCATAAATTAGTCGAAGGATTGAATGCATATGAATAGGTAATTTAGTTAACGTGTTCACGAGCAGAGGTATATTTCATCATTCTTTTTGATCCGCTGTATAACGCAGTATACTTTCTATGGAGCGACTTAACAATTATACAACCTATTGTTAGAATGTCTGCGCCATGCAGCTCAGGGACAAAAAATACAAACTTCTCCTTATTACCTTCATTATTTTAGGAATATTTGTCAGGTCAGTACACTTACTCAACATAGAATTAAATTTACCAGTCCATAGTGGCGGACTATTCTTGTTTTTTTCGGAAAATATAGCCAGTAATGATTTTCAAATACCAAAAACAATTCCTTATTATTCTGAAGGAGGAATTCCTTTCGCATATCCCCCATTGGGCTTCTATATCATAGCGGTACTAATTACTATTTTCAAAATACCGGGATTTATAGTAATTAATGTCTTACCCGTTGTAATCAGCTGTATTTCTGTTGGTGTGTTTTATTTTGTATCAAAGTTACTATCCAATTCAAAAATTGTTCAGTGCTGTCTCGTGCTAGTATATTCGATTCTCCCCTCGGCGTTTCAACAGCAAATTGAAGATGAAGGTACTGCTGAAGCACTAGGTACGCTGGCACTTCTTTTACTCCTGTATTTCAGTATTAAGGTATTCTATTCGCGGAGAATAAAAGACTTCATTTTACTTGGTATCTCTGGGGCATTATGCATAATTTCCGCACCTGGTAGTGCGTATGCCGGAGCTATTCTTTTAACACTATCTGGTCACTTACTTCTCATCATTGCACCAAATAAAATGTATACATTCAAAGCATTGATGATTAGTTCATGTATTGTTCTGATACTAACTAGCGCCTATTGGTTCCCAGTAATAAGAAATCATGGAATAGAAATATTTACAACGACATTGTCAGCGCAACATCCCGATTCAACAGGAGTTTACAAAATAATTGAAACGTATTTATCCTTCAATATTTCATCCGCCAAACATCCATTCTTTTGGAATACTCTTATAGCGCTCGGGGCATTTCTAACCATTGCAACAAAAAAGGCGTTTATCGTAATAATTCTAGCTATCCTTATGCTTATTCCGCGAGAAAGCCCTTGGCTTATCTCAATTCCGGGGTCGTTCTTAGGGGGTTACGGTTTAGCACATATCATACAAATTCTACAAAAAGATGCTAAAAAATCTATCTACTACGCAACACTGAGTAGTGTGGTGATAGTCGCATTAGTAAGTTACGGAGGATTGCAGGCTTACTATGCTTCGAGTCGAGTAGCTAACTTACAACGGCCAGACCGAACCCGTGCAACATTAGCTGTCAGTGATTGGATTCACGATCACACCGATACTTCAGCTCGTTTCATAATTTTAGATTCCTACCTTCGAGAGTGGACTCCGAGACTATTCTTACGGACCGTTTTAAATGTCCCGCAAGGTACTGAATGGAAACCTACAGTCGCAGAGAATATACGCGGATTTAATGAATACGTGTCAGGATGCGTTGAATTACAGTGCGTTTATAATTCTACACAAAAATATTTTGAACGAACCTCTTTCTTCATATATAGTGATCAAGCAATAGCAAAAACATTCTTGAATAATTCAGAAACAAACTCTGCGTATAACTACAAGGTAGTATACAAAGAAGATAAATTTTTAATAGGTCAGTTTATTGCAAGATAAGTTCTACCGTAGCCCTTCCGAGTCATAGAAATCTGTCACCGTCATACTGTCACTTTTTCTGTGATACTGAAGATGGCACCATCGGTAAGTTGTGCGACAAGCCGGACTGTAAACATCGTACTCAGTTCATGTATTGAGTAGTAATCGTGAGCCAGGTCAGCGTTATCAAACTGTACCAGAACAACACTTCCGCCTTGCCCTACAGCTTCATGTAGCAATTCAATATCTTGTGTAGGTGTAGGTGAATTGTAGTATGTTTTCCTCGGACTGAAATCAGGCCTAATACGCGTCAATACTCGTATGGGAAACTTGTTATTTGAGATATATGAGTACTGCGGATTACCATTCTCGCGTAACCATTGTATTGTTGCTGATTCCGTCCATTCAGGTACGGCATACCTATTATTATTCGATATGAGCAAATATTGTATGTGTTGAACAAAAACTTGAGTAAGCGTTACGGCTTGGAATAGAAGTACTACATATACAAAAACCCTCAAAGTCATCCAACGAAATGAAGCAACACTGTGTATAAACTGTAAATACAGTATAAGCAAGGAGAAATACATGGGTGACAACAGCCGCTCATCGATTGGGTCTACCGGAACACGACTCGCATAGAATATTAAATAGCCAATATATACTGTGAGTAGCACTATATGGGCACTAATTTGGTAATTTGTGCAAACGTATGAAATAAGTGTTTTGCGGTTCTTGTATATCTTGAAAGTGAATACTGCAATCGCTATCAACAATAGCAGGATGCCCACGTGATACTTGTACGCCTCAATAGTAGGAAACAGCCACCCAAGAAGTATCTTAACGGTACCACGAAAGCTTTGGTATATACTCGTAGTCGACTCTCCGAACTCCCCGCGCGCAGTGCCGTATACGTAAGTATTCCGTGCGATCCATAGAACAGGAAGGAAAAGACTCAATATCATATATACAAAGCCGTACCACAGTTTCTTACGAGGTGATATAGCTGAGACCAAAATTCCCAGTGTCCCAATTACACCGTAAACTATTCCTATATATCGTGTTAACGTCAGTAGTGTCGTAATCACGCCCAACATCAGGACTGATTGCAAAGATTTTTTGTTGAGAAATGTTTGCAAAATACTGAAAAATACAAGCCCTAGTAAAATAAAAAAAGACTCTGTCCAAAGATGCGTATGCACAAATAACAATGGATAGCTCGTTGCCAGTAATATGATCCCTATGAACTTAGCAAAGGAATTAATCCGAAGATGGATAATATGCCATGAGCCAATAAGAATAATACCCGCAGCAATAAGACTATTTAATAGCTTCGCACCAATAATTGGATCGATCCCAGCAAAGTTAATGATCCCTAACACGAGAGGATACAGTGGAGGCCACGCTACGTAATCGACAAAAAACTGCCCTTCTTTCAGATCCCTTGCTGCCACAATATACGCTGTTGAATCAGGAGAAACACTTATGCCAGATTTATACGTAATGACCAAAATAAGCGTACAAACGGATATTGCAAAAAGGTATGCGATTGTATGTAATACATTTTCTTTCATCGCCCAAGACGGTTTGAGTACATGGAACATAAATAGTGGGCAGAAATATATGTCGGATTATACAGTGAATTGGGGAGATTATGCTAAACGAAAGAGCTATGTGCCTTTATTTATTGGTCATTATTTTTTGCAATGAATTCTTCGTTTGAGGCAAGTACTTGTTTTATAAGCTTTGGTGAATAACCGGCATGTTCTGCAGCGTGAACGAGCGCATGGACATCTTTCGGATAACATTTCCCTCCGAACCCTCGAGAATCTGCAAAAACCGCAGTATGCATTTTTTCAATTCGACTATCAAGGAGCCATCCTTCACGGGCTTTGTAGTAATCAACACCAAACGATTTGCAAACTTCGTACATTTCATTAACAAACGTCACCTTTAGGGCTCCCCACGTGTTTTCCCAATACTTAATGAGTTCTGCAGTTGTGGAATCTACTTGATAGAAAAACACATGTGGCCCCATAATAGGTATAAACCATTGAACCATTTCTTCGGTATCTTCCGGCGCTCCACCAAATATTTGAAACTCATGCTTTACCATCTCTGTAGGACTTGGATACTTATGTTCTGGGGTGTAGTACTTGCTTTCACCCATATATTCCGGACTAAACACAATTCGCTTTTTGTGCTTTGTTTTCAACTTCTCGGTAGTCCCTGGGGTTATAGTGGATTTAATAAGAATCAGTGGAGTATTTAACCATGACAAAGTTTCTTCGACAATTGAAGTATCACATGATGCATCTTCTTTCATGGGGGTGGGCACACATATTACCGATAGACCACATGCGTTAGCCTCTTCTTTACTCGCTGATGCGACATCTGTACTAAACGGGTCATAAATAACCACGTCATATCGGCGAATAAAAAATCGCTCCATAGCCTTGCCCACGTATCCGTATCCAATTATTGCAACCTTTTTCTTGGACATTTGTCTCGTCTTTATACCATAGTTACTTCACACACTAAAACAATTACCTGCCTATACCTTCGTATTGTATCTCTGTGCCTTCAAATAGTGCTCGCTCCCACACGTTTCGGCAATCAACGATCAGTCCTTTGAACCCATGATCCTGGAATTCTCTTGCCGTAACGTTTTTAAATTCTTCCCACTGCGTCATAAGCACAAGCGCATCCTTATTCATAAGCGCGTCCCATTTATTAGCCGTAAAAGTGAGGTTTTCGTGTGTAAGCTCCTTTTGGGCGTTATCCATTGCCTGAGGATCATAACAAGCGACACATGCGCCTTCCGCAAGTAGCGACTGTATAACCTCAAGCGCTGCCGCATCGCGTATATCATCGGTATTTGGTTTAAATGCTAATCCCCAGACAGCGATGTTTTTACTTTCTAGAGAAGGGTAACGGCTTTTAAGCTTTGAAATAGCAACCAAACGCTGGTTTCTGTTCGATTCCACTGCGGCTTCGAGAATCCTCAGGGAAATACCGTTATCTTTAGCCGTATTGATGATGGCATCGATATCTTTCGGAAAGCAGCTTCCTCCATACCCTGGCCCCGGTTCCAAAAAAGCTGGGCCAATACGCGAATCAAGGCCTAATCCGCGCGATATTTCTAACACATCCGCACCCACCGCTTCACACAACCGCGCAATTTCATTGATGAACGAAATCTTTGTCACCAGGAAAGCGTTATTTGCATATTTCAAAAGCTCTGCACTTTGAATAGAGATCGTGAGCAATGTATATCCTTTTTCAGTCAATGGTCTATACAATTCCTCAAGTTTTTCTCGTGCACGAATCGAATCAGTACCTACTACAATTTTGTCAGGCTCTAGAAAATCCCTTATTGCTACTCCCTCTCTCAAAAACTCTGGGTTTGAGGCAACATCAAATTCTGTGTCTTTTGAAATATGCATCTTGATTGATTCTCGTACAATCCGTGCAGTTCCCACTGGCACGGTCGATTTATTGACAAAAACAATATAGTGATCAAGATGTTTGCCCACTTCTTCTGCAACTTGTTTAACATACGTCAAATTTACTCGTCGGTTTTTGTCAGGGGGAGTACCAACTGCATTAATTACTATCTCAGCATTTGGTAGTGCATCTTGTATGCGCGTTGTAAAGGAAATGCGTCCTGAAGCAAGATTTTTTTTGAGTAGCTCTTCGAGGCCTTCTTCATAGATTGTAGGAATACCATTCGACAGTTTTTGTACAATTTCTGGATTTATATCTATACAGGTTACCTCATGACCGATATCGGCCAAACACACACCAGACACCAACCCTACATACCCTGTTCCCACAATCATTATGTTCATAGTGAGTTACTATTCGAATTACGAATGAGTTTGCATATTTGCTTATTCGCCTATTTGCTTATTATTTCCATTGTGCCACTTCCATGCATGCTCGACCATTTTTTGCAGTCCGTATATAGGCTTCCAACCCAGCTCTTCCGTAATTTTTTTCGCATCGGCATAAAGCTCCGCAGGGTCACCAGCCCTTCGTGGACCCATTTCAATTTTTAGAGGAGCCGTGGTAACCCGCCGTACCATATCAATGACTTCTTTGTTTGAATATCCGCGGCCAACCCCTACGTTGTAAGCTTCAAAACCCGAGAATGTTTCGAGCTTTTTTAGTGCGAGAATATGGGCTTTTGCCAAATCAACTACATGTACATAATCTCGAATACACGTCCCATCGGGGGTTGGATAATCATCCCCATTAAGTTTGAACGTAGTATCTTTCAGTATTGTCTCCATGAGTATCGGAATGATATGAATAAATGCTGGTGCACCATCTCCCAGACTCCCATCTTCCATGGCACCAGCAACATTAAAGTATCGCAAACTAATGACATCCAAAAAATTGAGTTGTGCAAACCATTGCAACGCTTCTTCTACCTGAAGTTTTGTATGGCCATACACACTCGTCGGTTTTTTTGGGGTATCTTCTCTGATAGGAAGTGCCTCGGGCTGGCCATACACAGCGCATGATGAAGAAAATACAATTTTACGAATATTATGCGCATTGAGCATGTGTAATAAATTGAGTGATCCGCCAGTGTTGTTCGTATAGTACTCACCAGGTTGTTGCATAGAATCACGAACTGATTTCTTCGCAGCAAAATGAACAACTGCATCCGGTTTGTACACGTCCAATACATGAGCAATAGCATCTAAATCCCTGAGATCTCCTTCAAATACCTGCCATCCGCGTACAACTTCCGGTGAAGAATTGCTGAAGTTATCAAAAACAGCCACATCAAACCCTTCGTGTTGTAAAAGCTTTGCCGTGATTGCACCAATATATCCAGCCCCCCCGGTAACGAGAATTCTATTTGCTTTGACTGTTGGCGAATTGGTTCCTTGCATATGTTCTACTTATCCCTTTCCCACCATTCTTTGTTGCCTTGATACCATTGAATAGTCTCTTCTATTCGTTTGTAGAGATCGTGAGAATTTTTTGGCTCCCAATTGAGCTCCTTACGTACAAGCGTCGTATCGAGCATACCCAATTGGCGAGCATCTGCTTGTGGATCTAATTCAATAAGAGATTTAGACCTTCCCAAGACAGCGAGTATAGACTCAGCAAGTTCTATTACAGACACATGCACACCTGCTGAAACATTAAAGGTCTTTCCTTTAGATTGGTCAGAGCTGAGAATCGTATCAAACAATGAAATGGTATCGGATATATGCAATACACTTTGTTCACTGCTTGGTGCAATATGGATAGGGATTGGCCTATTCTGAAGCGCGTGTACGATCATGAGTGGTATAAGCCGATCAGGAGACTGATATGGTCCATACACATAATCCATCCGCAAAACGGTAACCGGTAAACGATATGCGTTCCAG
The DNA here is from genome assembly GCA_964392315.1 of uncultured Candidatus Saccharibacteria bacterium. GTDB lineage: Bacteria > Patescibacteriota > 4484-211 > 4484-211 > JAGQKX01 > CAYMOT01. Next base: position 66,160 of record CAYMOT010000003.1, read on the forward strand.
TATGACTGCGCAAACATATCTGCAGCTGCCTTACTTGCCTGCTGAGGCGAGTATGCCAACATAGCATCTGCTTCGTGCAGCAGGCGTAAGGCTTCGGTACGATTACCGGAGTTAAGACCATATACATCCGAGGGTGATATGTGTACAAAGTGTGTCACACCTACCGCTTTACTTGATTGCAATAAATTGATGGTGCAAAAAATATTGGACTGCAGGAATTCAGGAGAACGTGTTCCATCAATGAGATTAAGAACAATATTCGGTGCAACCTGCTCAAACACCGACTGCACGTCCGCACCATTACGTGCATCGGTCTCAAAGAGGGTGACTCGGGTAGATTGAATGCTTTTTTCAAAAATATCCTTCGTGTTTACCGAGAAGTTATCAAGCACATATAACGTGTCTTTTGGATATTTTTTACTCCAATATTGGATAAAATTGATACCTATAAATCCAGCACCGCCTGCGACAAGAATATTCATAGTAATTACAATGTTTCTAATTCCAACGAGCCTCTCGTATCCTCAGAATTAGCTACCGCATTTGCCATACCTGCAAAGGCATCTGTTATACCCTTAGCAGTGATTATAGAATGTAATGCCTTCTGGTACCAAACGTGTTCCTGTACACCGTTATAGTTTTCCTGCTGTTTTGCCGACTCTGGAATATCCTGCATTTCCGTCATCGCCTCATTCAGTTGCACCTTATACCGTTCTATTGTTTGTAATGCAGTATCGAGCGAATTATCTTGCACCAACGCGTATGTTTCTGCCAAACGTTTTTTGGAATAACCCAGCAAGACTTCTGCACGTTCCGCAGGATCTTCAGTTATAAGAAGCCGAATAGATTCCCATATTTGTACAATCCAGTACAATCGAGAACCCGGCAATATATACACATCCGGCAAAGCCACAGCCAATACCGCCCCGACCGGCTGTTCAGTCTTTATTGCAACCCCTAGTTCTTCAAGCGTCTTAGTCGTTTCAGAAGGTTGTTCGAATATCTGTGCACCCACCAATGTAGGCGATAGGCCCATAATGAAACTCATTAATAGAAATTGAAGAATATACGCAGTATATTTCATACAAATATAAGAGTCATATCTATTTTACTACGTACGCGCACTAATTGAAGGCTCTGCATTGTATACCGGGACTGCAGGGTCCAAAGATTTATTTACCGGTATCCGCAAGGCCAACCCCAGTGCATTTGCCATTGACACACCAATACGCGTTCCGGTGAAACTACCGGGTCCTACCTGTACGTGTATATTTTGAACCTGCGACAACTGCACCCCATTTCTTTTGAGCATATTATCAACCACTGACAACAAACGAGCCGAAAGTTCTTTTTGCGCAACCAATGTTACCTCATCAACAGCATGGCCATCGGCATCTAGTAGTTTGATAATTGCCCTTTCCCATGCAGTCGTATCGATGGATAATGTCATAACTTTATTCTATAATACAAAGGCTTGCCTCGTGCAATCTTACGTTTTATGATTCAGTGAGGTAATCAAACATGTCAGAGTCTGCACCAATTTTAAAACTTAAAAAGACGCCACAACACGTTGCATTTATCATGGACGGTAATCTGCGATGGGCAAAAAAAAATAATATCTCTTCACTCGAAGGATTACGCAAAGGGCTCGGAACAATGCAGCCTGTTGTAAAACGTGCAAAACAATATGGCATCTCGTATGTTACGTTCTGGGCACTCTCCACGGATAATTGGCGCAAACGAGGACAAAAGTTTACCAATATTATCATGGACCTCATGCGAGAAAAGCTTGAGGATCTCAATCTATTCGATGACATTCTTGCTGAAGGTGGCGAATTGCATGCTTTGGGTGACATTTCTGCTTTTCCCGCTGATGTACAACAAAAAATCACAGATCGTTTTTCTCAAAAACCTTCTGAAAAATACATCGACGTAAACATTGGCCTTAACTATGGTGGGCGAGCCGAAATACTACACGCAGTACGGGGTATTATACGTGACGCCAGACGCCCTGAAGAGATAACTCCAGAAGTGTTTGGTGAATATCTATATACCGCAAACCAACCCGAACCTGACCTCATTGTACGTACTGGCTTTCATCAGCGATTGAGCGGCTTCCTTCCTTGGCAATCAGAATATGCTGAATTGTACTTTCCTTCGGTGTTTTGGCCTGATTTTAGTCCTGAGGAATTTGATAAAGCACTGCACTTTTATAGTGAAGAAGACCGCAATTTTGGTGGAGTTTCACAAGGATTCAAAGACTACGAGACAGAAGCGAACCCTACCCAATAGATTCAGAACATATTTACAAAACGCGCAAGAGAAACACGCCTCCAGATCGAGGTGCAATCTCTACAATATATCGCTAAGTTCGGAAATAATATTTCTCCAACAAGGTGAAGATTCTAAACTACACGCAAGAGGTTTTTTACATCTTCTTATGTAAAAATTCAGTATTCACCGAAAATTCTCTTGTATTCTCATTAATATAACAACACGTTATCCAAATCGTCTTTTCTGGGAGTATTTGCGGAAATTTATCTGCCCACTCTATCAACACAATGCCGTCTGCCAGATTGAATATGTCTTGTAGGCCGAGATCATTCACTTCAATATCCGACTCCAACCTATAGACATCTAAATGATGTAATTGCTGAATATGCGGGTGCTTTGTCTGGTATTGTCGCCATAGCACAAAGGTAGGACTGGTAACCGATTCTTCAACTCCCAGTGCATTTGCTATTCCCTGTACAAATGCAGTTTTCCCTGCTCCCAGATCTCCCACCAAACCATAGACATCACCTACATGCATATTTTTTGTTAAGTCTTGAGCAATCTCAAACGTGTCTTGTAGAGAAGTAGAGGTAACTATCATGCAGCGTGCTCATGTTCCTTTTTCCATTCTTTTACCTTTTCAAAAAACCAAAGTCCTATGACAATCCCAATGGAATCAACCAAAACATCCTGAATAGTTCCATTGCGTCCAGGTACGGTAGTTTGATGTAATTCATCAATAATTGCGTACGTGAAGGTAAGGAAAGCAGCAAGAATTTTATGCGTTGTATTAAGCCTCCAAAACATCACCAGCACCGCGAACACACTAACGTGCGCAAGTTTTCGTAATACAAAATCAAAGACTGCCAAGTTTCCTTTTAAGCTTAAATCCGGAATGCTGGAGAAATAAAATATAATACCCATCCATACAAACGGCAAAAGCCGACGGTCAATCGTGTCTAATGTTTTATTTGCAACCCCGATGAATGTCCGTTGTACTACCTTCATTACTGCCTATCATATCATGAATTCATAGGGCTCCGTGTGCATACATACTAGCTACTCGACGGATGAAATATTTTATGCCAATTCCTACCATCACAAGAATAGCTCCTATAAACGGATGATGTCCAAACGCACCAGTTTCGGGTAATACTGTTACAGCCCCTAATACCGCTGAGTCAATCGGCTGGGTCGAAACAACAATATCGTGTTGATACCGAGGCAAGAGCCGATAATCCTCATTATATTGACTTACGATTCCCTTGATCAGGGCATAATACCCTACTCGCATCTTTGGTTTATCTATCTGTGTAGTGGATTTGATATACACTTTGATGTCCCCACTTCCATCATTTACATAAAATATATTTCCACTCGTTGAGGAGACTTGTCCATTTACCACAATAAACCTACCTTCATGTTCTTCCCCGATTTCACCGGTAGGCACTTCAATAGGTACTGGTACACTGTGTGTTCCTAAAACTATAATGTCTTGAGAAGAATTAAGCTTCAAATACATTTCTTGAAATGCCTGAAATATGTTTCCGGAGACTTGTACACGGGAGCCACGTTCTAGTTTTGCAACTGCCCCCTTCGCAGAGACTTTTATTCCGCTAGTTTCATCTGCTATGTACAACACATTCTTGCCCAGCTCCTGTGGCAAAGATGTGACAAAACCTTCCAGTAATACAAACGTCCCAGGTAGCAAATCTCGTGCAGCAACAATCATCTCCTTCGTCGGCACTGCTTCTTCGGGAAGAATATGTTCGGATTCCTCATCAGACTCTTCAAATAATTCTCCCGCAATAATATTAATAGTTCCTAGTGCAAAATCTTGATTTTTTCCTTTTTCAGATCGTATGCGTGCGACTACTCTACAACTACATTCGACGGCGGGATCAGGAATGATAATTCTCGTCACCTGTTTTATCGACGCCTCTCCTACTGTGAACATGGGGAAATTTTCCCATGACGCATTCCATGGGATCCAACCCTGAACCGATTCACCCCATACCTTGTTCACCACGTCTTCACCATTTTGTATCATGAGCTTTACCCGATACCGTGTACCTACTTCACCCGTAATGATAGGCTGCAAGGTGACTTCTTCTCCAGCAGTTACAACTTCTGGAATATCAATACCAACGTGCAAAGTTTGGGGGGTAGGTACTGCTACAGACGTGGGAGTGCTTACAAGAGGTGGCGATAGAATGGCTTCAGCTACTGTGGGAACTGGCGAAAGTGTAGAAAATTCAGTACCAAACACCTCTTGTGCCTTCACTGAGGGAGCACTAAAAATATCAATTAAGAAAACCAATACAAAGAAGATACAAAGTAGTTGTCTCATATCTCCACGATATATACATTAATATACAATGCTACGAAAGAATGTCAACAGCTGAAATTACCTACCTCGCTTGGAGATGCCAATAAATAGTTTTTGTCCCGTCGGAATGATCTATCCTCACTCCAACACCACGTGTACCGGTTAACGAACAGGGGGTACCTTCTACCACCGAATACGCTGTACCGGCTTTCGCCGCAAGAACGGGCGCCCCTTCCCCCGGCAATAGACTATCCGTTATATCAATACCGTTGTGTCCAGGCATCCCAAAGACACTCATATACCATTCGTAATTTTCACCATAATTTTGCGAAACTCGCGGCGAGGCAAGTGGCCACTGTAATTCTCCGGAATCGAGGTAGGGGCGAGGGTTGACTGCAATGTTATTAATGTAATAGCCAAAATGCACATGCGGACCAGTAGAGCAGCCAGTATTTCCCAGATAGCCTATTACATCCCCCGGCTGGACAGTACCCAAGCTCACTCCTTTCGCTGTTAGTGCTGCACGAATTGCTGCAATTTCCGATTCTATTTGCTTAATGAGTGTCTGATAATTTTTCTCTTCATTTTTGGTTTGTGCGAGTAGCCAATTCTGGGTTGACTGCTGCTTGCTCAGTGCTGCTTTCTGATTCTCTAAATAGGTACGTTTTTCCTCTAGCTGTGTTCTGAGCGTTTCTTTCTCATTTTTGAAGGTCTCTAACTCTTGTGTACGTTTGGTATATTCGTCTTTTGTATCTCGAAGTTTATCCAAAAAGCGCATGTCTTCCTCCTGGAGACGCTCCAAATAGGCGAAGCGCAGAACTGCGTCGTTGATATCTTCACTCTTCAAAAACACACCAATCTTTGGGACGAACTCATTCTGGTACGAATTTCGAACTCGCGCATGATATGATCGTTCAAGCCCGCCAATACTATCTCCGAGTACACCTGTTTTAACAGAAAGGGATTCAATGTCACCTTCAAGTTGGACAACAAGTTCTTGTGTTTGGCCAATTTCGAGCATCGTGGCATTGATGTCGTATTCGGTGTATCGAATAAGGGTTGAAAGATAATTTAACTCACTAACTAAACTCTTTTCTCTATTTTTTGCGTCCTTCAATAATGCCTCAAGTCGTGCTCTTTCTGAACGGATATCCTCCAACCGCTCATACTGCTGCTGCACCGCATCAGTACCCAACAAATCTTCAATATGGTCCCCATCGTGTGCAAAGATCTGTCCGACTACGCCCGTAACAAACAACCCAATGCTTACTACACATACAACCAGTCCTACTACCACTGCATGTGCATATTTGTTTATTTGTGTATTAGAGTATTTGCGTATTTGCATATTTGCCTGCCTGCGCAAACAGGCATATTTCTTAGACTCTGAGATGCTTCCAAATCGCAAGCATACTGCCAGTTATACCGAGTATCAAGCCGAGCAGCAGACTCCCCCCAAATACGTATGCCACAAACAAATGCATAGTATCGAATAGCTGCAGGCCAGAAACCAACTCGCTACTAAATTCTTGTGCATACGGCAAAATCAAATAAATCGCGACCGTAGAGATTGTCGCAGAAATTACCGCGTAGAGCATACCATCAAGCAAGAACGGCCAACGGACATACCCTGTTGAAGCGCCTACCAGACGCATCACTTCAATTTCTTTTGAAAACTCGCGAATACTCAAGGAGAGCACTATTAGAAGAATCAAAATAGACATAGCCAAAAGGTACACAGAAAAGCCAAAACCGACAAAACGTATTCGCTGCGTCCAAAGCTCAAATTGCTCGGCGACATCTTCTTGATAAAGCACATCCTCAACCCGTTCATCATCAGCAAGCCGTTCAGCAAGCAACTTGAGATCATCCAAATCACGCGCCGAGACACTCAATGACGCAGGGAGTATGTCTGCGGTAACAAATTCGAGGGCGTTCGGATCATCAATATGTTGCTGTCGAAATATTTCCAATGCTTCTTCTTGTGAAATATAACGAACGTGTTCTGCCGTGTTTTGGAGTTCAAGCTCACGCTTCACGTTTAAGATATAGTCTTCCGAAGTATTCTCCATGAAAAACGCAGTCACTTCGAGACGATTCTCGAGATACACAAGTATCCGGTCCGATGAATACAGCAATACACCGAGCAGAGAGGTGATAAACAGGGTAAGTACCATCACCAAAACCGCAGTCACACTATGCCATGGATTTCGCACAATGTGCTGCAAGCTGTTTCTAAAAATTCGGGCAGTTGTAGTAAAAAGAGACATAGGACAATTAAGTAATTATCTAATAAACTAATACACAAATAATCCAACTGCTTAATTCGCCTATTAGATTATTTGTATATTTGTCTATTACTCATATTTCCCCACCTTATCTCTTACCACCTTTCCATCTTCAATCCGAACGACACGTTTTTTTAGTTTATCAACAATTCGATCATCGTGCGTTGCCATAATGACCGTAGTACCCCATTCGTTTATTTGCGAGATTAGTTCCATAATCTCTGCGGCATTTTGAGCATCAAGATTACCTGTTGGCTCATCAGCCAAAAGCACATCCGGCTCATGCACCAATGCACGTGCAATAGCTACACGTTGTGACTCACCCGTTGATAACTCATGAGGAAACGATTTGAGCTTATCAGCAAGACCAACTTTTTCAAGCATAAATGGTACGAGTTCTTTTATTTCCGCCTTAGATTTTCCTGCTACTTCCAGTGTCACCGCGACATTCTCAAACACCGTGCTACGCGTAAGGAGTTTAAAATCCTGAAACACGACACTGATTCTTTGACGAAGCCAGGGGATTTTCCTCCGTGGCAGGCGTGTGATATCTTCTTCCTTAAAAAACACGCCCCCTTCAGTCGGCCGATCCTCACGGGTCAAAAAACGAAGCAGCGTCGTCTTTCCCGCTCCTGACGGACCTACTAAGAAAATAAACTCGCTCGGCTCCACGGTAAATGAGACTTTTTTCAGTGCTTCAAATCCGTTGGGATATGCTTTGGTAACTTTATCGAAGGTAATCATACATACATGATATCGAGGAAATTCACCTGCCGCAACCTCACTATTCTTTTAACGAGGCTTCTATAAATCCATCCAAATCACCATCTAATACCCCCTCTGTATCACTCGTTTCATACTCAGTACGATGGTCTTTCACCATTTGATAAGGGTGCAGTACATAACTTCGGATTTGGTTTCCCCAGCTGGGAGCTTTATAACTCCCCTTCTCTTTTTGAAGTTCTTCTTCCTGCTGTTCCTCACGCATCTGTAACAGTTTCGAATGCAGCATCTGCATTGCTATTTCACGATTCCGTTGCTGATTTCGCTCTTTGTCGACACGTATGGTAATGCCCGTGGGTTTATGCGTCAACCGGACTGCAGTCGCGACTTTATTAACATTTTGGCCCCCCGGACCTCCTGAGCGTGACGCCGTAAATTCGAGATCGTCTTCGTGGATGTCGATATCACCCGCAGACTCAATGAAGGGGACCACTTCCACTAGCGCAAATGACGTCTGACGTAAATTATCTGCATTAAATGGACTCAGACGTACAAGCCGATGCGTACCCGCCTCATGCTTTAGTAAACCATAAGCAAATTTACCCGTCACCTGATATGAGAGTGACTTAAATCCAGCCTCTTCTCCTCGGACTTCATCCAACTTTTCTATCTTCCAGCCTTTTCGATCAACGAACCGCTCGTACATACGAGATAGAATGGCAACCCAATCCATTGCTTCTGTTCCACCTTGACCAGAATGAATCGAAAGAATTGCCGCATTAGTGTCATACTTACCTCCGAGATACAGTTTAATTTCCAAATCTCCCAATCGTCTTTCAATGGTGCGCACGTCACTCTCCAAAGAAGCAACAAGTGCATCATAATCAGCATCTTGTACCTGCTCACCCTCACGATCAGCCAAATCTATGAATGCGATATTCTCTGCGACTTTTTCTTTGATCTCTTGAATCTCGCGTACTTCTTTTTGTAGATCGGACAACTCCTGACTGAGGTTTTGTGCGTGTTCTCGATCATCCCAAAATCCAGGCTTTAACATCTCGGCTTCAAGTGAGCGGATCTCGGATTGTTTTGCCTCTACATCGAGACGGCTCGCAAGCGTATCGATACGAGATTGAAGTTCGTGGAAAGAATCCTTCAGGTGTTGCATATAACAATAGTCGAATAGTCAAATAATCTAATATACGAATTTACTAATTATCTACTGACCTTACGGGTTCTGTAAATAATTACGCTTAGTATCCTTACAATTTCTGAACACTCTTTAATATAGCGATCTAACTTTACATTAGAATATAAGCAGTTAAGTAATCTCATCCAATACAAAGTTTCATTTGCCTCTTTTTTAGCAATAGTTAGCTTGTTAATAAAGTCACGCTTAGAACTACATGCATCTGCCTCATTTGCATTAGCACCTATAGAAGTGACTGAACGTATTAGTTGTTTTTTAATGATATAACACTCCTGGGTTTTAGGAATTAAACGCGTCGTTTTAAGAGTAGAAACAATGAACGCGAAAATTCTATCGTAGATATCTATCCCCTCTCTCTCCATCTTATTATTTTATTTGTGTATTAGTCTATCCGTCAATTAGTTTATTAGATTATTTGCTTATTTACTTAAAATCCCCTTCATCCCCCGATGTATCATTATCCCTCCAATTAGTAACCCCACTGCCGGTAGTAAGTACATCACTATCCCACTGCTCGTCGCAGGCAGTCCATTTACCATGTGCTCACCGAGCGTAGTTCCACCCTTTGAGGTGCTCACCCCATCAAGAATTTGCCCCTCTTCACATCCCTTGACTCGTACAAATGCGTCACGTGTTTGATTCTCTTCACCAAGTTCTTCCTGATAGCCAAATGGTTGCACCACAACCCGATAGTATCCACAATTTTGTGGTTGCCAGGACAATTTGAGATTCGTTCGTTCATTGGGTGCCAATGCTATCTCATCGGTGATATGCACGTATATTGGTTTGGTACCAAGTACAACACCACCATAGGGATAGTCACCATCCTCTGGGTTGGAAGTTTGATAGCAAAATTCCTCTGCTATCAGCGCACAATCCTTCGTATCGTAATACATAGTGCGAAGCGTATCCTCGCTTACTGCTTTTATTTCTGAATCAGGCTGACCATTAATGTAGGCGGTTCTCTGGTCATACGAAATACCATGCATGGTCGAGTTCCATAGTTCGGTTACTTTGTAGACTTTTAGCTCAAAGGTATTGGCATGGGGGTCTGGGCTGTTGTTAACCACAAGTGTACGAAACTCCACAGTGTCAGAGAGTGAATAGGTCTGCGGAGATGGACGATACCCAAATAGCACATCAGCTCTAATCGGATTTTCTTCAAGATTAGGGGTACCAATTGATACCTCTCCAACAAATGGGATATTCACGGCATAGATAGAGCGAGAGAAAAATGAGGTCAGTGCAAGTATGAGAATAACGCTCAGCGCGAGAGGGACAGATCGCACAAAAAACTTTGTGCTGAACATACACGCATTATAGGGCATAGTGCTCAATAAGCAAATATGCAAATAAAAGAAAAACCCCTCAGCTTTCGCGTTGGGGTTTCTCTTTTGTAATCAGGGAGATGAGCCACTGTATGAACAAAATTCATTCAGTGGAATGTAATAATCCATTCTCAGAACATATGTTCAAAAAATGAAAAATTACAGGGATATTATAAAGGTTAAAAGGATAAAAGTCAACCTATAGTAGTATTTAATATACAAACCCCTAATAAACAAATAGTCAAATTTCGTAGCCTAACACAGTGCGTCCTGTTTTATTAGTCTATTTGTCTATTTGGATAATGGAAAAGAAAAGAGCCGGGCAAAGGGGATCACCCCTCGGCCCGGCCCTGCTATGTGCGGTCATTTGGTCACCTCATTACTTATCATTGCCGATGAGAATCACCGGCGTAAGGGTTTCGGGCGACCATCCATAGATCGCTCCACCGCTGTCACTCCCGCGGCGGAGTGCTTCAATCGCGGACTCCGATGTCGACCAGAGCTGCTTCTCGACGACGAGTGTAATCACCTTATCATCGAGAGTAGACAAAGAAACATCGAGCGCCCAACCGTAGCTACTGCCCCGACACCAGTACCCGAAATAGTCATAAGCCCCTCTCCACGGCGGCTCAGGGGTTGGATACCCAACCAATGAAAGGCCGGGAACGTAGACATTCCCGACTTCGGACGTCGGGATCCGAATCTCAGTCACCTTGTCAGGATTCAGGTGACACTCCACCGAAGGCATCTCTACCTCCGGAAACCCTCGTCGCCGAGGTATTTCCACAGGCACCTGCCCACTCCCCTCATCCTCCACACGGGAGCCATACCCGTGTAGCCAGATGAGGGAGGTGCAGGAGCACAGGATGCCGAGACCAATCACCACAAGGAATCCGTATCCCAGTATCCTTGCGCATCCATCAAAAAATTGTTTCACTTAATGTACCTCCATTAACTACGTTTGAGCCATTATACCATAGCCTATAGGCTTTATGTTTTACTTAACTCTTTCAATATACTTTACACTCAACCACACAGCGACTATCATATAATCATGCGCAACCAATTTGGTGAAAGCGGCGAGCCACGCGTAACTACCGTAGAAGAAGCAGCCGGTCAAAACCTTGATCTCGGTGCAGAATTCTTTGATGGTCTCCCTGTCGCTGGAGAAGCTCCAGCCACCCTCGGCTACGAACCCTCAATCGACCAAATCAACGAGCGTGCTGCACAACTCGACCCCTATAACGAGCAGCCAGCTGATATTGTGTCTGCGCTAGCTCGAGAGCAGCTGGTAGCAGAGCACGATAAAGCCCTCCGAGATGCAGAGTTAGCGTTAGAAGCAACTCGTGCAGAGGAACAAAGACAAGAGCAGAACAGGCAAAAGGCCGAAGAGTGGAATGCAGCATATGAAGCATTGGTAACCCGAAACATAAACGAGTCACAAATGCTCTTAGATGGTATCGGCCTCGATGAGACCACTTGCACAGATGCGCAACTCTGGCTAAATATGGATAGCCTCAGGGGATACACTACCTGGCAACTACAAGAATTACAAAAAAAGACCATGCGATGGTCAAGCAGAGCACGAGCAACCACATATGCTCCCGATGATTTACGAGAAGACATCCGTGTCGGTACAACAACATATGACGAAAAAGATAGAATGAGTGGACATATTCAAATAGATCGCTATGCCTCTGATGAAAGACGCAATTTCCAGATTCATCTGGTAGACCCTGACGTTAAGAAAGAACAAGGACCTCATTTTCGCAATATGATGATACGTTATAAAGGCAAAGGGAAATTCGGATCCGTTGATTCGGGAAATCCGGAGCACACTCGTTTTTTTATAAATATTGATGTATCCGGAAAGATCGGTTCATTAATGGAAGTATTACCTACGACAAACGAGGTTATTGGTGCATCTCCCGGTGCGTCACATATACAAGATCAAGAAGGAGAGCACAGAAAAGCCGAGCAAATACTTTACCGTTTGAAGCAAGAATTCGGAGTTGATCTCCAGCTAGAAGCACCAGAAGGAATGCAATTAGACATGCAAGCAACGATTGTTGACCTTATAGAACGTGCCGCAGAAGATCCAGATGCCATGCCTATCCCAAGATACAAAGTCATAGAATAAGCACGTCGTACTACTATTTCAAAATCTACAGTTACGAAAATATTAAATATAAAGTCAATTTGAGATAGTCACAATTCCTCCCACTATACAGCCTCTAGTAGCGGTAAATATTCGTTTCAAGAATATCAGCCTAATAGGTGTAACTCCCTTTCACATCAAGACTTTCATCCTATTACATAATTAGGTTTGTTGACAAATACCCCTTGACATAACTATAGGCTTATAGTAGAATAGATCCCATAAGAAACAACTAGCACATTAATCATCATTATTTGACGCTCAAAGGGAGAGGGCACGGAATCAAAAAACTATTACTATGCTCGCTCCCCGCGGGCTTTTTGTATTATATGGGCTTAATATCAGCGGCAAGTAGCCACTATTTGCCAGTGATATTAATCACTTCCCAATCAGGGATTGCACTTAAAAAATCAATTCGCTAGTTATTTACAAGGTCCTGAGCGATTCGACTGAGCTCATCGTCGAAGTCTTGCCGAAGGACGAACAGACTAGCCCATTTGCAGGAACAAGAGAGGTAAGAATGAGAAATGAGAAATATGCACATGTGAAATGAAATTCATTTGCATATTTACACATTTGCTTATTTGCATATTTGTTTATTTGCTTATTCTCTTCTCTCTCGTTCCTGCAAACAGAAAGTGAATAATAGCTTCGACCGTCTTGGGGTGCCAAGAAACGGATGTCCTCCGTTAACTGAGTTGAAATATACTCCTTCGAAGTTATACTAGCTTTCTCACTGTGGGAAAATAGACAGGTTGGCGTGCCTTGGCCACCTGTTTGCTGCTGCGCCCCCCATTGCGGGATAATGCGCAGACCCCGCAAGGGGCGCACCAAAGGCAACAAGCACTCAACCGCGGCATCCGCCGCTTATTAGCTTCACCAAGGAGGTTTGAGATGAAGCAATATCGTCTGTTCGCTCTGTTCCTGGCCAGCATGATTCTGCTGGCCCTTGCCGCCTGCGGCGGTATGGTCGTCGGGGATCCGACCAATCCGACCGGATCCAACTTCAGTGCCGAAGGCGGCACCATCGTCGTCATCGTCCCCGAAGACTATCCCATTGAGCCGGCGTATGCCGACTTCAACGGGATCAAGTTGACGGTCGACCGCGTTGCGGCGCAGGTGCCCGGGTTTGATCCCTCCTTGCTGATCGGCGACCCCGTGGTCGCGGAGGCGGCCGGGATCAAGTACTATAGCATCTTCGCTGATCAGCAGAACGCGACGCTCGATATCAACGGCGCGGCCATCACCTCGCCGATCGAGTCGACGCAAGAACTGCTGGCGATTGCCGCCAACGCCGGAATGTTCCCCGTCGAGGGCGCCACGGCTCTCAGCGCCGCTCTCGACTTCGTCGAGGGCAGTGGGTGGAACTTCAACTTCGCGATCGTCTACCCGGGTTTTGACACGGCGGTCGACGAGTTGCCGTGGGTGGCGGCCGACTTGGCCGCTCAAGCGGCTGCGCAGCAGACCGCCGCCCAGCAGCCGGCGCCGGTGGCCACGCTGAGCCCGCTCGGCCAGCAGCTGGTCGCCGCCGGCCAGCCCGCGGTGCCGGCCTCGCCGGCGCCATGGGAAGGGATCGATCTCACGGGGGACATGTTTTCCCCATTGGATTACGAGTCCGCCACCCAGGCGGCCCGCCGTATCGGCACGCAAGGGTACTCGACACGGTGCCTCAGTTTGTACTTTGAGGCAGTGGTGGAGTGGGATTTCGAGCCTAACGGCGACGGGAACCCGAACCACTGGGACTACTGGCGCACGGACGTCGAGATCCCCCTGCCGGCCGTCTGCCTGGCCAACTAGCGAATTCAGTCCCGCCTTCACCGGCGAGACACTAGCCCCTAAGAAGGGCACCAAAAAAGAAGAGCGTAGCTATCCGAGCTACGCTCTCTTCTTATTTGCTTTCAAATTTTGAAGATAAATAAGAGGAACTACTAAACTCCAATTGCACATTTAAATAATTTCATCGACACCTCCATCGAAGGATCTAGCCGATACACATTGCTTCCTGATAGATAGTTGGATGGAGGTGTAGGATGTGGAAAAGAATTGTTGATTTTATTTTTGAATTCGTAAATACCATGGCCTTTCTAGTAATGGCTGTGGCTATATTCGGTATGGCTGATGTCCAGATCGTTGCGGTAACCGCGGATTCGTCCGATGTTACTGTGACGTTCCGCGGGCAAGACCGTAGTATTGGCAACAACAGCTACGGTTTGATCGCAACGAATGTTCCCTTGTGGGATCTGGACGCCATCCAGGTCCAGATCGAGGGCAACCCTGAGTGGGTCGCCACCCAGGTTACCTATCCGAAGATCCTTCGGGTATTTGGGGTACATGGGTGCCTCGACCTGCAAGGTGTTGCGGAGGACGCCGTCGAACAAGAAATTACCGACGTCATATGCAGAATTACCTACACAGGTAGGTAGCCTGCAAGAGACATAAACAGCAAGAAGGTGTGGAACCCACACCTTCCTTCTCTTTTGTTTTCAATCACTTGAAAGCAGACGAGAGGAACTACTGAATTCCAATTGCACATTTAAATAATTTCATCAACGCCTCCACCAAGATCCTAGATCTGCTATGTGTTTTGGGATTTTAGTGGAGGTTTATGATGAGACAAAGACATGGGTGGTTACTAACTTTCGCCTTACTAGCGCTTGTACTCGCCCTGGCGCAGGTGGGCGAAACACTTGTCCCCAAGGACAAGATATTCAGCGATGAATTCTATACGCTCCCTGCAGTAGAGAATACAGTCCGCCTAAACGTGAGAGGCATAGGCGAGGGAACGTATCAGATCCTCGGCTTCTGGGATGAAGCCCCTTGGAAGTTCGAGGAAAACAACGAAGGGGTTGTCGGGTATATACCCAGCCGTCACCCCATGATCGCGGTAAACGGACAGTGGACCGCAATTACTCTTCGGATCATTGGCGATACCGAGTACGTCGTCATGTTCGACAATAATTACCGGTATCACGTGGAAGAAGAGAGTTTGACTAATGGGGTAATCGTCACGATCACCCACTATTAATAGTATCACCGGCGAAACGACAATGCCGGGAAAGGAGATAAGACATGAAACGTTTGCTTCTTTTTGCTGGCCTACTGCTTCTGGGTATAGCCATTGGTGCGGCCGGAGGCTACGGCGTCGGCGTTCCCGTCGGGGAGGATCGGGCGTTCGACAAGACTGCCCAGTACCTCCACCAAGGCGGCACGCCCCCGTGGGCCGGCCAGGGCAATGAGGGCCTGGCCCTGTGCATCACTCTCACCGAAGGTGAGGATGCAGGGGCCCGTTGCCTCACAGAAGTGGACGAGGAGCAAGCGGAGGAAGAGGCACCGTCCCCAGCCAACAACAATAGCGGTTCGCCCACGCCACAGACTTCGCCCACGGCACTGCCGACCGTGGACTTGCATATTACGATCCTGTCACCGGCAGTCCCGACGCAAGTGGCAGCGACCCCAACTATCGCCTCGTCGGCGACCCCCTCGCCGACCGCGACAGCTCGTCCCACCCGGGACACAGGCGACTAACGAGAGCGTGGCCAAGTGAACAACTTGGCCACGCTCTCACGCATCAGCTCTAAACCCACATCACAAAAATACACTGCATTCTATACTGTAAAAATTAAGAGAGTACTCTCACAGGAGAACGACTATGTTTAAGTTATTCGTAAGAGACAAATTGCCTGAGCATCAGGCCCTATTAGGTGGTTAAGATACGACAAACGACACAGTTTACCAAATCATTTTTGAAAGCTACCCTACAAACTTCAAAACATACAATATCCGTACCTATTTGTTAGTAACTTCGTATACTTTGCACCTGCTTGAAACCAGCACCTTTTATTGTTATAATTAGGTTCATCACGATGACCAAGCTAAGCAGCCTAAGGTTTCGACCGACCGCTGATCTTGGTCTTTTTTATTTGTAAGCTTTCTTTCAATAAATCTATTCTGACAACGTATTCATTGAATCTCCTTAATAGGCTAGAAAACTTTTTGTTTGGTACCATCAACCGAAGTAACTTATCTTTTCCTTCCAAATATTCTATCAAGCAATGAAAATCTCCATCGCCCGTTGCAATAATTGCTTTATTATAGCTTTTGTAGTGAATCATCGTGTGCAGCACTAACTCTGCGTCGACATTTCCTTTTACAGTACCGTCAGGTAATTCTAACGTAGGCTTGAATATCAAAATAAAACCGCACTCTTGTAAATGCGTATACAAAAACTCATTACCTGTCTCACATGTCCTATAAACACATACGCCTTAATGACACTGTATTTATTTCGTAGATACTGACGAAATTTACTCCAATCCAAAATCCAACCCTGTGAACGGATACCAAGATTGACGTTTTGGCTATCAATAAACGCGTAGTTAGACATAAGGTCACTATATGTAATAGTATATACCGCAACCCTTCTCCTGAATCAATCCTGATCTCGCTATTCGGAAACTATAGACAGACCTTTATTGTTTATTTCATTGCCCTTTGCTATGCTTGATCTGTATGCATCAATCTCCCGAGCTCAGACACGAAATACTATCGCAGTACAGAGCCGCACGTGAGACTCTTACTCCAGAACAACGGGCAAATCTTAGAGACATTCTCCGCGACGCTGAAAATCCTGCTCGTGCATATGACTGGTTTATTGGACTATTGGGTGATGAAGACTTAGCGGCACCCGAATCTTATAACGCGTCACCATCTGAGCAAGAACTCTTAGAGAGGCAGTTAGAACTTGTCGATGCATTAGACACCTTTGTTGCAGATCCCCTAAGCATTCCTACCGAAAGGCACCCACAGCTCCTGAGACACTTAGCGTATCAGATGGAACGTGACCTCCCTACCCTCACCGGTGACCCACTCAAACCCGGAGAACATCTTGTGTCTCTTTCATTTAATGGTGTAAAAGCACTTAACCAAAACGGCGCAGGCATACATATAACCAATTTAATCCTCCAAAGATTTCGACAAGAGATAGACACCGCACTACGGCAGCATGACCTAGTGGATGTAACAATGATCCCAACACAACAGCTATGGAAACGGGTAAGTTTTCGGATTTCCGAAGGAGATGCGGCTACGATCAGAGAAAAAACAGCGATACTCGAAGCACAAGTAACAGAACGGATACAGGCATATATCGACACATTTGATGATATAGACATCCCTCCGGAAGCAAAAACAGAAACAAAGAATTCCATCCATATAACAAGCGGACTTGCATCTGCGCGGGAAAGCGAAATGGATGTTTTTGATGCATTGCAGATATCTGTCATGCAGTGTGAGGCCCAAAACTTTTTTGACGATTGTGAGGACAAGCGAGAAGTAATCCGAAGATATCTGGAAGAAACGCCAGGAGCTCAAGAAGTACTCGCACTGCTTGATCGTGAACTACCCGACACGTCTGAAGAACAGATGCAGCATTTGTTCGAAACATCGGATGCAATACATAGATATATCGTGGCTGTCTCCCAAAGATATGCACCTACTTATGTAGAAGAAATGCCAGAGCTAAATGGCAATCTAGGCTTATCCGAGACATTCTTTGCTCATATTAGGCAAGACAACCTTGCAGCCATGTTTGATGCGTTTGAAGGTGCACCACTTACGCGAGGTGAAATAATCGCACTCTCACACCTTGGCGGTCTGTATACAAAGTCACTATTCACTCCTGCAGTACTCAAAGAGTTTACCCACGAACAATCAGCCCAGCATACCCGCAAGACCCAAGCATTACAGTCATCAACTGAACGAATACTGGCACTCGCAAAAGTGGGCAAAGTAACTCCTGAAAACGCACTTACCGCGAAACAACATCTTGCAGAAGCATGGGATCATCTACGAAGAGACCATCGGTTTACTGATGCTGGGCTCAATGGGTTATTCATGAATTCGCTTTTTTTTGATGAAACTGCATTAGCATATGACTCCCCGCAGTATTTATCACTTGACCTTATAGGAGTAGGCGCCGAATATCTAAAAGAAGCACAGGTTGCCCAACAACGCATTGCTGCAACTGGCAACACCTATGCAGCCATCGTTACAGAAACAAGAACCCTGAGCGAAAACAGCTGGAGACGAATAAAAAGAACCTTTGACACAGTCGGCACATCACTCACGCAAGAACCATCTATCGCACCGTATATTACAGAAAATTATGGCCTAATTCCTGCGTTTACCAAGGGAGATGAGATGGTGATCGCAATCCCCGGAACTATTCCAACCGAGGATATTATTCGGGCGATGCAGCGGTCGCTTCGAGAGTTGGGCTCGGAACATGGAAAAAAGGATGCGCGGGTTTCTCTTGCGACAGCAGTACGACCTGACCTGCCCCACCAATCACCTAATGACCGAATTGCAGCACATCTTGATACACGTGTTCTGAGTGAAAAAGTGGGGATTGATATTGCGAAGAAATTAGAATTAATAATCCCGGATGGCGTAACAGAAATTGCACGGGATGAACATGGTACCATTCGATTCCGCGTTCATTGGGGTAAGACAGCAACTCAAACTACACGATGGTTTGACGTTAGTGACATACTAGATAAATCCGATGATGAAGATGATTTAGATCAATATAACCGATTGCTTGATGAGATTCGTTCTATAGTTAGGGAATAATACGTACTAATCTGAAGATTGTTGCTGGAGAAGTTCTTTCATACCTCCTACCTGCAATTGTTCGACATATTCACGCGTCAGTTCATCACTTACTTTCTGGGGTTCTTCACCGGTTTCTTCAATAAATCTTTGTCTGATATATGCATTTGCCTCTTCTTCATCTTCAATTTGCTCTAGCTTTTGATAATCCTCCTCTACCATTATCTTGGTAAGCATACGATCCATGTTTCTGGCAACTTCAATGCCTATTGATTCCACAACCAATGCTCGTTCAGCTTGACTTAGTTGCATCTTATTAAATAATTCTTCAAGTTTTTGAGCTATTTGTGTATCCATAGGTTATGGTAACGGGATATCCAAAGTCTGTCCTGGATATATCCAATGTACTGCACGGAAAAAGTGCTTCCTGAATTCTTCTGCAGATGCATCAGGATTTTCAAGCGCAAACTCATAAAAATTATTGACTCCAATTTCGTTACCTACACTTAATACTGCATCATTCCTTGTTATGAAATCAACCATCCACTCAGGATTATTATACGCATGTCCAGTAACACCAAGATTATCCAGCATATGCTCCAATGGATGACCTGCCTCAACAACCATCTCCGTGGAGTTGAAATACTGCTCTATCCAATCACTGAACCGAGCACCAACTTCTCCTCCAAGATCAGAAGCTGTTTCACGTGCAATTCCAAGAGCCTCTGCAGCGGATTCTGGATTGCCTTCAACCAGTCTCCTGAAAAATTCACGCGCGCCTTCTGTAATTTGACTATCAAAAGATTCTGGCCCACCTGGAGCATGGTCGACTATATCTCCGATCAACTCTGCTGCTACTCCTCTTGCATCCCCAGCCGTATCAGCTATTGCTCTCCATTGGTCCATAGCAGAGCCACCTGCATCCCGAGCGGCGTCTGCGATTGCCTCACCTACGGAATTTCCAGGCGTCCCATCGGCGATAGTATCTATGAAATCAGCTCCTGACTCTCCAGCTTGTCGGATACCTTGCAAAAGCCCTTGATGTGCATCACCAATACGATCACCTACGTTCGCACCAAATTCCGCCACATTCCCTGCGGCATTTATTGCACGTGGCAGCATTCTGAATCCTAATCGAGCACCCGCCCCACCCATTTCTCCAGCTGCGTCAAGCGAAGCCCTTCCAACCTCACGTGCTGCCTCTGCAACATTTTGCATCATTTCAGGTGCGACTGCATGCAAACCCAGGTTCATAAGACTACTTGCTGCGAGACCAGAGGAAAAGCCACTGAGTTTGTACCGTGCATTTTTGTATCGTTCTTCAAATCGCAAACGTTCTGCGGGAGTCAATTGCTTCTTCAGATGCCATCGAGAAATTTTTTCTAATGCAAAGCTCGTCGCATACGTACCAGCAGTTATTGCTAATCGCGGAACCGGACCCATTCCTGCAAAACCTAGTCCTGTTGCAGTACCTCCAACAATTGCACCAAAAATATATGCCTTTTTACTTTTACCGGTCCAGGTATATGGCCGTGTAAACGCACTAACTACACCCTTAATTTTCTGCCATTTAGTTTTTTCTGATTCTTGAGCTTCAGGAGTACGCTGAGTTTCTGCACTAGGTGTTATATCTTGACTCCTCGGTCTCTCTGGAAAAATAGGATAGTTACGCTCTTCATGCAAAACAATATTACCCTCTGCATCTCTATGAGGTGTAACTGGTCTCCTAACACTAAGATACGGTCGCCAATACAATGAATCATCTTCTACACTAGTACCTGGAGTAAGCGGTAATTGGGCACCTGATTCAGCAGTATTAGCAGCCCGGGTTGTCGGCGATCCAGCTCTCTGAGTTTCTTGTGTCGCCGGTTGTTCAGCTAAACGCTGAGCTGCTACTTGTCTTTCTTGTTGCCGTTGTTGAATAGCCCGCTCTATGTCATCTAGTGTTCGATCTGGTCCAGCAACTGACTGGTGCAATCTGCCTTCTCCTAAATTCATTACTGCATCTGGCCGACGCGGATTACCTTGTGCATCTCTAAGCACTGCTCCACCTTCAGCTCTAGCAGCAGGCGCAAGTTGATTTGCGCGAGGTTGCGGTGCTGTGGCATGTCGAGGATTATCTGAAAATCTACTAGCTATAGGAGGCAAGGGATTTAAAAGGTCAGCATTATTTCGGCGTGGATTTGGCCCATTAGCGGCTGTAGATGCATCCTGTGGTCCAATTTCATTTTGTGCCAATTGGGCATATCGTTCAGGGTCTGAGGGTAAGCCTGGCAAAGGAGGTAATGGTCCTGTCATAATATCTAGTAATAGATATAACCGAATCGTATTTTTTAAACAAGTACCCAATTTGTAGCTATCACAAATCTATTGACAACTCTAAAAATAGCATGTATCTATTATATAGTATTTAACATATGCCCAATCCTGCTTCACCAGCACAAGAACCACAGCCACCACTCGATCCACGTGTAGCAATTCAAAGAAGATTACAAGGAGATCAAGGATCAGCAGAACAGTTTGTTATCGGAAATGCTCGACCTATTAATAAAGAAGTAGGAGGGATAGATTTTGGTGGTGAGGCACGACGAGAGAAAAAAGGTCTCGAGAGACTCGCATTTTGGAGAAAAACAGAAACTGTAGGAGTTCCTGCTGGTGCTATTGCACGAGAAAGTCTTGGAGGCCCCGGTACCATTCAAAATCGTGAAAATCAGAGAAAAGCTGAGAGCCTCCGCACACGACTCGTTGAATTGCGAGAACAGATTCCCGATCTAACCCAAGAACAACTAGATAGAATGACTCCGCAAGAAATTGAGGAAATTCGCCGGAAGCGTGAACAATATATGCAGCTGCATGAAGCACATCGAGTAATGACAGAATTCCAAACTGCTGCCGCATCCCTAGGAGAACTCGAACGAGCGCAAAGACTTTTAGAAAACCCAAATATAACCGCCGAAGAACGCACTATTTTGCTACAAAAGCAGGCAGCGCACCTTGCGACTGCTCATTGGGGGATCACTCGATACCAACAACGATATGAGATAGGTGGCCCCTCCTTTGCAGAGGCCCGCAACCAAGTTAGTTCTGGTACTCAGCGTTTAGAGGATACTGCATGGTACCAAAGCGTTGTACAAAAAGTTGCTCTGGAATACGGCATGAACGAACAAAGCAATATCGTCAAGCAAGCAGCGCGCTCTATTTTCGATAAAGAGCAGCAGCCAAATACAAGTATGGGGGCCGCACTCGGCGAGGTAGAGGCGGCAATGTTAGGAGCACCACGTCCTGAATTAAGAGTAAAAATGACGAAGCAAGAGCTTGCAATGCAACAGACGGTACTTGCTAATCTCCGAAACAATCACTTTGTGTTCCGGGTATTACAAAATGAATCTGGTCCACAGGCTGCCCTTAACGAATATGAAAAATACCTTGCTATGCAGCGAGCACAATTTGTTTCGGAAGCTCGCAGAGGTATTAGCAATGAAGTTAATGCAATAGCGCCCGAAAGACGATCTCCTACTCTTCAAGGACTCGTTCGGTCAGTCGAGACAGCTCATGACGAATATAGAGTCATAGAGCAAACAATAAATCCTGCTCTGAGGGAAGCAACACGTCAACAAGAAGACGCTGAGCGGGAGTACAACGCAGCGCATCAGGAAGCGAATGAATTACGAAGTGACAAGGCAGCCGCCGAAGACGAACTTCAAGATTTAGAAACACAAAGAAGAGATGCAAATCCTGTGGTTAAGTTTCATGAGGATGAAGAAAAGCTTAGATCCGATGTCAGACAATTAGCATTTAGGGTAAGGTTTGATAACTTAAATAGATTCCTAACACAAGGAGAGTTTAATAGAATGTGTACAGCATTAGGAGGACTAAGTAGCTCTGATAACTTGAATGCACGTTCTGTTAGAGAAGCAGGTATTACAAGCTCGAGTATTGGAATAGTTACTGAAAGTTTCAGAAGTACTGTTACACCTGAGGTTAGTGGTATCACTACCACTTTGGTTACCCTAAGGACAGATATACAGACATTAGAGAATCAACTACTTGTACTACAAAATAATGGAACAGTATTAGAAAGTGACCGTGAGCTTCTTAGATTAGAAAATGAATTAATACAACAAATCAATGATCTAGAAAATTTACTGGAGCAAGCGGAAAACGGAAGTGTTCAGTTGGAGCAATCGCTAGTTGATTTAGCAACTGCTGTCCGAAGTAATGACGAACAAGATATCCGCAATGCAGTTGTTGACGTACTTGCTACAAGAGATTCACTGAGAAATGTATGGCAAAATGCAAGAAGGGCAATAAATCCAGGAGGAGCAGGAAATAGGTATGGTGGCCGACAAAGGGAGATCAGTGATTCTAGAGGCGAATTAGAAGCATATGCAGCAAATCCTAATATTGTTCAAGAGAGAAACGATCGAAAATCTGGGTATCAGTATGCCCTCTCTGCACAGGCAGCGTCTCATATACGCAGCTTACAGAGCGAAATACGACAAACTAATGGTGCATTGAGCCGTGCAGAACAAGAAGAAACTGCAGCTAGGGGAGAGCTTGATCAAATTCGTACAGAGTCTGCCCAAGAAGCAGCAAGAAAGGTAAGCAGGGAAATCTTGGGCGCCCAAGTTGGGAATGACCACGAACTCGTCAGAGGGTTAGAGCGGGAACTGGCGAGTGATTTTAGAAATCCACGAAATGCTGATAGGAGACTCGCGTGGTATAAAATATTGAACTTCCTCGATCATGCATTTACTACAGAGATCGCGACCCCTTATACGCCAACCACTCCTGCACAACAGCCACCTAGGAGGCGCTTTCAAGGAGCATCAGCAGATGCAGATAGGGACAACAATACAGCACCACGCAGAGATGCTACACTAACCGCACGAGGAGGAGGAAGGACACCCCGAGGAGCTGGCGCTCCAGGACCTAGCCCTCGGCCACGAGGAGCACAAGGAGGAAGAGGGTCTGGCCGTGGACGGAGAGGAGGAGGAACTAACTTTTAATAAAAAGTTAGTTATAATAAACATATGAATACAGACGATATTGTATTTAGTGATGCAATCATAAAGCAACATATAGAGCTTTCTTCAATTCCTGAGGAGGAAAAACAAGAGCTCATTGATGCTATCCCATCTATGGATCAAGTGATGCGTGCACGGCTTGTAATCAATTTGCAGATGCAAAGAGTAGTACAAGAAACCCGTGAACAGGAACAAATATATGACAGTTCAACCTCCGACGAACAAGTCGAGCAAGACCTTAAAGAGTTTGAATCAAAAAAAAAAGCTGAATACCACCGCAACGCAGCACAACTAAAGAGTACTCGGATCCTCGATAAAATACATAATCCTTCCTCAGACAGCCAAGATTGAATTACGAATATCCTCGACTAATTGGTTGACAAAATATACATTGTGAATGCTTGCCAAGCGAAATCCTAAAAATTCCTGGGATTTGATGAGATGGTGCACATAGGCACATGTATAGTTTTTACAGGTATAGCATTGGCAACTATTTGAAATTGGGCCTTTCTCTTTAGCATATAGCACCTTTGTAATGTCTATTCTGAATTTGTTTTCTGGTGTACCCCCATCTTCTTCCGAAACAAACAAAAGTCCCGCCCGTGCCATACGTGTTACCGACGTATTATCAAAGATATCGACACCGCGCTCAATGGCAGCTCTGATTCCGACAGGCCCGCCACCTAAGCCCAGCGCATGCACTGGCTTACTAAAATCCCGATACTCATTAAATAAGTCGAGCGATTCCGCCGTTAGTAGAGGATCCGACCCTATGTACTCTCCCCCAATCGCAATTCCCGGAAAGTCTAGTTCCTGCATCAGTTCCCAGGAACGCAAAACATACTCACGGTTAGTGCCTCCATGGACAATTCCAAAGAGTGCTTGCCCTGCCGTTTGGCCATTCTTAGCGTATTCGTTTTTTTGCCATTGTATATGCGACCTTCGCTCCCACTCCATACTTCGCTCAAATGCTTCCCGATTTTGCTCTTCTGTATACTTGCTCGACAGGGGTTGGTCAAATGCCATGATAATATCTGCTCCCAACGATTTCTGAATATCCATAGACTTCTCGGGTGTAAGCGTGTGTTCGCTGCCATCAATATGTGATCGAAATATTGCTCCCTCATCGGTAATTTTGACTGATTGAGCACGCTCGCCTTGTTGTTTACCCTCCCACAAAAACGACACTTGATACCCTCCGCTGTCGGTAACCGTTGGCCCGTGCCAATTCATAAATTGCCCAAAACCGCCAAACTGCTCGATTATTTCAACCCCTGGCCGTAGATACAAATGATAGGTATTTGCCAGCACCGCTTGAGATCCTGCTGAAACCAAATCTTCAGGACTCAACGCACGTACACTTGCACGTGTTGCTACCGGGATAAATGCAGGGGTTTGAATGTCACCATGAGGAGTATGAATAATGCCTACACGAGCGTGGGAACGTGGATCTTCTGCAAGTATTTCAAAAGAAAATGACATGGGGGTATTGTATCAAACCTTACGATAGGCAATTCATTAGTACCTTTGCGAGCTTATCAGGATCATGACGAATCAGACTCCGCCTGATCACATCAGATGTTGACTTGACTACTTCCTGTGATTTTATAATATCTGCTCTAATTACCTTGTACTCTTCGTTTTTTCCAAAATTATCCACCACTAAATGCTCATGTGCTTTGGCATATTTCTTAACTATTGGCTGGGGAATTTCTCCTGTGTTTACAATCACAACATCAGGCATACGTCCAGTATATTGCGTAACAAGTTCAACATGATCCTTTCCTGTCAGTCCATGAGTCTGGCCCAGTTTTGTCATCAGGTTGAGAATATAGACAAATTTTGCGTTAGAACGCTGTATTACTTCTCTTGCCCCCTCGACAACAATATCAGCTAATAAACTCGTATATAAATCGCCAGGCCCTAAAATAATGCAGTCGGCTTTTAAAATTTCGTTGCGTGCGTCATCGGTTATTTGCGCAGCAGGTTCAATAGATAAAGAAACAATTGAAGGAAGATTTTTATGAGACATTGGTTGTGCATCTATTACTGACTGTCCGACAATGCTTGTTCCATCACTATACTGGGCTATTAACTTAACTGGTTCTGCGGTAATCGGAACAACGCGACCCTGTATGCGAAGTATTTGTGATGCAACTTCTACGGCTTTAACAGAATCCTGCAACATTTCAGAAAGCGCTACTAAAAAAAGATTCCCAAAATTATGTCCTTTCAAGCCTTCACCCTTATCAAATCTATATAAAAACAGTTCACGTAACAGTTGGTGGTTTGCTGAATCTTCAGATAAAGCTACCAGTGCCATTCGAATATCACCAACAGGTAGGACACCAAATTCATCACGCAAACGGCCGGTACTCCCCCCATCATCTGCCATACTTACGATGGCCGATAGATTAACGGGGTACTTTTTAAGTCCTGATAAAACCGTAAAGGTGCCGGTTCCACCTCCAATGGTTACTATATTCATAAGGAAAACACTTCGACACACTTCGCTCTGATCAGTGCGAAGTGTGCCGATATACTAACCCTTTTTGGTTATCTTCGCAATGTAGAATGGACGGAAAATCCCATCTGGGATAACTCGTATTGTCTTTGCCAGATCTGGATGAAATGTATGCGTTTTCCATTGCAAAATGCCACCGCACCACGGTATTTGTTCAAGCATACGAGAATCGATGGTGGTAACTTCGGCATCTTCTCTTTCCAGAAGCCAGTTAACGACTCCTTCGTTTTCTTCAACACTAAGAGTACAGGTTGAATACACCAAAATACCTCCGGGCTTTACCATTTCAAAACCTGCTTTTAGTAAACCTTTTTGTTGCCAGACCATATCAGTATACTTCTTTGGGTTCCAGAATTTATAAGATGCGGGAGCAGACAAGTTGATATACCCCTCGTTCGAACAAGGGGCATCAACCAACACTGTATCGAAGCTGTCTATTAATTCAGAATGAGCACGAGGCAATACAAATCCATCTGCGTGGAGCACATGCGTGTTTGTTACGCCAAGCCGGTCGAGATTATCTCTTAACTTCTGCACACGCTTTGCATTCTTTTCCACTGCGAAAATGGAGCCCGTATTGGCCATCAATGCTGCGATATGGGATGTCTTGCTGCCTGGTGCCGCACATAAATCCAGTACCCGTTCCCGTAAGCTTGGTTCAAGTACCAAACTTGCTAACATGCTCGACATTCCTTGAATATAGATATACCCATTGGAAAATGCATCAGTCGTGGAAAGCGGTATGGGAGATTCAGTCAGCACATAGGAATTTGGTAGTTGTCCTTTCTCAAATCCAAATCCCTGTACATGCAACTGGTTTAAAATGTCATTGGATGCAGTAAGTGTATTAACACGAAATGTAACCCTGGGCTCATGAGAAATCTCATTGATAAACTGCTCATACCCTATTGGATAGATACGTTTAATTTTTTCAAGAATTTTCTCGACTTTTACATCCATGGTTCGGATATTTAGCGTACACCTGGGTAAAACCTTACAACTGAAGCAGACAAGGAATGTACAGCAAGAAAGCCTTGACGAGGAGTAAATAACAACACAGTCCCTATACCAACTCCAATGAGTAACAAGAGACAAAATAGAGCCAAAAATTGCCGTTCATAGCGCATCCAGAGGAAATCAAAAAAGTTTGTAGAAGCTATATGCATTGTACCTGATATTCTCGTCGTTGGTTCGTTATATACAACGGTATGCAATGCAAATGAGACAGCCTCCTGCCGAGAATAGTTTCCTGTACCGACCACATTTTCTGCAGCCTCCATAATAGACACCGTGCTTGATGGTACCGAAGGAGCATACGTCGCAAATGGATCCTGTATATATCCCAAGTCAACAAGAATACTCAGGTACTCAGAAGCGTCTTGGATAGAAATTCCTCTGTGATGGGCATCACGAAAACACTGGTAAAGGGTGATTGTTGATGGTTCAGCGTTCTCCATAGGAATACTATCGCGGGCCTTCAAGATGGTCAACCAATTCGGCTTGACATCCGTTGCCGTCTCATTGCCGCTTCAGGAGAAACCATTGCTTGACTTCGTTGCACACGGGAAAGTTGTTCTATTGCTTTTTCACGCGTTTGTTGCTGAACTCGCTCTTCTCTACTTCGAAAATGCGTTTTGAGGAGAGGATCGTTGACGTTGCCTGCCATCTGATCATCTAAAAAATCTACAACCCACTGCGGATAGTGGTCAACTGGTCCATGATCTATAGAGCTATACTTCTTCTGTGGTTTAAACCCCTCAGGAAGATTACCCTTTTGCATATGCTCCTTAATAAGCGTATCGAGATGGGTAATATCTCTTACTTTAAGTCCACGCTTCTGAAGTTCCCGTAGCATTAGGGTCTTAGAGACTTGCTGCTGACCCGCAGCAGAAGTCAAATACTGAGCATATGGTTTGTCCATTTCCGCCCGATCAAACATACTTAAATAGTATCGTAATTTGTAAGATAGTCCAATAGGTGTTGTATTTTCGACAGTTATTATATTTTTGTAAGCTGTTGGTGTTCATCCGAGTTGATGAGGCCACAATGTTTATACTTTTTCCCACTTCCACACCAGCACGGGTCATTACGGCCGATTTTCTCTTTGTCAGTTTTTACCACTGGTTCGTGTGAAACCGGTTCCGTAACTGAAGAACGCTGTTCTTGTGGCGCTTCTACTTGAAACTGTCCGAGTTGCTTATGTTCAGTTCTTGCTTCTTCCAACACTTCTTGTTCTTGCTCCAACAACGGTTGCACCAATTGAACTTTGAATATTCGACTCATGACTGCATAATCTATGTCGTCTAAAAGCATTCCAAACATTCTGAATGCTTCGTTTTTGAATTCTACAAGCGGATCACGCTGCCCATACGCACGCAGTCGCACTCCATATCGCAGCTCATCTAATGCATCAATATGGTCCATCCATTTGAGGTCGATACTCGAGAGCATCAATGAGCGTTCAATCTGGCTCAACACGTCTGCACCAAACTGCTCCTCTCGTGCCGTGTATTGTTCGCGCGTCATATTCATCAGTTTTTCTACGGTATCCTCTATGCTCACGTGTGAAAGGTGGGTAAGTTCATCGGTTAGTTCTTCGTGCTGCGTCGTAGTGAGAGGAATCAGCCGTTGTATTTCTGATAACACATCCCCTGTTTCGGAGTCAGTGGCACTTACCTGTTGTTGCAGTAACTGCGTCCAGTATTTCTGGAATGCGTCAAATATCTTGTCGCGAATCGGTTGCGTGTTCTCTTCATCGTTTGACTGAACAAGCAACCTCCGGCGACGTTCGTAAATAATTTCACGCTGCTTGTTGATGACATCGTCATATTCGACTAGATGCTTTCTGATATCAAAGTTATATGTCTCTACTTTCTTTTGAGAATTTTCAATTGAGCGCGAGACAATATTCGCTTCTATCGGAACATCTTCGGGCATATTAAACGCGGTCATGAGTCCTGCAATCTTCTCCCCACCAAATATTCTCATCAGATCGTCATCGAGCCCTACAAAAAATCTACTCTCACCCGGATCACCTTGACGGCCAGATCGGCCACGCAGCTGATTATCAATACGCCGTGCTTCATGACGTTCAGTACCGATTACAAATAACCCTCCTCGTTCACGCACCTCATCAGTGATCTTGATGTCTGTACCGCGTCCAGCCATGTTGGTCGCAATGGTGACTGAACCCTTTTGTCCTGCACGGGCAATAATTTCTGCTTCGCGTTCGTGGTTCTTGGCATTCAGCACCTCATGCGGAATGCCTCGACGTTTCAACAATCCGCTTAGAAGTTCGTTCTTCTCAACGCTTGTGGTACCTGCCAGGATTGGTTGTCCTTTTTCGTGAATGAGTGCGATCTCATCTACTATCGCTTTCCATTTAGCTCGCTGATTTTTGTATATCCTGTCTGGATGGTCTACGCGCACGACAGGTTTATGCGTCGGTACCGCAACGGATTCGAGGTTATAAATCTTAAAGAACTCTTCTGATTCGGTCATGACCGTTGCACTCATACCAGAAAGTTTTTTGTATAACCGGAAGTAATTTTGAAAGGTGATGGTCGCGAGGGTCTTAGACTCTTTTTGAATAGGAACTTTTTCCTTTGCCTCAATTGCCTGGTGCAACCCCTCGCTATACCGTCTACCCGGCATCAATCGCCCAGTAAAGGTATCAACGATAATTACCTCATTATCCTTTACAACATAGTCTCGGTCTTTGATATACAGATACTGCGCCTTGAGTGCCTGGTCGAGATGATGCGCAAGTTGGAAGTCTTCATACAAGTTTTCTGTCTTTAGCCACGACTCTACTTTCTTGACTCCAAAGTCAGTTAAGTGAGCGCTCTTTGCCTTTTCATCGATGATATAGTCTTCCAGATTAAGCCGTGGCATCAGCTGCGCAAATTGTGCATACAGCTGATTACTCTCTTCTGCAGGTGCAGAAATAATCAAGGGCGTCCGTGCTTCGTCAATGAGAATGCTATCCGCCTCGTCAACAATTGCAAAGTTGTGCGCACCAAATAAACCCGAAGGCGTAACCTGTACAATCTGACTTTGATCCTGCACCATGTTGTCACGCAAATAGTCAAAACCAAATTCATTGTTCGTACCATAGGTGACATCACACGCATACACTTCGCGCCGTGATACCGGCTGCAAAAAATCGCCTTTGCCAATCTTTTCTTTGTACTCTTTGCTGATAGGACCAGTAAACGTGGTAATTTCTGTTGGTGGAGTGTATATGTATGAGGTGTTTTGGGAATTGATCACCCCTACCGAAAGACCAAGAACACTAAACACTCCTCCCATCCATTCTGCATCTCGCCGTGCCAGATAATCGTTTACCGTGATCAAGTGCGCACCATTTCCTGTGAGTGCATTCAAATACAGGGGATGTACCGCAGCGTGGGTTTTACCTTCACCAGTCTTTTGCTCCGCAAGCTTCCCTTGGTGAAGTGCGATGCCAACCATCAATTGCTCACGAAATGAACGCTCACCAATGACACGTTTTGCGACTTCACGCACCATCGCAAACGCTTCGGGCAAAATATCATTGAGTGTACTCTCGTAACTGCCGTCAGAGTTGTTTTTAATCAAGTCCTTGAATTCCGAGGTCCTTTTGGCAAATGTCTCAAGTGGCCACTGGGAGACAATCTCCTCCCACCCATCGATCTGTGAGATAAGTGCATCATATTCTTTTATTTGTTTGGAGTTCGCATCAAAAAGCTTGTTAAGAAGACCCAAAACCATTAGGGGATTATAGCATGTGCACGTCTATTCTCACTATTACTTACGTCGCCGCATTTATTACTTTTGACATTAACTGGACAAGCCGCCCAATCCAAGATAGGGTTTGCCCAAGACCTCTTTCACTGCTTCCAATACCTCCACCGACTTGATTAAATAACCCCATAAGATCATCCATGGTAAGCTCAGGATTCGCCTCCGCCGCTGCAATCAATTCCTCAATCTGTGCGTCTTGTTCAGACTGCTCGCCAGCTTCCTCGACTAATTGATCCCTTCGCTCAGTAACTTTCTTTATTATTTCATTATTTTTATCTCGAGCTGCTTCTAATATAGTACGCACTGGCGTTAACTGTTCTTGACGCTCCTCTGGCAGGTTAGCAATCATTTGAATTCCTGCCTCTATATTTGCCTGCTGAACTGATAACTCCTGAAGAACATTATTTAACTCAGGAATTGTATATTCGTTTAACTTTCTCATAGAGAAACGTTCGGGCCGAGATGCTGGAAGTACAGGCGCTTCTGCAACAGGTCGTCTTTCTTCTCCTCGGGGCCTTACTTCATCCGCAGCCTCAGTTTGAGCAGCCCTTTCGTTTGTAACTGTCTGAGCCTCACCTCCCGCTTCTGCTACTGTGGCTCTTGCTGTACCAGTTGCTCCAGTCTCCGATACGCGACCCGCCCTAGACGCTACTGGAGATTGTGCTTCTGCAGTAGCTTGTCCTGCAGCTGTGACACCTTCGCCCTTATTCATAAATCCATGCTGCTGTGCTTCATCAGGCGTCATGGTAAGTGGTAGTCTTCGACCATCGGAACCATAAAAAGTAATCTTCCCGCCTTTTATAGGACCCATGTATGCATCACCAACCTCTAACTGAGCCTTTACTTCTCTACCCACTCGTCCAAAAGCAGTCTGCTCTTCAAGTGGGATAGCTTCCCCGCGGGCAATTCGATTTCTATAGCTTGCGCCACGAGCCCCTGCACCTAACACGGTGTCTGTCACTTCACTAGGAGACATCCTTCTGAGAAGGGTATTATTCGGGCCTATAACATCGTACCGCCTGGGTAATCCATCTCTCCCAAGAACTTCACGTAATTGAAACTTTCCCGATCCCAGGTTTGCCTCTAATGATCTTTGTATTTGTTCCGGATTATTTTTGTTGGCCTTTATCAACTCTGCGTATGCCTTTCTTTCTGCCTTACGAGGAAAACCCTGAGGTATTTCTGTTTCTCGACCGAGCCGCTCTACTGCACGCACAACTCGTTCCCCCGCCGCTCGTGCGCCTCCTTGTACTGCTTCTCCCGCTCTTCGCACTTGTCCTCCAGTAAACTCGGCTTGCTCACGAACTGCTCGTGCTTCATGACGTACACCTTCCTGAACCCTACGTCCGACTGCACTGGCAGCACCTCCCACTGCCTCTCCGGCTCTGCCTACTTGCCCACTGGTAAACTCCGCCTGCCTTCTTACCGCATCCCGTTCATTCTGCACCCCTGCTCTCACCCGATCTCCTACTGCTCGTGCTCTCCCTTGCACCGCTTCTCCCACCCTTCGTACTCGTTCCCCTGTCTTCCCATCACCTGTAGCTCCCGCCTGATTCTCCATTTTCCCTGCTGTTCCCCCATACACCACGTTATCCAAATTTGCTGGCTTCATTGCCTCTTGCACTCTCCCTCTCACTGCTCCTGCAGCTCCTTGTACCGCTTCTCCCGCTCTTTGCACCTGTCCTCCAGTAAACTCCGCCTGCCTTCTTACCGCATCCCGTTCGTTCTGCATCCCTGCTCTCACCCGATCTCCTACTGCTCGTGCTCTCCCTTGCACCGCTCCTGCTACCTCTCGTACTCGCTCCCCTCCTCGACTTTGGCCAGGTGTAATTGTCATACTTCCTGCTTTCCATTCACTGCCAGCAACACCATACTGCTCGCTTCTAGGTGTTGTTGTAGCTCCTGTTGTAGCCATTGGTTCCCTACCAGCCATTGCTGCATTCCAACCTTCTGCAGCAGTATTACGAGCCGCATGAAATGTCTCGCTTCCTAAATCTTGAGTTGGTTCCGCTGATGCAGAAACGACTGGAGGTGGTGTAGTTTCAGCTCGTTTAGGGGTAGTAGCCGTAGGTAAACTCGGTTCGAACTGCCTATAAATTTCCCCCATTTCAGCCCCGGTACCATACCCCGGACCCATCTCTGTCCCTCTTTGAAAACCCGCCAACGCTCCCATTGCCGAATCAGTATCACCAGCTGCTGTCATAACTGCCGCAGCTTCGGACTCTGCCGTTACAGGTATTGCGGGTGACGCAGTTACAATTTCCGGTCCTAGGTTTTGTTCAGCTGGTCCTGGAGCATTTCTCATAGTTTTTACTTAATTTGCTTTGCAAGTTCTGCAGCCTCTTCAATTTTCCCCTGCTTTAATAGTTCATTTGCTTGTTGACGCAAATATTGATCATGTGCTTCTTTTGCTTTCGCTTTCTCTAACTCTACCACGGTCTTCATCTCCGGTATAGTGGTCTCCATTTCTGACATTTCACGCTGTAATTCCTCTTCTGTTTGCACCTTTTTTAGTTTACTTAAATAAAAGCGAGCAATTTCTTGAGCGCGCTGAAGGGGTATACTTCCGGCCTTTAGGTTCCGAACTAATAATTCAACCATTAATTTGCCGATTTGCTGGATATGATCTTGCATCTTAGGTTTGCTGCGAATTTTTTTGTTCTACTTTTATCATTCGAATTTTGTCTGATCTCACAGCAACATGCATTTCTGGCAATTCAGTAAGCATTGTCTGAACATATTGGGTTAATTCTGTATGGCTCCCTGCGGTTTTAATTTTTTCTAGATAAAAATGAGCTGCGTGCTGTGCTCGATGAAGGGCGATCTCACCATTCTTCAACTGTTCTATGAGAATTTCTACCATGTGCTTACCAATGAGCTCAATACGCGTGGAAACTTCCATACATACATAATAGACAAACAAGACGAATCCGCCAAGGGGCGGACAGGTATACAAATAGTCAAACATACAGATTCAGTAATAGAAACAGAAAGTCACACGACCTGGTCAACGGTGTTTTCGAGGGATGCAGCTTGTTGGATTTGTTGTTGGACTGGTGTTGGAGCTGGTGGTGTCTGGATCGTACCATTTTGCTGATCACTTACAAATATTGTGCCAGCAGCGGTATCGTCTGTCGTAGTACTCGTTCCTTGTGGATCTGCATAATTGTCATCCTGTACCGCATCACTTGCGTGTTGCGCCTGAGATTCTTCGAGGTCGAGTTTGTCATTTTCATTGAGCATGTAATCAATCGCTTGCTGGATTTTTTGCCGAGTTGCTTCGTTGGTGGTTTTGTTCTTAAGCTCCCGAAACAATCCTACAATTGCAAAAATTCCCATCTTCATCGCCAATGATTCCATACTTCTCGTGGAATCCCACTGTCCTTCCCGAACACGTTCAAGAATTAACTTCATAGCGTCTTTTTGGATCATCCGAAAAAGTGCTTCTTCGCTATTCTCAACAGCCAGCTTATCGATTCCCATCTTGGATGCATCTAGTTTTTCAATGACTGCTGCAAGCAAAGAAACCGTTGCTTCGCGTCCCGGATCTCCCTGGGTCTCCACATGCGGTGCAGCTTCGGCACGCGGTTGGGGCGTTACCGCTGCACGAACTTCTGGACGCAAGTTATCGGACATACGATTAATGGCCGCAGGTTGTTGCACTGGTTCTGGTTCGTCATCAATGATTGTTTTGCTTTCAATGATTGGCGGGTTTGCCTGCTGAGGAGCAACCTCAGGCGTGGGCGGCTTTGTCGCTGGTCCTGCCAACTGAGAAAGCTCCTGCAACACTTCTTCTTCCGCCTTGACCGCTTGTGAAAGATCTTGCTTTTTGAGTTGCTGGGCTTGTGCATGGCCTTCTTTTGCATGCGCTAATGCTTGCTGAATAAAGGGGGGCAATTCTCCAGCTACTTGAGTATCAATGGATTTTTGTGTTTCAAAAGAAGCGGGTTGCTCTGCTCCCCCCGGCATTGAAGGGGCTTGTTGCGAAGTGCCTTCATCTTCCAGCTCTTCAACTTCTATAGAATCATCGACAGGTTGTGTATTCGTTTGGTCGTCAGGCATGGGTGAATAATCAAATATGCAAATAGCTAATACGAAAATGAATGTATTAATTTGCTTATTTGCATATTGGTATTATTTGCTTATTAAATCTTCGCTATCTTCTCTTGCAATTCGGGAGGAATTGTGCCTCCGGTTATTGTTTTTGCCAATATCAGCGCATCATCAACTTTTTTCTCAGCTATCAGGTGCTCTACTGTTTCTTTTATCAATGCCTCGGCTTGTTCTTTCACATACACTTCTTCATGCGCCTCAATCTCTTTAAGTTCAGGATACTCGGTTTCTGAATGTTTTACTAGATCTGCAAGTTGAGCACGGGTATATGCCTGAGATACGATTTCTAAAACTTTTGCTGCAATGTGTCCGACATACGCCGGTTGTAGTTTTTGGCTCTGTAATTTGCGAATAAGTAGCTGTACCACATTATCTTCGACACGAAATTTGTGTTCAAGTATATTTGCTACCGGTGTTGTAGGGTTTTGGGTATCTGCCATAATCTGTCCGTACTCAATTCTTCCTCATAATACCAAATAGTGTTATCTCCGTGGAGTGATTACATCTTTTCCTACATATTGTTGGAGAACATCCGGTACCCGTACCGAACCATCTGGCTGTTGATACGTATCAAGGATTGCTGCAATGGGACGAGTACTCGTGATCGCAGTCGCCGAAATAGTATGCGGATGTTCTAGCGAGCCGTCTTCGGTGCGATAACGAATATTGAGCCGCCTTGTATGAAACTGCGCGAGATCCGAATTTGACTGCGTTTCCATCCACGTTTGTTCGCTTGGCATCCATACCTCCACATCAAATTTACGATATGTGGGCATCCCCACATCCCCTGTGCACATTTCGAGTACATGATAGGTCAGTCCGAGCTCTTGCAGCAATTCTTCCTCTATAGCAAGTGCTTCCTGCATGTAATCCTGTGACGTCTGCGGTGTCGTAAAATAAATCATCTCGACTTTATCAAACTGATGTACTCGTTTGATGCCGCGCGTATCTCTACCCCAACTCCCCGCTTCACTTCGGAAACACGCAGAAATACCCGCATATTTTAACGCCATGTCGTCGGTTAATTCGAGAATATCATCCATATGATACGACACAATCGCTTGCTCTGACGTGCCCGTCAAATAGAGCTGTGTACCATCCTCCACCTTTTCTTCATCAGCCTGTATTGCGTAAATACTTGCAACCTCTGAAGGAAAGTACCCTGTACCATACAGCGGACGCTCACGAACGAGTACTGGTGGATACATTGGTGTAAATCCACGCTGTACCAATTTCTGGAGAGCCAGACTCATGAGACCCCAATAGAGCAACGCCCCTTCGTTTTTGAGATAATAGAATCTGCTACCAGAGACTTTGCCGCTTTTCTGGTTATCAATCACGTCAAGACTTTCGGCGATGTCGATATGGTGACGAGCATCAAAGTCAAACGTTTTCTTCTCACCTACGACTTTAATTTCTAAATTACCACTATCATCAGAGCCTACAGGCATAGAAGGATGGGTGATATTTGGCATCCAATCCATGCGCTCTTGCCACTCTTTTTTTGCAACGTCAAGCTCTGCATCTTTATCGTGAATTTGTTGCTTCAGTTGTGTAGCTTGGGCTATCAATTCAGGACTTTTGTCCTGAGCGATTTGCGCAGTAATCGTATTCTGTTCCGCACGAAGGCTCTCAAGTTCTTGGAGAAGTTTTCTCCGCAACGTATCAACGGCGAGTAATGCATCAACATCAGCTACCTTAGGATCTATCCCACGGTTAATAATATTTTGTTTAAGTTCTTCGGGATTCTCCCGAATGTATGCAATGTCTAACATGATAAATAAATGTTTGCCATATTCATTTGCGTATTTGCATATTTGTATATATTTACATATTCTCTTTAGAGCCATTCTAACACTGCCTGCAGGTTTGGCGCATTAGTGTAAAACGGTGACCGTGCTTTAACACTCTCCCGCTCAACCACTCCCCCAAATCCAATAAACCGATCTACATATTCAGCAGTTTCCAGGTCGGTTACACCATCACCAACAAACGCAATGTGCCGCATCAATTGGAGTGATTCAATTAAATTCTTCTTACCACCCTCTTCACTCAGTATCTGCTCCGGGCAGATCCCGGTATATGCACCTGCTTCATCAAACGCAAGGTTGATTCCAAATACCCGATCAGTAGGAATAGCAAAGAATTCCGCTAAGGCTTGTAATGCCGTTGTGTATGCTCCTGAAACCATATACACATCAACTCCACGATTATGCAAAACATTAACGACTTCTTCCGCTCCTGGAGTAACGCACTGAATGTATTGCTCGCCAAGCCACTCTATATCCTGTTTATCAGGATGTACAAGATTCAGACGCGCGGTCAGCGATTGCGTGAACGGGATATCCCCATCCATACCGCTATTTGTTATCGCAAGCACTTCATCATATACTCCTTTTTTTCGTGCGATTTCCGCAAGGCCTTCGATTGTTACGAGTGTGCTATCCACATCAAAGACAACTGAATTGAATTGCATATAATAAAAAACCCCTTGTTTCATCACGTATATCGTGATTCAACAAGGGTCATGAGACGGTACCACCTTTTCTTTTGCTCTTCCAGCAGTTTCGGGCTTACCCGGAATAGTTATCGGAAACTCCTTTTCCTATTCTGCTCAAGAGAAGGGAACCCAACCTTCCATAGTGGTACGTTGGTCATCTCTTGTGGTCTTCTTTGACCGCGCTTTAAAATTACTTACGAACTATACCAAACCGACTTATCCTTCGCAACCGTTCCATTTATTCATTTCTGTGAGAAACAATACCTACCGTTTCAAGAATATATATTTTTATGAACAACAGCAGAATACCAACAACAATCAAAATACCGTAGAGCGGAGATAACCCAATCACCCAAGCAATATATGAAACAACCACTGATAAAAGTAATGAACCGTTCGACAGCGCTATAAAAAAAGTCTTTGTATAATGCCCTAGTGAATGTAATACATGCTTTTGGTCTGTCGTTTTCAATCGAATAAGGGTCATATGGATGATTGGTGGTGCACCTTCGTGTACCAGCACCGGTGTGGCAAACGATTCATCCGTTGCCTCAAGTTCGATGTTTTCTGGATCCAAAAATGAAGGCATGCTGTAGTAATTTTTGATTGCCCGTACGAAGTAATCGCCCGGAGTAACGTTGAATCCAAACTCACCCAACCTGCTTGTGAATGTCGTCTTTACGACCCGTAAGCTTTTTCGATCAATCAACTCTACCACCGCAAGTGGAATTCGTTTTCCCGTTTCTTCCTCAGAAACAGTACCCCACACCGGAGCGTCTTGTAAAATGTGAAAGTTTACCAAAAAGCGTTTTATTCCAAACGTGGGTAGATTCCAATAATATTTTAACGGTAAGCGAATTTCGATAAGGAGGACCACAAAACCAACCGCAAGCAGTAGTAAATTTATAATAAGAAGCTCACGCTGCAGAAAATCCCGTATTACATAGTACTGACTGTAGTTTTGAACGTATTGTTGAATTTCTGCCAATAGATCAAGCACCATATACTGATAAAAGTATACCGTCAGGACATTTGTTTGTATACATCTATTAGAAACTGTATATGTTCCTCTATCGTTATGCCCATCAACTCCACACCCCTCATGATTTCTGCTCGATCCACCTTCGCAGCAAACGAAGCGTCCTTAAACTTTTTCATTGCGGAACTGACTTTCATGTTTTCAAACTTCTCTTCCCGCATGAGAGAATATGCATAGAGTAATCCCGCTAATTCGTCGGTCGCCACAAGCGTCTTTGCGAGTAAGGTCTGCGGCTGTACTCCGGTACGATGCTGTGCATGCGCTGCAACCGCGTGCCGAAGCGCCTCAGGGTATCCCCACTCTTTGAACCAATCCAAGCTTTTGGTTGGATGGTCGTCTGGGTATTGGAAATAGTCCAAATCATGCAGCAATCCTGTTAAGTACCATAAGTCTTTGTGCATTCCATACTTTTCGGCGTATGCCTCTAGCCCAAGTGCCACCATGCGCGCGTGCAGTCGCTGGTAGGAATCCTGAACGTACTCTTCAAGAAGCGTTGCTGCTTCTTCACGCGTTGGAAGACCAGTAGCATCTTCCTTCTGAGATGTAATAGTCGGTTTATGCGCTGGTAATATATCGTGATACAATTTTTGCGTGTTTGCATCGTATTCTGCTTTCATAAGGGGGAATAATGTCCCTTCACGCGCGGTAACGTCCTCAAAAAACCAAAATACCCGCTCACTATGCCCATACCCTGCCGTAGGTGGCATACCATATTCAAGCATTTCTACATAATCGATATCTAGCATCTGTGCTTCTTCGTCCCCCGTATCCCGCAGAGACTGCTGCTCTACAAAACGCTCCAGTTGGTCTAATGGATCGTTGAGCTCGCTATATCCATTTGCAAGCTCACTACCTGCTAAGAGTACGTGAAACCGTTGCGTCAAGCGAGGGTCATCTTCTTGGGATTTTGCAAGCGGTGACATGAACTTTGGCTCATTTACCAAAAATGCTGGCCCGCTTATTGTCTTGCGGATAACCTTCCACAGATTATCAATGAGTCGATTTCTATTCACATCTCCCGAAAGCACCACGCCTTGTTGTCTTAGAACTTCGGTCATTCGTTCTTCTGAATCTTCAAAGATATCAATGCCAAGCTTTTCCTGAATCACCGCTACATAGTCGATTTCTTCCCATTCGTCCTGTAAGTCAAAGATGTGCCCACGGGTTTGGAATTTAGTCGTTCCATAGACCTTCTGAGCGACAAAACGAAACAACTCCTGGGTGAAAGTCATCGCTTTTCGTGAATCCGCATATGCCCAATACCATTCTAGTTGGGTGTATTCTTGTAGGTGCTCGTCGCTCACCCCTTCGTTACGGAAATTCGGACCTAATGTAAAAATTTTTTCAAATCCTCCGCCAATCAATCGTTTTTGATAGAGTTCGGTTGAGATACGCAGGTAGAGCGTCTCATCAAGATCGTTATGATAGGTTTCAAAAGGGCGGGCATCAGCGCCTCCGGTTACATGTTCAAGTACCGGAGTCTCCACTTCTACAAAACCATTCCGCTGCATAAATTCCCGATTTGCCTGCCAGAACCTCGACTTACGCAAAAACCGCTCCTTCACGTCAGGGTTTATCCATAGGTCTATATACCGCCTACGGTAGCGCTGTTCTTTATCCTCTAAATGCACTGGATGAGGACGGAGAGATTTTGTCAGCATCCGAATGGTCTGCGCCAAGACTGATACCTCACCCGTACGTGTTTTAGTTACCGTACCATGAACTTCGACAAAATCTCCCAGATCTATCAGATACATATCTTCCCACCCAAGAAATCCTTTTTCATGATCTTCTTGCACGGTATCGGTGCGAATATAAATTTGAATTGTTCCTGAGGCATCCTGAAGGTCAGCAAACATAACTGAGCCGTGTTCACGTTGCGCAGTAAGCCGCCCAGCGACTGTTACTTCTGTGCCCTCTAATACGTCAAATTGTGTGTGAATGTTGTTATTCTCATAGTTTTTTTGAGAATGTGCGGGATACGGATTTATACCAAGTGCTCTGAGTTTATTGGCATGCGCCAGTCGTGTTGCTCTTTGGTCTACTAACGTGCTACCGGTTGATTGGTCATGCATATGCCCCATTGTAACATGACTATTTGGTCTTATTGAGATGTTTTATCGTGGATCTTGACAACCTTATAGAGAATTGTCGTATGCGGAAGTCTTACTTCTACCTCATCACCTGTTTTGAGTCCGAGCAGTGCTTTTCCAACTGGTGATTCGTAGGAAATTTTGCCGGTAGCAGGGTCAGCCTCTGCTGATCCTACTAACTGGTATACAACGTGCTCGCCGTCAATTTCTACCGTAACCATTGCCCCGACATTTATCGTTGTAGAAACGTTTTGCTCAGGGTCAATGACCTTAGCATTTTCCAGTATCTGTTCAATCTCTATAATGCGCCCTTCGAGCATCATCTGCTGATCCCGGACATTTTCAAACTCCGGATTATCTTCGAGGTTGCCCTTGCCCCGAGCCTCTTTTACCTGCTGTAACATTTCAGGTTTATCCTCTTTTGTAAGTTTGTGGTACTCTTGCTTTAATTTGTTATACCCATCCTGGGTAAGATAGTATGGCTCGGTTGACATTTTACTTGATGAATACTATGCAATTTGGCAGGTTAGTCAATATGCAATATTTCATACAATACATTACCCCCTGGTGCCTCAACAGAAATTTTATCACCTTTTGTTTTTCCTATTAGTGCTGTTCCAATCGGAGATGTCGCTGATATTTTTCCCTGCGTGATATCAGCCTCAGTCTCACCAACAAGCTGATACGTTACTTTATCATTTACAATATGTAGCGTCACCACAGACCCTATCCCTACGGTTCCGTCAGAGGTCTTCTCTATGACCTGGGCGTTCTTGGTTAAATCCTCTAGTTCTGCAATCCTGCCGTCCAGAAATGATAATTTATTCTTCTGAATCTCATACGCCGCATTCTCTTTCAGATCACCCAGACTTCTCATGCTCTCAAGTTCCTTTACTACATGGGGGCGCTCATTCTTTAATTGTTCTAACTCTCGTTCCAGGTCGTGAAGACCGCTTAGTGTTAGGTGAATTTGAGTTGGTTGTATCGTACTTTTTGCCATAGAAAACCTCCATTTGAATTTGTCATAACGAGCTATTCATGCTTAAAACTGGAATAAGCGAGGAGTGACTGTTATCGAGAAACGCCTCTTCTCAATAACCCCCGTATTATATTTTTTGCTATGAACATTGTCAATATAACGATGACTACACAAACAACCTGGTTCAGAGTCAACATCCCTGCAATCCTATATTCAGTTCGCAGAAATTCGAGGCTGAAGCGGACAATCGCATACAAAAAAAGAGCAACTAGGAACAAATTCTCTCGGATCCAGAGCACTTGTTTCTCCATAACGAGTACTGCGGTAAAAAGAGCAAGGTTAGCAATAGAATCATAATAAGCAAACGGGACGAGTTCATTATTGAGAATATTTCCCCATCTACCAATCGCAATAACGAAAAATATATATGGCGCAATGCCATTTAAGATAGTACGAGCGGATATGCCTGTTTTTTTTGAGTATATAGACACCGTCGCAACTCCTGCCCAGAATGCCCCCCAAAAACCGAGTCCACCGCGCCAAATATAAAAAATATTGACAAGATTTTCCTCATACAGATACCAGTCGGTTATCACATGGTGCACACGCGCGCCAATAAGGATTGCAGGTGCAGCAATCAAAGCTAACGTCATCACATGATCAGATGAAATTCCCCTATGAAGCAGGCGCCTACGTGCGAGTAAATATGCGATGAGTAACGCAAGGGAAAGCAACATTCCGTATGACGAAGGCAAGAACATACTGAAATAGTATCAAATCCTTTATAATGTACCTATGTTTACTCCCGAAACAGTGAGGAAAGACTTTCCATCATTAGAACAACTGCGCAATAGGAAAAAGCCTATCTATTTTGACACTGCGTGTACATCATTGAAGCCACAGACTGTTGTTGACGCATGCACCGACTACTATACCCATTTCCCTGGTTGCGCCGAACGCAGCACCCATTGGTTCGCTGAGGCGACACAAATACGCGTTGATGAGTCCAGAAAAAACGTAGCCAACTTTTTAAAAGCCTTTTCTGATCAAGAAATAGTATTTACTCCCAACACGACGGCTTCAATAAATCTGATCGCACACCAACTGTATATACGCGGTGGAATCGTCGTCGTGAGTGACAAAGAGCACAACTCAAATTTTCTCCCTTGGCAACAAGCTGCGCGAAATCCAAAGGTGCACCTGGAAATAATTCCCACAGACCAGCCCTCAGGTGCGCTTGATCTCAAAGTGCTCGAGGAGAGATTAGCAGAGCATACCGAGGGAGAAGGATTGAAAATCGTCTCTACGTTTTTGGTGTCAAATTTTGACGGCAGCCACAATCCCGTAGAAACGATTGCAAAACTGGCAAAAAAATATGGATATCTTTTTCATCTTGACGCTGCACAGGCTGCATCACACATTCCTTTGAATGTGCAACAGCTTGGATGCGATCTGTTGTCTTTTTCTGGTCATAAGACCCTTGGTCCTACCGGAATAGGGGTACTTTGGGGAAAATCTGACCTTCTGGAAACATTTGAACCATATATGGTTGGTGGAGGTACACCGCTCGACGTAACGGATACCGACACCCAATACTCCTACCCACCCAAACGGTTTGAAGCCGGTATTCAAAATTATGCAGGTATTATTGGCCTCAACGCGGCGCTTACCTATCTCACGCATATTCCCGGTTACCACGAGTCATCTATCTCTATCCATGCGCAAAATCTAAATGAATTTGTAACAAAGGAACTGCGTGCGATGGACATGAGAATCAGTATACTCGGACCTTATGATACTCAGGATAGGCCCACCATCCTCGCGTTTACCTTACAAGGTGTACATGCCCAGCAAGTTGCGTATCTCCTTAATGAAAAGGCAAATATTATGACACGTGCAGGCAGGCACTGTGTGCACGCATACTGTAACAAGTACCATATTGCAGGAAGCGTACGGTTGTCGTTTTACGCATATAACACACGGCAAGAATGCGAAACGTTTTTGGGCGTGATGGAAGATATTATTCGGTTATAAGAGTGAGCGATGTGTAGATTAGTTATGAAAGCGAGTGAGATAAAAATGTGCAGGCATCAACGTAAATGTCCGAAATGTAGCACATCCTGTTGGTGCGATTTGATGACAAACATTTTTATTCTTACGAGCGGAAACTTGACTTTCCAAAGATTTAGGCTTACTTATTTCGCGCTTTTTCTAGCAAGTCATTAAGCATCTTTTCTGATGGCACACCTGCCAGGAGCTCTCCATTTATATAAAACGATGGTGTAGAGTTTAGATTGAGTTCATTTGCTTTCGCCCGATCAGCATCAACACGACTGGCATATATTGATCCAGCGTTGCTTGCGTCTTGTAATGCGGTGGTGAAGGCGGCTTCATCGAGCTCTATATTCTTAGCATAGGTGACAAAAAACGACTTCGGGTCGCTTGCGTCAGACCATTCTTCTTGATTATCAAAAAGCTGGTCATGATATTCCCAGAATTTACCCTGCTCTGCCGCTATTTCCGACGCAATCGCTGCACTACGCGCATTAGCGTGAATTGAAGTCAAAGGAAAATGCCGATACATCAGCCGTACTTCCGTCGCATTATTTTCAACAAATTGCGTTATGAGCGGCTCCGCTGCTTTGCATGCGGGACATTGAAAATCAGAAAACTCAACGATAGTCAGGAGTGCGTTCTCCGTGTTTGCACCTTTAATATGACGGGCTTCACTCGTGACTTGAGATTGTTCGATTTGAGGGACTGTTTGATTTGAACTGGTGAACCATAGTATTAAGCCAAACAAGACAATAGTTCCGAGGATTACGCCAATTATGATTTTTTGATCACCTTTCATAACCTCCCCATTATATCCGATGGATTCAAAATATGCTAAAAATACATTATGCCCATTCCATACGACCTTTTGGTTATTGGCTCTGGTTCTGGCTT
The DNA here is from genome assembly GCA_964392315.1 of uncultured Candidatus Saccharibacteria bacterium. Lineage (GTDB taxonomy): Bacteria > Patescibacteriota > 4484-211 > 4484-211 > JAGQKX01 > CAYMOT01. Next base: position 111,088 of record CAYMOT010000003.1, read on the forward strand.
ATCCGTTGCTTCGAAACTGGCAACAGAACACAATTTTCGGGTAGCGGTTATCGAATCTGGCCCCATTGGAGGAACGTGTCTCAACCGCGGGTGTATTCCTTCAAAAATGCTTATTCATGTCGCAGAAGTACTCGAGACAATAAACACCGCAAAGCAGTTCGGTATAGATGCTTCTGTACATGCAATAGACTTTGCACGTATTACAAATCGCGTACACGAGATGGTCGACGAAGAATCACGAATGCTTGAAGAGAATATTCGAGACCACCCCCGTATTGACCTGTACACAGGAATAGCCCAATTCGTTGCATCAAAAGAAGTCCTTGTCGCAGATACCCAGATCACCGCCGACCGTGTATTGATCGCCGCTGGAGCACGACCATTCGTACCGCCTATTCCAGGTATAGAATCGGTCGAATATTGGACGAGTACGGAAGCACTCAGGCAAAATATGCAACCATCGTCGCTCATCATTATTGGCGGTGGATATATTGGCATGGAGCTCGGACACTTCTATGGCAATTTGGGCACCGATGTGACAGTGATCGAAATGCTTGACCTTCTCCTAGCTCGAGAAGACCACGAAATTGCAGAAACGTTTACTCAATTATTTAGTAAAAAATACCCCGTATATCTCAAATCGAAAATTGAAAAAGTGTCGCAAAAAGCAGACGGAACCAAAGTCGTCACCTGCATTACGAGTACAAACGAGCGAAAAGACTTCGAGGCGGAGGCGCTCTTATTGGTCACTGGCACCAAGCCTAATTCTGACACGTTACACCTTGAGAACACTAAAGTAGCAGTAAACGAGCGGGGATATATACAGGTCGATGAATATCTGCAAACAACCGAAGAAAATGTCTGGGCATTAGGAGATATCGTTGGCAAGGCGCCATTCAAGCACGGCGCAAACTACGAAGCAAACATCATACTGAATAACATTGTGGGCAATGAAAAAATGAAAGCAGATTACTCGGTTATGCCACACGCAGTATTCTCATCTCCCCAAGTGGCAGGTGTTGGCCTTACGGAAGAGCAGGTCAAAGAAAGCGGCATTCCCTATGAGGTACGAAAGAAAGAGTACATCAAAACCGGTATGGGACAAGCCATGCAGGCACATGAGGGTTTCGTTAAATTTATCATAAACCCCACGGATGAAACTATTCTGGGTTGTCATATTATCGGACCACACGCGTCAACGTTGATCCAAGAAGTTGTACTCGCTATGAGCACTGCCGGTGCAAAAACTTCAGCAATAAAAAACAGCATTCATATCCACCCTGCACTCACCGAAGTAGTCCAGCGAGCACTGTAACACCGATTTGACAGAAACAAACACTAAAATTAGAATGTTAGAAATTCTAACATTATGAACATCGACATTATTCGAATACAAAAAAAAGGGTTAGTTACTCTTCCAAAAAAGATGCGCGATGCGGTGGGTTTGGAAGAAAATGGATATGCACGTATTACTAAAGAAGGCAAGAAAATCATTTTAGAACCTGTGCGTATTGATTATCCTGTTCGATCTTATACAGAGAAAGAAGTGGATGATTTTATAACAACTGATCGCGAAGAGACAACGCAGCTTGCGTAAAAGAGGCTGCTGTAGAGAGAATGGACAACAAACCGTTAGTGTTTTTAAATGCCTCTGTCATATTGGCAGGACTCCACTCGCCAAGTGGTGGCTCTGCAAAAATATTACACTGGGGCAAAACACATAAAATTCAATGTATTATTAGTGAAATCGTATTTAAAGAGGTTCTCCGGCATGCAAATAAGCTCGGTCTTTCTCCGCTATTTATTAGTACTGCAATCTTTACGTTCGCAAAAATTTCTCCTGCCCCACTTAGGTTACATACAAGATATAAAGACATCGTAAAAGACGAAGGCGACCTCCATTTATTTACTTCATGTGCAAGTTTACATATTGATTATCTCGTTTCCTTAGACAAAAAACATGTCCTTGCATTAAAAGAAAAGATAACCGAATTCACAATCGTAACCCCAGGAGAGCTTATTTCACTCCTTTCATAGTTATTGCGAAAAATAAAGGTACTATTTATCATCAGTCAATGCACAAAGACATTACCGCATACAACAAAAAACAAACTTCTCCCTGGAAGGAAATTTGCGAAATACTCGCTAAGGAAATCGATGCAGGACTTCCCCAAGCAGACAGTAAAGTGTGGCATGCACACCCAGTGTGGTTTTTGGACGGTAATCCAGTCGCAGGGTATAGCAAACTAAAAGACTCTGTCAGATTATTATTCTGGAGCGGGCAATCATTTGATGAGCCCGAATTACAAAAAGAAGGCAGCTTCAAAGCAGCAGAAGCACGCTACACCGACGTATCCCAAATAGATGTTGATGCCCTCCACCACTGGCTCCAAAAAGCCACTGATATCCAATGGGATTACAAAAATATTGTGAAGAGAAAAGGGAGACTTGAGCGATTGTCCTGAAGAGTTATGTGCAGATAAAAAACATCTTAGGGTCTTTTGTACTTTGCATAAACTGTATCGAAATCATTTTGAATTCCTAGCTTCCTCCATAAACCAGTAACCCATTCCGCATCACTCATTCCATAATAAGCATAATGAAAAAAATAAATTACTTTATTATTGTAACTTCTCACAAAATATTTATTAAACACATTGGCTAAGAAAGAATTTGGCGCACCCAATACAATAAATGTGGTAGCATCATGGATCCCAATATCTTTCATTTCCTGACTAAAACTGTTCAAACTCTTATCAATGAGACCCGGGGTTAAGATGGATTTTACTTTTTGTGACTCTACTTCAGGTAAATCCTTAAACAAATCCGTGATATAAGAACCTCTCAATTCCATATCATTACAAGCATATTTTATTTTTCTGTCATGCTTACCGCCGTGGAAGTTTATCCAATCTATTCCTGTTAATGATCTGGAGATGTTTAATCCTATTAGTACAAAGTTTGCATGTAGTTCCTGATAGTTTCTATCAATAACAGTAGTATCTTTCTCGGTCTTGTAATCCCAAATAGCCCAACTTGAGTAAGCACCATATGTAACTTTTAAGGAATTATATTCGTCAAGCGTATACATATTATTGCTAAACTAACATTTTCTATGTTTAATGCTAACAATTTTTATGTCAAAAGATCTCACCTTTTAGTACTCCCTTTACCAATCAAAGACTTCGACAATACTCTCAATTCGAGCTTTAATTCTGTCAACAACATCATGCCATTCTAGTATTCTGGGTTGCTCTGTGAGCATATCGGCGATCTCTTGTTTTTGTGGCAACTTCTGGGTATATGTGTATTCACTAATAACTTTCTTAAGTCTTTCAATAGGTATGTTCTCTTTCTCTGCCAATTCTTGGAGTGCGTATAGCCGCTCGGTATTCCAAAATTCAACAAATGCTTCCTCAACTCCTTCATGTGTTGTTACTTTCGGTAAATTTTCTTCAATAAACTTACGAATCAAATCTTTCTTTTTCCTCAGTTGTACGTCTCGGTCAAATACGCTCAATATCTCCTCTGTTTTCTTCTGTCTGAGTTCACCAAGCGGTATATTCCTGAGTCCAGCAAGCAGCATAATTATGTAGTCAAAATCGATAATATCGCGTACCGTTAACTCAAGTTCAAAATCTATCTGGTCAAGTATAGACTCAGCATCTGGATCATGGTTCTTACGTTCATCGTAAATATCCAGGTATTTACTTTGATAATCGTAAAACTCCTGCTCGCTGATACTGAGTATACTAAACGAAAACTCAGCGAATGTTTCTAATGATGCCTTGATACGAAGCAAATCACGGAATGATTTAATAAATGCTGCTTTCTGCTCATCCCCCTGGAGATCGTCAATAGCCTCAACGGTTGGCACCACTTCTTTAAGTTCTGCCAATTTGTCTTCAAAATCTTTCTTTTGCTCGTCAAACGGTCGTTTGAATACAACTTCTTTGGCATTTTCATCACCAAAGAGTGCCAACGCTTTATCTGTTGCTTCTTTGAGATTTCTAAATGAGGTGATATTCCCGTGTGGTTTATCAGAATTATACAAGCGGTTAGTGCGAGAATACGCCTGAACTAGTCCGTGATATCGCAAGTTTTTGTCGACAAATAACGTGTTGAGCAGTTTGCTATCAAAACCAGTCAAAAACATATTTACTACTAACACGAGATTCACTTCATTCTTCTTTATACGTTCCTGCAGATTTTTGTAATAATCGTAAAACCGATCAGTTGAATAATTGGTACCAAATGTTTCATTGTAATCACTGATACACGTTTCTAAAAATTCTCGGGAATGTTCATTACCTACCGTCCCTTCTCCGGCAAATACATCCACTTCTAACATGTCTGAGCTCTCATCCTCATTTGCTTGGTACGTAAAAATTGTAGCAATGGTGAAATCTTCAGGCTTTCTCTCCTTAAATAATGTGTAGTACCTTTTGAGCACTTCTATTCGTGGGGTAGCAAACAACGCATTGAATTTACCGTTTTTGGTTTTACGCTTCCAGTCTGCAAGTATATAGTCAGCTATCTTACTAAGGCGATCTTCACTTTCGAGAACTTCGCGCGTATCGATTCCTTCCACCATTGCATCAGCTAAGATATCCGCATCAAGCGTATCTGCGTCTTTTTGTGTGTATTTTCCGACGTACTCGACGGCAAATCCAAGCACGTTATTATCTTCTATGGCGTGGGTAATAATGTACTTATGAAGGCATTCACCAAATACATCTGCTGTGGTAACCCCACCAATATTGTTCTCTGCAAAAATTGGTGTTCCAGTAAACCCAAATAGCTGCGCATTAACAAAGCATTGTTTGATGCGTGTGTGCGTCAGTCCAAATTGTCCTCGATGGCATTCATCGAAAATTATTACTACCTTCTCGTTCTTTAGAAATTCAAACTGTTTTTGGTAGGATTCTTTTGTTATAGCGATATCGAGTTTTTGGATGGTAGTTACGATAAGCTTTCTATTTGGGTCTTTGAGTTGTTCTACCAAATTCCTAGTATTATCTGTACCATCAACTGATCCGTCAGAGAATGAATTAAATTCTTTAGTTGTTTGTATATCAAGGTCTTTGCGGTCAACAACAAACAAGACTTTCTTAATTTCCGGTATTCGTGAAAGTACTTGGCTTGTTTTGTAAGAAGTGAGTGTTTTACCTGATCCGGTAGTGTGCCAGATATATCCATTCTTGGTAGATTCTCGTACACGCTTCTCTATCGCCTTTACTGCGTAATATTGGTAAGGTCGTAGTACCATTGGGATCTTAGGTGCCTCTGCGAGTACCGTGTACTCAGCGATCATGGCGGAGACGTTACACTTTTCCAAGAATACTTCGGCAAACTCTGAGAGCTTGGTTGTTTTTTGGTTGTTTATATCTGTCCAGAAGAATGTTTGTTCGAAGGATTGTTCGGGGTTATTTGCAAAATACTTGGTGTTCACACCGTTACTAATTACAAATATCTGCACATATTCAAAGAGGGTGCCGCTAAATGAGTGCCTGTGATATCGCCGAATCTGATTGAATGCTTCTTTCATCTCAACGCCTCGGCGTTTTAGCTCTATGTGTACCAGTGGTAAGCCATTAACAAGGAGAGAAACGTCGTAACGGTTTTTGTAACTTCCGTCCTGAGTGATCTGACGCGTAACTTGATACACGTTTTTGCACCATTGATCCATGTTAAAGAATCGAATGAACTTTGTACTTTCATCATCACGTTTTAAGGCAAATCTATCTCGTAATGTCTTGGCCTTGGCAAATCGATCACCTTTGTTGAGGTGATTAAGGATACGTGTAAACTCAGCATCCGAGAATGTCGTCTCGTTAAACCGCTCCAACTGCGCGCGGAGATTTGCAATAAGAACATTTTTGTCAGGAATCACAACATTTTCAAATCCCAAACCATTGAGCTGCTCAATTAGTTCGTTCTCGAGTTCTAGTTCACTCTGATGTGTCATAATTGTTGTTTCGAGGTACTTTTTTTATTGCTAGGTCTATCAAAGCAAGTATACGGAAAAACAGGTAGTCTTTATTTGAATTATCATTCAGTGGGATTTTATCTGTTTCGGAATGTCTAATCATGTAATTATTACCTATCTGTGTTAAAGTTCTAAATTCGCTCTCGAAAAAAGACTTATCTAGTTCGTTTGAAAGAATTCCAATTAATTCTGCGACAGACGCTTTCTTATCAGTAGGTATGTTTATAGATTTGAGTCGTTCGAAAGCATCCCACACTTTCTCGATAGCCTCTTGTTTCCTACCTTCAATATAGAAGTTCTTTGCGGAATCAATTAATTCATTAAAAATATTATCTTCGGTGCTTGTTGACTTATTGGTGAGTAATTCAAGATTAACATTCAGTTTATATGCTGCATCTGTATCAATTGTCTGATTTGCGGAAATAGAATTTTCGAGAAAGTCAGAGAACTCTTCCCTTGCTTCTGTTATTAATGTATCCAAGTCCAACTCTTTAATTTTCGAATAATCTACAAAGTATTTTTTTCTGAAAACCGCTTCTGTTATTCGATAAATATCATGGATGTTTAATTCATATAATACGGAGGCAATCCAAGTTGCTCTTGTTGAACCATCATGTTGATAATCAAACCCAATATCTCTGAAAAATTTTGTAATATACCAGGAAGATCTATAAGGAAACTTCTCATTGTCCCCACAAATGATTACTGCTAAATCATCTTCGAAGTCAACAGATTCCCTTCTGGCTTCTAGTAATTTCTTTTTTTTCAAAAATGCTTCGTCAGGGTACTCGTTACTTGAATAATAAAAAACCTCATCCTCGAGTAAAGAATCCAACATATTTATTGATTTTATGCTTGGACCTACGAATACGTAATTACTTCCCCATTTTTCCAAAATATCGTAGCAGCCAAGATCAATTCGAGTTAATTTGCATCTGACATGAGGTGACAATGCAACTTTAATTTCATCGATTAATTTATTGAAGGCTAATAACCATTTTTCTTCCTGACCATGATTGGGCAATGTGCTAACGAATTCGTTTAACTGTCCTATTTGTTTATTAAGTAAGTCTTGTTTGGTCATATGAACATCCTTTGCAGCAAGCCTTTTTTCCACAGCTCTGCTTGGGATATTTGTTGTTGTTTGGATTCTATAAGATTATCCAAAGAAGTCAAAAAGTCAGCGATCCTTTGCTGTTCTGCGACACTAGGCATTTCGATTGCAATAGACGCCATAACGTTATTCATCAGTTTAGGGTTTCCTACGTAAGATACATAACGGCGGGTTACTTGATTGAGCATTTCGGCAATCGTTGCATTCGCAAAACCCACTTCCGAAAGTAGTACCCCACATACGTTAGTACAATAAAACTTCCCATTGCGGTAAGTTACACGTCCGGCGTTCGCTCCGTCAGTAGTCCACGTTATTGCATCTTCATATAAATAATCGTTGTAATATCCCCAGAGACCATTATTCTGTGTTTGAGATGAGTATACTGGGTACAGATATTCACCATCGGGTATAGGTTTTATATTGTTGGCGGCAAGTACATCACCCCTGGTTATTTTGAAAACATCGTGTACTTTTTTTTCCTTCCACTTCGGAAAATCATTCCCATCATCATCTTTGAACCGTACCTCTTGCGAGAAGATCTTTTGCATCATGCCTTTTTTGTATTGCTCAAGTGCCTTCTTTTGTTGTTTGAGATTCCCAATCCACTCATCAGCAGTGGAGAGAAATGCCGCTATCTTCTGTTGTTCGCCTTCCGTTGGTACGTTGGTTACCAGTGATTTAAGGCCTGATGCGTATAGATGCACGACGGAATTACCTTGTGCAAGTCGTGCTATATCTCTTTGTCTGAAGTTTGAAAGATAATAAGCCCAGAATACTCCAATACTACCCTGCTTTAATCTGAGCACGTTGAGGTCTCCACCCAAGAGAATGCCAGCACGTAATACACAGCTAGTTGTTGCAATATCCAATGCTGTCTCGCCAGATGAAGGAATCAGTAAATCATTTTCCTCACTAACAAATGAATCTTCTGGCGATACATCTGTATTGGATATGATTTCATACACGACTTCACTATACTGTGTATATAATTCCCCATATCGTATGCACTGATGCACTCCATCAATAGAAACATCATCTTTTGATATCCCTTTACCTTTGTAAAAAGTAGCAATATCGCCTAACTTTTTCTCGTCCCACTCTCCGCTAAATTCAGAAAACCGCAGTTGGGGTATTTTTTTTATTAGCTTATTCATATCCCTCCTTTTTATTTGTCAGGTCTGCGTTACTAATAAACTGATAATAGTGACTTCCTAGACCAGAAATAAGAATATAGGGTGTTGGCACCCCTGGCTTATCGGTAGCCATACGTGCACGATCATCGTGAATAAGAAGGCCTAGTGATATTAGATGCAGTATAGATTCATGACGAGAAGGGGACTCTCTAGTATCTCTAAATGACCTGCCAGTCTCATATTCTTTTGATAACCTCACTAAATATTCGAAAGTTTCTGCATCATACAGTGTAATTTGCTTGGTAAGTTCATTTAATCGCTCAAGTGGGTATAATACTGGGTGCTGAGAACACGAGTAACTCTTGAAAATTTCACGTAGTATTTTTCTCTTTGATTCATTTCGTTCTCTTATATAGTTTTCTAAAGATATTACGAATGCGTCTTGAAACTCTTCTGTACTCACAACGTCCTTCGTAAATATTGTGGGATTATCACGTATCATTTCTACCCACTCAATGGCTTTTTTCTGTCTCAGGGCGATCCCATTTCCAATTAGAGCTTTGGTTAATCCCCACGCACCAGATACTAATGGAGTACCCCCCAGAGTTGTATCAATTGCTACAACAATAGCATCCACACTTGCTATTCCAGCTCTTTTCATAAGCTCTTTGTCACTTTCTAATATTTTATCTTGCATGTATTCCTAGTATCAAAATGGTGTCTCTATTCCGAGTTCTTTGCAGTATTCGGCTATTTTGTCTTTGAGCGGTAGTTCATCTTGTGCAAGTTTTTTTATTTCTTTTGCCACTGTTTCTATATCTATTTCTGGTTCAGGTTCAAAGGCATCTACGTATCGCGGAATATTGAGGTTGTAGTCGTTTTCTTTGATCTCATCGAGTGTGGCTTTGTGTGAGTATTTGTCTACTTCCATGCGAGCTGAATAGGTATCAAAAATCTTTGCTAAGTTCTCGTCACTAAGTCTGTTCTGGTTCTTACCTTTTTCAAAACCTTTTGACGCATCGATAAATAAAATATCATCATCTTCTTCCCGACATTTTTTAAACACTAACACCGTTGCAGGGATTGATGTACCGTAAAATAGATTGGCAGGAAGTCCAATGACCGCATCAAGATAATTCTGCTTTTCTATGATGTACTTACGAATCTGTCCTTCTGCCCCAGAACGGAATAATGCGCCATGTGGCAAGACAACCGCCATAACTCCATTGTCTGCGAGGTGATAGAGCATGTGTGTAACAAACGCGTAATCTGCAGCACTTTTTGGTGCTAACCTACCGTATTGGGAGAATCGTTCATCATGCGCAAGTACCGGATCATTATCACTTTTCCATTTGGCAGAAAAAGGTGGGTTTGCAACGACTGCCTCAGCTTGCAAATCAAGATGCATATCATCGGAAAGCGTATCTCCCTGGCGTATGCTAAAGTGACTGAACGGAACACCGTGCAATATCATATTCATACGGGCAAGGTTATACGTTGTCTGATTGAGTTCCTGCCCATAGTAGTCAACAACCTGTGCATACTCACCAACACGCAACAGTAACGAACCCGATCCACACGTTGGATCATACACAGACTTAAGTCTATTTTTACCTTCTGTAACTATTTGCGCCAATAGACGAGAGACTTGGGCAGGTGTATAGAATTCACCACCCTTTTTTCCGGCCCCCGCAGCAAACTCTCCAATAAGATATTCATACGCATCACCCAACAAATCACTCCTTGAATCTTCGATTTGAAAATCTATACCCGATAGTAGCGTAAGCACATCCACGATTACCTCGTTTTTTTTGCTCTCTGATTTACCGAGCTTTGAAGAAGTAAGATCCACATCAGCAAAGAGTTCATTAAAGTCGTCTTCACTTGCCGTACCCATTGATGTTTGTTCAATTGTATTGAGTACATTTTTAAGATCTTCAAGAATAAAAGTATCCTGACCATTAATCTCACCGTTACCTTTTTTCACAAGAAATGAAAACAATTCTGTTGGCTTGAGGAAATACCCTAGGTGATCCACCGTTGCATCTTTGACCGCAGCTAGTACCTTACTACTATCACGTGAGTCTTCATCAATTTCTTCGAAAGTATACTTTTCGCGGGTGAGGAGTCTGCTGTTTATGTACGCAGCAAGTTTCTCCGAGAGGTATTTATAAAAAATAAACCCGAGGATGTAGTTTTTATACTCATCGGCATTCATTTTGCCACGCAAAACATTTGCCACTGCCCACAATTGTTTTTCTAGAAGTTGCTTATGATCTTCAGACATATCTAAAGGGCTTATTCGGCCATTATAGCACGCAAAAATGGCTAACCAGAGATAATTCTTGGAACTAATGTGTCTCGGTGTATTTTTTGAAGTTGTCGAGAATTACCTGCCAGCCGTCGTGTTGCATTTCGCGGGGGTTTTCGTTTTCTGGATCGAAGGTTTGGGTTATGGTCACGCCTTCTGCTGATTCTGATAACTCTGTTTTCACATGCCGTCCGTCATCCATGTCATATTCTATGAGTTCATGTTGCTTCACATTGGTATACGTACCGACAAAATCAAAACTGGCACTGTTGTCCTTTGCACTCATGATGGTCTTGAACGTACCGCCGACCTGCAGATCATTATGAACGCCTTCTGCTTCCCAGTCGTCTGAGGCAAATGCCCAGCGAGTTATATGCTCAGGACTATTTAAGTATTCCCATACCTTTTCCATTGAAGCGTGAACAGTTATTTGAATGGTAATCGGCTCATCCGTGTGCATACTTTTATTCTAAGCAACAATTTGAATTAATTGTATTTTTGCTCAGGGTACGTAATTCGAGATTGTTTGACAGTAAACCCTCTGACTTCTAAATTAACTATGGCGTCACCGACGCATCTACTCGGAAAATTTGCAACTTCAGTGTTATTTCCATCGACAATTTCAGGATGATTTTGTAAATACAACTCATGAGCTGAATCAAGAGAAGCAATACGTTTATCTTCGTAAGTTAAGTTTCTGCCTCGAATGATTATTGTCTTAACACCTAAAGACGCCATTAAGCTACCTAATTCATTCCAGTTATCCAGCACCGTGTCTTCTTTCTGTATGACCAAGTCTTCCTGATGTTTTAAACACGGCACGGCACTCCCTTGGAACGTTCGTACAAAATAAACTTTTCCTCCTATCTTTTCTTGTAAATCTCGGTAGAAAATTTCATAATCTGTAATATTTTCTTCCATCTCTGGAACAAATGGATTCGCTTCGATCAAACTAACTACTGGTATTTTTCCTTTTGAAATTTGCTTTAAAGCCCTATCTCGGTCTTCTGCATATCTGGTAAACATCTCGATCTCTTCCTCAGTACTCGGATCAAAATCACCTACATAATGGGAATGAATCCACATTTCAATAGCACCATTAGTAGAAGCAATTCTTGCACGAAGCTCTTCCAATTCTTCTGGTGACAAATTAACCAAATCTCGAAATTCGAACTCATCGCTTAGTGTTTCTTGCGTTTCTACTATTTCTCGAAAATCTCTCATTGCTCTTTCTATCATGCGTTAAGTATAGCAAAATGAGCATTAATCACTTTCTTGCACATGTGTTACATCCTTGGCATACTGATATCATGGCGACTAAAAAAGCAAAAAAAGGATTCTCGTTTAACCGTCGTTTGCAGCTCATCATCTTTGCCATTGCCCTGGTGGTGATTGGAGTTGTTGGCTATTACGCCGTTACAGTGTATGAGGAAACTGAGGCAGAACAGCTCGGGATTGTAATTTGTAACGCAGAAAAATGCGAAAAATCCGTTCACATCCACGCGGACATTCATGCTTCTGTATGCGGTGAGAAAATCGACTTTCCAAAAAATGAAGGGAGCGTTGTGGAACAACATACACACGCTGAGCAGGATTACCTTCACCTGCATATTAAATTCGAAGTCGATCCGGTAACACACGAACCAATCGACCGAGCACCTCATGAACTCGCAAACTTTTTCAAAAACGTAAAAATCCCCTTCTCCTCTAACCCGGCGACACTCGGTGAGTATACTGTTGGACAAACCTGCCCGAATGGCAAAATACTTGCACAGGAAGACCTCAATATGTCAGTGAATGGTGTCGAAACAACTGAATTTGAACAGTATATGTGGAAAGACGGCGATGATATTCGGCTCACCTTTGAGTAGCGCTTGCCCAACACGGTTGAAGTGTGTTAAGAATAATAAAGATCATTAGGTTATGGAAGATAACACCTGCACATACTGCGAAAAACCACATAGTACCGGCGAGAAAGGCCCTTTCGTTGCTGATACCGAGGAAAAGTATTGCTGTGAACAGTGCTACAAGGAACACGAAGAGCAAGCCGACCATTCAAAAAAGAAAGAAACCGCGTGTGAATTCTGCTAATTATGAATGATATAAGCCTTCCAGTTATTATTGGTGCGGGAATCATCGATAGTATTAACCCATGTGCAATTGGCGTTCTCGTCTTTCTCCTAGCCTATCTTCTTGAACAAACAAAAAAAGCAAGTGCGCTGTTGATACATGGTCTTGTCTATGTTGCTGCAGTATTTATAACGTACTTTCTCGCTGGCCTTATCCTACTTCCCATTATTGATAAATTAGGAGAAGTATCTACAACCCTGTATGTGGTGCTTGGTGCAATCGTAACCTTTGCAGGACTACTGGAGATAAAAGATTTCTTCTGGTACGGTAAAGGCCCAAGCCTTGCCATAATCCCCGGTGCTGCTGAACGAATCAAAATATACACAAAGAAAATATCAGGCAATCTGCTCTCTACATTTGGACTTGGAGTATTTGTGGCACTGGTAGAACTCCCCTGTACTGGTGCGGTGTATCTTGCGATCCTCTCATTGATGACGCTCTCTGGAGTGAGTATGAGCAACGTAACTTTTTTGATTCTTTATAACTTCATCTTTGTATTACCCCTTATTATCATTCTTTTTGCCATGTATTTCGGCGTTAGTGCAGAGACATTTGAAAAGTGGAGAAAGAAAAACCGCGGACTGATGAGACTTTTTATCGGATTGGTGCTTGTTGCAATGGGTTTGTGGATGATACTGTATCGACTCTAATTAAAACCCGCGTGTTACTTCATATACAATACCAGCGATAAATACCGCCGCAACCAAAACATACCACACTTTCTTTGCCGCAGTGATTGGTACGTGTTTTTGGGATGCCATTTTAAAATATATGGCGATAAGTAACGCACCGGTTAGCCCTACCGTTATCCCACCACTGATCTCGAGTACTTTTACGATCCCCAATCCACCCGTTAGAAATAGTAGCATCGGTGGATAGAGCGCAAAAAACCATCCAAGCGGACCATGAATTTTTAAATCTCTGACAAATAGATCCTGTGCAACACGCGAAAGACTAATGTACGAAGTCGTCACTGGTAGAAGCGCAACGAGCGCGATATATTTCACCATATCTGCTCCAAAGACGCTCGTTAGCCCAACGACCGCATCTTCGCTCACCTGCTCTCCGGTGATACCAAGTATTACAGTCGAAAACACCACATACACCAACGCAACAACGCCAGTACCCATGATAACCGCCTTCCGTAATGATCGCCGGTTGTACCGTGTAATTTCTCCTACTTCGGGAATGATTGAATAACCAGAAAATGCAAATAGTAGTACCCCGTATGGCAGCAATACTTCAGAAAGTTTTGTTGACGTTATATCAAAATGCTGCGGTGAAATATACGCAATTCCCACAATACTCAATACGGTAATAAGCACTAAGAGCACTCCCACCATAATACTTTGTAATTCCGAAAACAGTTTCATATTCATAAGACCAACCAGGGAGATCACCAAAAAAAAGAATAATGAGTAATAAAATTCGGAAAGAAAAGGAAACGCAGTATTCAAAAATATCCCTCCTTGGATAATATACGCAAGACACGCACCATACGCGCCTACCAAAAGCGCAACAGTTGCTAATATCTTACCGGTCTTTCCAAAAAATAGCCCTGCATATCCGGCGAATTGATGTTTGCCTTTAACATGAAGCAGCACTTCTACATAGAGCAAATTGATGGTTACGGTGAGCACCAATGCTATGACGAGCAACGTAATCGCCGGAACAAGCCCACTTCTACTAAATGTATACGGAAGCGCCAAAATACCAATGCCAATGGTCGCAGCAATGAGTGTAAAAGACGCGAGCAGTGTTTTCATACGATATTAGTACTAGAAGCCATTTCAAAACCTGACAATGGACGCGAGCGAGATAGAAAAAATGTGCTGGCATCAACGTCGATGTCCTAAACACAACACGATATGCTGGTGCGATTTGATGACGAACATTTTTTCCTATCTCTACAAGCGAACCTCTTGGTTTTGAAATGGCTTCTATTTAACCAAATTCTGAGGTGATCCTGTGATGAAAGCTTTGATGTTTTCAACGGTAGTTTGCAAGTTACGAAAGTGCGCCTCCTTCGTGTTAAAGGCATTATGTGGTGTAACGACAACATTATCTTGTTCAAGAAGAATATGATCCTCGAGCACACTCCGCATCTCTTCTTCAGTGTGCTCCTCTGACAAAAATTGAAGTTCATTTTTTAAGAACTCCTCACCCTCCAACACATCAATCCCAACTCCCGCCAACCGTCTATCGTGCAGTGCACGTACGAGTGCGTCAGTCTCTACAAGTCCACCACGAGCAGTGTTAATAAGATATGAACCCTGCTTAAAATGCGCTAACCGTTCTTCATTAATAATGTGCGCCGTATGTTCGTTGAGTGGTAAGTGCAAAGACACGACATCACTTTGACTGAGTAGCTTGTCCAGATCTGGCTCATATTGGAAATGATACTGTGTAGAAAGCGCAGGATCTGGATGAATATCATATACCAGCACGTTCATACCGAAGCCGTTAGCAATTTGCGCGACATGAATACCGATATGTCCACCACCCACCACTCCCATTGTTTTCCCCATCAAGTCGACCCCTTGCAGGCCTTCATACGTGAAAGTACCGTCTTTAACTCGCTCATATGATTCGGGGATTTTTCGGGTTAAGGACAGGAGTAGTGCAAAAGCATGTTCTGCGACAGTATTCGATCCATAGAATGGAACGTTTGCAACCTTGACATCCCGAGCTTCGGCCGTAGCTAAATCGACATGATCAAACCCAGTGGAACGGGTGGTGATAAAACGAAGTTGGGGAAAATTTTTAAACTGCTCTGCGTCAAATTTTGATGTGACAAATATCGAAATTGCTTCGACATCCTCCAACGATCGATCTTTTGAATACTCGGCCACTGTTTGAGAAGTAAATTCTACCGTATGACCATTAAGTTCCTGGCGTACATAATCTTCATGGTCGCCGATTGTGTAGTCAAAAAATATAATTTTCATGTGTTTATACTGCCAATCACAGATGGTTGTAGATCAGCATTCTCTCTAAGAATATCCTCCAATGCTGCCCGTGACAAGAGCTGTCTAGAAGATCCATGTCTACCAACGACATACGCAGATTCTGCGGCCCCCCAACGCAGCGCTTCGGAAAGGGGCAAATTCTGAGTAAATGCGGCAATAACCCCTGCAGTAAATGCATCTCCTGCTCCAGTTTTTTCTACGAGCTTAGTAGGAAAAGGAGCAATATGATACATGTCGGTACCTCCTGTTGCATATGCACCATGTGCTCCGTCGGTTATAAACGTCGTTGCAATTCCTAAGTGAGCAAAGAATGCTAAGAGCCCGTGTATCTGTGTCACGCGGTCAGCCTCAATAACTTCATAGCCCATAAGATTAGCAATTTCTGAGGCTTCTTCGAAATTTACAAAAAGCGCCTGAGTTCGCTGAAGCACTGTTTTGAAAGCCGAACCTTGTTTTATCTCACGCAAGCTGGGATTGTATGCTAATTGTATCGTAGGATGGTGCTCACAATACTCAAGCACGCGATGGTATATGTCTTCAAATGGTGTAAAACCTATTGATGTAAGAAATATCCACTTCGGCTGGACCTGTTGAAATTCCTGGGCAGGAAATTGATATTTTTCTCCACTGTGGTAGCCAAGAATGGTTCGGTCACCTTGCACATTGAGAATGACAGACACACTCGTCTTCGCTACCGGAACTACGTATGTATCATCAACGCTGTTTTTCTGTAATAACGCTCGCCCATAGGATCCAAAAACATCTTCACCGAGCGCCGAGACGAGGACGACTTCAATCCCGAGTGCATCAAGCCCGGCACTCACGTTATATGCGTTTCCTCCGAGTCCTGACTCCATGCGCTCCGCCTCATATTTTGCACCCCACAGAAGACACATCTCCTTTTGGTTATGATCGGTATGAATATGAGCTTCAGGAATATCCATGTATATGTCTACGATTGAATGGCCGATAGATATGACATCTGGCATAGTAATTTGGTTACTGTATCAAAAATTTTATGTATGCGAAACGAATTTCTCCACCGATGCAGCAATTTTTTCAGCAGTCAAGCCAAAATAATCAAGCAACTCCGATGCTTCCCCTGATTGCCCATACACATCAGGTACCCCTAACCGTAGGAGAGGAACCGGCACGTGCTCACCCAAAGTCTCAGCTACTGCACCACCCAACCCGCCGGTAATCTGGTGCTCCTCGACCGTAACCACCTTTCGAGTTTTAGCAGCAGATGCGCATATCGTATCAATATCGAGTGGTTTAATTGTGTGACTATTAATCACTTCTGCATGAATTCCTTTGCGTGCTAATACTTCACTTGCCTGTAGTGCTTCATATACCACGGGCCCACATGCAATAAGCGTTACATCCGTCCCTTCCCGCGCCACAATTGCCTTGCCAATGACAAACGGCGCAGATTCCTTGGTAAATACAGGAGTTTTTTCACGCGTAAATCGTATATACACCGACGTATCCCAAGAGACAGCAGCAAGTACCGCGCGGTATGTCTCTAAGGAATCAGCGGGTGCGAGCACGGTCATCTTGGGTATAACACGCATGATAGCGATATCTTCAAGTGCTTGATGTGTTGCCCCATCCGGTCCAACGGACACCCCAGAATGCGCACCGGCAATAATTACTTTTTGTTCGTTATATCCAAGTGTTGTACGAACCTGCACCCAAGACAACCCAGGACAAAACATCGCGTACGACGCAATAAAAGGGATTTTCCCCACTGCAGCAAGACCAGAAGCCACCGTTGTCATATTCTGTTCCGATACACCCATTTCGATGAATCGTTCAGGAAACTTTTCCTTAAATGCTAAAGAACGGGTTGATTCGGTTAGATCCGCACAAAGTACCACCACATGCGGGTTATCCTCACCTGCTTTGACGAGCGCATCACCATAGCCATTGCGGGTAGGTTGTTGGTCAAGTGCGACTCGATCAGTCCAATTGTCAACTAAATATTGAGACGTGTTCATACGTATTGGCTTATCTAAAAACAATTATTACTCGTGTTCACCTCTAATTTTTCCACCTAATGTCCGTAAATCATGTAATGCCTCAACGACCTCACCAACATTATCTTTAAGACCAGGTGGATTACCGTGCCAGGTGTAGTCACGTTCCATGTACTCGACACCTTTTCCAGGAATGGTGCGACATATTATCACTGACGGCTGATTGTAAATAGCTTTGGATAAGTTAATTGCGTCGATAATCTCTTCCATATTGTGACCATCAATTTCCTGCACATGCCAATT
Source organism: uncultured Candidatus Saccharibacteria bacterium (assembly GCA_964392315.1). Classification (GTDB taxonomy): domain Bacteria; phylum Patescibacteriota; class 4484-211; order 4484-211; family JAGQKX01; genus CAYMOT01. The sequence goes on from CAYMOT010000003.1 coordinate 129,016, forward strand.
AAATGCCTTGTATTTTTCTATCAGTGGCTCAAGTGGCATGATGTTTTCGGTATACCCATCTATCTGAATATTATTGCGGTCTATTAAAACCGTCAGATTGTAGAGTTTATATTTACCCGCAAACAAAATTGCCTCCCAGGTGTTTCCTTCCTGGTGTTCCCCATCCGACAGAAGCGCGTACACCCAGCTCTTCTTTCGATCCATGAGAAATCCATACGCCATGCCTGCAGCTTGTCCCAATCCCATCCCTAATGGACCACTCGTCGACTCAAGCCCAGGCAATGATGTCCTATGCGGATGTCCTTGCAAGCGCGTGCCAAATTTTCGAAGGGTCATTAATTCTGGTATAGGAAAAAATCCTGCATGCGCCAACGTTGTGTACAGAACAGGACAAATGTGTCCATTTGAGAGAACAAGTCGATCGCGTTCATCCCATGTCGGATTTTGTGGGTCATAGGTCATTACTCCGCCAAAATATAACGCAGTAAACACATCTGCCATACCGAGTGGACCAGCAGAGTGCCCAGATCCTGCTTCATATAACATTTTGATGATATCGATTCGGATATCATTTGCCTTTTGCTGTAATTGTGTCAAAGAAAAATCACTCATTCTGTAACGTATCGAGCAAATAGAGAACCTCACTCGGGCTATCAACAATATGGTACAGTTTTTGGAAACCTCTATTCACCTCTTCTTCACGAATCCGCATATTAGCGGCAAACGCTTCCATTATGTCGTGCCAATATGCCCCATACAAGATGAGGTGCTTATGCTTACCGAGATACAAACGGCCCAGCGCCCATGCCATCCCAAACTCAGATACTGTTCCCGTCCCTCCATTAAAAATTACATATATATCAGCATCTTCCATAATACGAAGTGTCCGTTCCACATAACTGTTTGTTTTTATTTCACTATCAATGGGATTAGATGGGTCACGTCCTTCAAATTGAGGCATATCGGCCGGATAGAATGTAATGCCAATAGCTTTCCCTTTCCCTGCATGTGCTCCAAGTGTGGAAGCTTTCATAACACCAGGCCCACCACCATTTATAATGGTATACCCATTATGGGCAAGCAATTTGGCAGTTTTAAATGCCTGTTTAAATTCTTCATCCGAGGGAACTGAGTCAGCAAATCCCAAAAAGGCTACTTTTTCTATATGCATAGGTTATATAACTGCTTCTTGTAATTCTTGAATCGCGGCTAGTGGATCTTTATCTGCGAAAATATCACTTCCTACCGCAAGTATGGATGCACCAGCTTCAACCAGTTGTGCAGCGTTTTCACTATTTACACCACCATCTACTTCTATATCAACGTGAGGCGCCAATTCTTTTAGCTTCCTAATGCGCGCAAATATATCTGGATTGAGCGGTGTCCCTCCTTGGATTCCAACCTCATGAGCCATCAAAAGCACTACATCCAAAGATGGTAACAGCGACTTTTCTAAATGAGAGAGTGACGTGTCCAAATTTAATGCAAGACCAACACTTAATCCATACTCAGCTACCTTTTCCACAAACGCTACTTGATCTTCCATTTCTTCGATATGCCCGATAATTCTCTCTACCCCTGCCTCTGCCCACGCACGCACTTGTGAAGCGGGATCAACTACCATTAAGTGCACTTCGAGGCCTACCTGTGTATCTATTTCCCGTATATACCGCGCTTCACAACAACTCACTTCGGGCGAGAAATATCCATCCACATAATCGATCTGTACACGATCAACATGTTGTTCGACTAGCTTAAGCTTCTCTTCAAAATCGTCGATGTCATCAGTTAAAATTGCCGGAATTATTTGTATAGACATAGTAAGCATTAATAAACAAATATCCAAATAAACCAATAAGCAAATGCATTATTTCAATTTACTTATGTGTACTATTTGCTTATTCTTAACCTCATCCCACCATCTCTTCATGTTCCTTAATCTTGTCAAGACGACGCAAGTGACGTTCTTCTCCTGAGAACTCAGTGGTGATAAACGTGTCCACGATTTCATACACTGCATCCCTATCGACATAATCAGCAGCAATACACAAGACATTTACGTTATCATCTTGTCGTGCGGCACGAACCTGTTCTGGCGTCATGGCGAGCCCAGCCCTAATTCCCTTTACCTTATTTGCAGTCACGCAAATCCCCACGCCCGAACCACAAAGCAATATTCCAAAATGTTCTCCTTCTGTATCTACTACTTGGTTTGCCACCGGGAACGCAAAGTCTGGGTAGTCATCGTCCTGGTTGTACTCAACATTACCCAAGTCACGAAACTCGTACCCTTGTTGGTCAAGGTACTTTTTAATCTCTTCTTTGAGGGCAAACCCTCTGTGATCAGCGCCAAGGTAAATCACGTTATACTCATTGTAGACAGATCACCACGGGGAGTCAAACAATGGAAACGAGTCGTATAATGGACCAGCTTCCACACCCATACTATTACCGCTATAATGCTTACCATGGTTATCCGAAACTTTGAGAAACTTGCATCCTCTCCACTCCGTAAAAAAACCCTCGAAATTATAGAGGCAGGCTACGAAGCTATCCAAACGGACAATGTCATTACTGCAAATTTGACACTAGACAATACAACATTACATATCAAAGAGCAGACATACGATTTACATACGTTTGAGAATATATACTTTGTTGCATTTGGCAAATCGTCTTACGCAGCAGCACATGCACTTCATAACCTTCTTGGCGACCAAATCACCAAAGGAATTGCTATTGGTGTCACCGGCGGAGAAAGATTCGGTACCATTCAAACCATTGCAGGCACCCACCCAGCTCCAAGCGAGACAAATGTAGCCGCAACCAGACAGGTTATGGGATTGTTAAAACAGGCTACTGAAAAAGACCTCATCCTCGTAGCAATATCTGGAGGAGGCTCTTCGCTTCTGTGCGCACCACACAACACGAGCGTAGAAACCAAAGCGGCAATCACCACGGATCTTATGAAAGCAGGCGCAAATATCCATGAACTCAATTATGTACGCAAGCACCTATCAGATATAAAAGGTGGACGATTTGCCGCGTTAGCTCACCCAGCAAAAGTTGTCACACTTATTTTTTCGGATGTGCCAGGAAATGACCTCGCAACGATTGCCTCAGGCCCCACCGTACTCGACCCGTCGACCATCGAAGATGCTCAAGGAGTTATCAGCAAATACGACACGCTTCGCAGACTTAATCTTTCCAATATCGAGTTTACTGAATCTCCAAAGGATCCAGAACTCTTTGCCACTGTAGATAATATTTTGGTACTCGACCCTACCAGTGCAATCGAAGCCATGAAGCATAAAGCAGAGGTACTTGGCCTACAGCCTCGAATACTATCCACCACCCTCGAAGGCGATGCGACCGAAGTAGGAAAAATGCTTCTTGCCACAGTAAAGCCTGGCGAAGCGCTCATTGCAACCGGTGAAACGACCGTCACCGTCAAGGGGCCAGGAGTTGGCGGCCGTAATCAAGAACTCGTGCTGACAAATCTTAGGCACATACAAGAAGGCCAGGTTATTATTGCTGCTGGTTCTGATGGACATGACCATAGTGACGCTGCTGGTGCAATCGGAGATAGTGCATCACTCCTAAGAGCAAAGACACTGGGAATAGACCCGCTCGAATATAGCAGTACAAGCAACTCATTCGAATTTTTCCAAAAAACAGGAGATTTTCTCGATACCGGCCAGCTCGATTCTAATATTGCCGATATGATGGTCGTGGTACAAGACAAGCCGTAAGTCTTTTCGGAAGAGTATATTCCATGCTACAGTTTAGATAATGAAACGCGTGCTTAACAGAATTAAAAACGCTATAGCGGGTGATATCACTACAGATGAAAATTACCTCAACTACTATTCAACCGATGGGAGCGTTTTTCAACTCAAACCTACTGCGGTGTGTTTCCCCAAAGACACCATTGACGTCCAAAACATCGTCCACATCATTCAAGAAGAAACAAAAAATGGGCATTATGTACCTATCATTGGGCGGGGCAAGGGAACCGACCAGGGGGGCGGACCGCTCGGTACTGGATTAATCATCGACTTTAGCAGGTATATGAATCACATCCTAGAAATCGGTGATGACTTTGTTCGTGTAGAGCCTGGCACAAGATATGGTCATTTACAAGCGGAACTAAAAAAACGCGGCAAATACTTGCCACCCTATCCTGCATCAATAGAAATATGTTCTATCGGAGGGGCTGTGGCGAACAACTCTGCCGGCGAAAAAACGGTCAAGTATGGTGCAACTCGCGGATATGTCACCTCATTACAGGTTGTACTCAGTAACGGGGACCTTATACGTACTCACCCACTTACACGGAGACAGTTAGGATTGAAAAAAAGACAGCATACCCACGAAGCCCACGTATATGCTCAACTACACACACTGATAACCAAAAACGCTTCACTTATTGCCGCTCACAAACCACACGTAACAAAGAATTCCTCTGGGTATGCATTGTGGGACGTAGACAAACAAGGCGTTTTTGATCTCGGACAATTATTGACAGGATCTCAAGGAACACTTGGCCTTATAACAGAAATTACCTTACGAACAGAAAATGCTCCTGAGCCATCTCATGTGGTATTGTGTGTCAGCCACTACAAAGATCTGCATAGTGCAGGCAAAGCAATCCAGGAACTCAACAAGCTCAAACCAAGCGCACTTGAAATAGTAGACAACAATTTGATTAAACTCGTACTCAAGCAAAATCCTCAATTATTAAAAGGTTTACTTCCGAAAGAACTTCCCGCTATCGTACTCCTTACCGAGTTTGATGATAAAAAGACATTCGAAACCAAACGAAAGATTACTGCAGCAACAAGGGTTTTTGATAAACATGCATATGAATGGGTGCAGAAGGAAGATCCCGCAGAACAAGCTCGTTTGTGGAAACTTCGACGAAGCGCGGCGGCGGTGATGTGGACAATTCCTGGTAAGAAAAAAGCGTTGCCCATAATCGAGGACGGTGTTGTCCCCCCCGAGAAGATCGTGGACTTTCTTGAACAAGCATATGCAATTTTTGATAAATATAATCTGGAAATTGCAGTGTGGGGACATGCGGGGGACGCTAACTTACACATGCAACCTTTCATGGACTTAAGTAAAGTCACCGACCGTAGAAAAATTTTTCAGGTTACCGACGAGTTTTATGCAATGGTTATTGCACTCGGCGGAGTAACCAGTGCGGAGCACAATGATGGTTTGATGCGTTCTCCCTACCTACCAATGCTGTACGGTAAGGAAATGTGTAAGCTATTTGATGAAGTCAAAGAGCTATTTGACCCGCTGAATATCCTAAATCCCCACAAAAAAACTGGCGTCGATTTTAACTACGTTAAACACCACCTCCGGCATGAATATTCGGTGAAAGAATTGAAATCGAAAGAACAGGTGGATCGGTGATACTCCCGCACAGACTAGAGAAGATCTTCTCTTAGGTTTTGCTACCCACGAACCTCTCCGCTGCTAGTACAGTATTCTCCAACAAATATGATACGGTCAGTGGTCCGACGCCTCCAGGTACCGGCGTAACCATAGCAGCCTTATCTTGCACATCTTTGGATACGTCACCAGTTAATCTGCCCTTTACGATTATTCCTCCAAAATCAATCACCAATGTACCTTCACTAATCATTTCTCCCGTGAGGACTTCGGGAACACCGGTGGCCGCTATAACAATATCAGCTTGTTGCGTTCGAATAGGAATATTTTTTGTATATTCGTGGCAAAAAGTGACCGTCGCTCCCTGCGAAAGTAACCACAACCCAACCGGTTTACCGATCAACAGACCTGAACCAAGCATCACCACATGCACGCCTTTGACATCGATCTCATAGGTATCTAAAACTTTTTTCACTGCGAGGACCGCTGGGGGAAGAAAACTAGGATGTCCTTCAATTAACGCACCAAAATTTTTTGGGTGTAACCCATCTACATCTTTGAATGGGTCTATTGCTCGAAGTACATTCGCCCGGTCAAAGGACGCGGGTAATGGAAGCTGAACGATAGTACCGTCGTATCTTTTATCCGTATTAGCCTCGCGAATAAACGTAACAACCTTCGCCGGATCAAATACCGCCGGATAGTGCTTACGCTCAAAGGTTATCCCCACGTTACGAGCTCTCTTTTCTTTTATGTCCAAAAATGTTTTTGAGGCAGGGTCATCACCGACGAGAATACTGAGTAACGATGGAGGACTCTTTCGAGCAGACATAATTTTTTTTATTCGAGGGAGTAAAGCCTGCTCAATTTCCTCCGCAACCTGCGTGCCATTAAATATATGCGCTGACATTTGCCTATTGTATCA
>CAYMOT010000004.1:0-66446 GCA_964392315.1 uncultured Candidatus Saccharibacteria bacterium
CTTCTGAGTCGTATGCCTTTTCTACCATCCGGACCATTTCGCAACTATCACCGTCGCAATACATAAAATACTCATCAGATTGTTCGTCGTATCCTAATTCTTTCGTGGGGTAAATAAGAAGATTATTAGAGTTGCCACAGTTAGGACAAATTCTTCGGTGTCTCATCCGCATATCCTGCACTTCGGATGGAATCTCTATATATACGAATAAGGGATGATAGTTTTTTGACTCAAAATCTTGAATTAACTGTTTTGCATGGTGTATCTGTTCGGGAGAGCGGGGGAACCCATCTAATATGATGCTTTTTCCATGGTGTTTGGCCAACTCGCGCTTTACGAGTGCGAACATTATGTCCGTTGATTTGAGGCGAGTACCTTCTAGTTCCACAAATGGCACCAACTGTTCATAGATATCTTCAATGCTAAATGATTCGTCCATGTGCGGTCGAAGACTATTTGCTACTTCCGTGATACTTTTGGTTTGTAGATCGTTTTGTAACCCTCGTGCCAAATCTCCTGCTGGAACAGTTTCAAAATGCCCGGGTAAAGCCTTTTGTATCAGCTTAATGCGCGTACTCTTCCCAGCCCCTTTTTTACTAATTAAGAATAAAAGTAACGGGTGCTCACGCAATGCTTTATCAAGATATTCTCGTTCAGTTTGGGTTCGTTGTAATAAAGACTCTAAAAGATCCATGAGAGTTTAAATAAACAAATAGTACAAATATCACTATTTGCTCATTTGCAGGTGCTCTGTATTGTACAATAGGTGGGGCATAATTTAAATATGAACATCCTGCTTGTATGTTCCCAACGCAACAATTCTAAAAATCTCCCGATTCTGCAACAGCTAATGCACGAATATGCGTATCAAGGACATACTGTTCAGACATTTACTCAAAATGCTTCATTCTCTATTATTAACCGTAAAATAGCTACGTTTAATCCAGAAATTGTTCATGTTTTTGACAATTTATTTTCTGCATACTTGTTTCTAACACCTTTTATTGCTCGAAGAACACGAGTATGTTTTTCTGTGCCGAGAATTTCGGGTTGGTTATCAATAGTACACCTTATGCTCTTATGGCCATTGTTGATTACTGTTTTAAGGAGTATACGCGTGATACATGTAACTGCGTTGGATCATTCTTTCAGTACACGTATTATTAAACGTATATTGAACAAAAGATTGTATGTACAACAGTGGGGTGTTGATACGAGTGATGACGTTAAGCCAATAGCGTTTGATAAAGAAACTGTTCGTATTGTGTCTGTCACTTCACAAACGGGTGCGGGTATGCAATGGCTTATTGATCTATTAGAAGATATTGCACATATTGTACGTGTTCATTTTGACGTAACTTTTATTAGTCGAACCCAGAAAATAGAAGCAAATAATAATGTGGATATTCGTTTTTTGACTGATCCCTCAGATACGGAGATTTACAGACAATTTAATTCCACCCATATTTTTTTCCAATTATCTGACGAGGTATGCCATGAAAGATTTGTGCCAATAGCTTTGTCAAAGGGGGTCTTGGTTGTGAAACATAACACGGGACTAACAGAGTATGTATATCGCACCTGCACCATGAGGATTGATCCGTACAACAAAGCTCAGACAAAAGTGGTGTTTTGTAAGCTCATTGAAGACAAAGCGTTTCGCACACAGCTTATCGATGCAGGGTATGATTGCATAAAGCAAAACTTTTCGTGGAGTGTGGTCGCGGAACGCTTCTTACACAAGTACAACCATGCTTAATGGCGTACAATTATAAACATGAAAACTCACTACAAAATAGGGTTAAATACGATATATCAGTTATTAGGGAGAGTATGCACTGCGCTGATTGGACTTGTTGTAACGAGGTTGGTGAGTGGAAGTTATGGGGTTGAAGGGTTTGGGGACTATCAGATAGTACTGACGTATGTGACCTTTTTTTGGATCCTCACTGACTTTGGCCTCAACACGATCTCGGTGCGAGAGATGTCAATTGATGAAGAATCATTGCCAGAGAAATTTTCTCTTCTTCTTACGCTCCGAGTATTGGCAGGTCTCGTAATCTGCGTTATAGCAAATGGGATTTTGATATTTTTGCCATATAGTAATGGCATCAAATTCGCGATTGTCTTTGGTACATTGACTATTTTTCTCCAGTCGCTTTTCGGTGCCGCAAATGGATTGTTCCAAGTCCGTTTGCGGTATGACCGGCAATTATTGTCAAATATTCTCGGTGGTATCGTTGGACTCATTAGTTACTATCTCAGTATACGATTAGGATATGGTCTGTATGGACTCATTGGTGCATTTGTACTAAGTGCTGCTAGTATGGCAGGTCTTAATATATGGTTTGCGAGTAGGTGGGTGCCATTACGGCTTCATTGGGATCAGCAAAAAGTTTGGAAGCTGGTGAAAGAAACAATTCCGCTTGGTGTTGTTATTCTATTTTCGCTTGCTATCTTCAAGATCGATTCGATTTTTTTATCACTTCTCACAGTTCCACATGAATCTAATGCCTACGCCGTTGGTGTCTATAATTTGGCGTATAAGATATTTGAACTGATCATCGTTATTCCTGCTTTTTTTATGAATCCTGTGTACCCGGTTATGGTCCGTCGTCTCAGCGAGTCATTTGAATTATTTGTGCATGTGGTGAAGCGAGCATATACATTTTTAATTGTAAGTTCGATTTCTGTTGTAATAGGGATTTATGTGTGTGCTCCTTTTTTGGTTGGAATACTTTCTGATAATAATGAGAACTTCAATGATGCAGTGTACATTGTGCGAATTTTGTCAGCTTTTACACCAGTATTTTTTACCACGTCGTTATTAATGTGGATTCTCGTGACGTTTCGAAGCCAAAAGTGGTTAATGCTTATTTATGGCATTGGATTAAGTTCGAATATTATCCTGAACCGTCTATTTATTCCACAATATGGGTATTGGGCGGCTGCAGTAAATACGGGCATTACTGAGGTTATACTTCTGTTACTTTTGGTGATTTTTGTATACCGTGAATGGCGTCGCACTAAGGTTATATCTGCAGTACCTTCTGATAAACTTCCTCAAAGCGTTTAGTGATGACGTCTTCTATATTCTCTTTGCTCGCTTTCTGGTATGCCTGTATTGCAAGTTGTTTCCGTAATGTAGCGTCGGAAACCAGAGTATAAAGTGCTGCCCCCATTTCTTGAATGGATGCCTCCACCAAAATGCCTGTTTCATTATCCACAATAAATTCAGGTGTGCCACCGGTATTGGTAGCAATAATTGCATTTTTTGCCAATGCAGCCTCTATGACCGACGTTGCGTATGGTTCGTCTTCTATAGACGCATGGACATAGATATCAAGCAATGCGTACCATTTTTCTATTTCTTCATCGAACCCAGCGACATACACTTGCTCAGAGAGGTGATACTCATTTATTTTGTTTTTAAGTGGTCCCAATGCAGGTCCGGTTCCGACAAAGACGAGTTTTGTCGGTGGGAGAGAGGTATGCCGTAACATGGAGTGGTACGCGTCAAGAAGAAGTAGTGGTCCTTTCCAGTCAATAATTCTACCGATAAAACCGATGACGAGGGTATTTTGTGTAAGTTTGAGTGTTTCTCTGAGCGCATGCAGTTTCTCGGGAGGTTGTGCGGCAAGTCGTGTTTGCATATCAGAGCCAACATAAATCACCGTACTTTTTGGAGAGGACAGGGGGTAAAATTCTTTGATATGCGTAGATACGGCGATATAGGCATCTATGACTGGATTGAGTAATTTAAGTAACCTACGTGAGTACATATAATCTCTGACAATAAGCACACACCGTGTTTTCGTAAATGCCAGCAGTGGTGCGCAAAAATATAAAGCTCGTTCGGTATTTATTACAACGAGATCAGGTCTTTCGCTGCGTAGAATTCGGATCATTGCAAAAAAAGTTCCAGGTAATGTAAAGAGTGAAGGGACGCCACTTTTGCGGAGTTTAGGGAATGACACTTCGTGTACTTTTACTGCTAATGCCTCAAATTTTTTAGAAAATTCTGGAAATAAGTCAGATAAAATGACCGCAATGCCAAAGCTGCTGCGGTTAATGTATTGGAGGTGTCTCAGGAGTGCAATTTGTGCACCACCAATGAGCGGCAGATGGTCTACAAATAACAACGTAGGTTTTCTACGTGGTAGTTTGTCCCTGTACTGCAGTTTTCCGACCTGACGATAATAAAAGGCGATAGCCTCCAATACCGCAATTTTTAAAGACTTTTGTGTTATGACATGTTTCACCAAAACTGTTGGTGTTGCGAATATGCGCATGATGATATTAATTGTTGTTTGCTCAGGCTCATTGTGTGTGCGTTTGTAATAGACGGCTCCCGCACCTCGATTCTTTTGCTGTTGAATAAATCGTCTCCAGGTATATACCGCAAGATGGGTTGCTCGCGTGGGTGCAAACACGCACTGAGCATTATGTGCAAGTAGTCTTTCTTTCAGGTTTGAGTCTTCACCGTATACAAAGGGAGGATATTCTTCGTTAAAGCCATCGAGCTGTTTCAGGATATCAAGTTTATATGAAATATTACCGGTGTAGGCAGGGTGTTCGTCTACGGATTCTGAAATGTAGGGTTCTGGAAGTTGTTTGTAAAGTTCAGCCGGTTTACGTGGAGTTGGAAATACGTTTCCATAAATAACCAGATCATAATAAGCATAAGGGTTATTAAAAGCAAGCTCAAAGGGCGGTATACATATTCCCCCTACACACTGTGCATCAGGAAAGCTCTGATACACTGCAGTGAGCTCCTCAAAAAGATCGGGAGGTGGAACGACGTCATCATCGCTTATGTAGATAATATCTGGTATGTGTTTGGTTTTCCCCTGATCTGCGGCTTTCCAGCCTATGTTTCTTCCCTTTGCAGCACCAATATTTCCGAGATTGTGGTTTATATAGGTAAAGGTAATATCGTGTGTTTCCAATGAAGCTTTGTATGCAGCTACCTCGTTATCAGTCAAGTTAAGACCGCTATCAACTGCAACAATTTCAAACAGAGAATGGTCATATGTTTGACGACAATAACCTTCGAGAGCTTTTTGAAAAACATCACGTCTATCTTGTTGCTCCTGGCCACGAGACAAGACAATAACTACAGAGTAGGTCATTTTTACAGTGTACAATATACCTATGAGTTTTTATATTGTTTTTTATGTGATATTCCTGCTTTTGTATCCGCTTGGGAATCTTTCCCGCATACCTATAGGTGATATTGTTATTACCCTTAATGATGTGATATTGCCAGCCCTTATTGTAAGCTGGTGTCTGTACGCCCTTGTTGTAGAAAAGAGAGTGTTACTTCCACCGAAAGTGGTATTAGTGTTTTTGTTTGGACTAATAGCGATGATTTCTCTCGTTGCGGGTATGCAGTATTTGGAAGTTTCACAAATACTTATTTCTGCTCTTTACCTGATTCGATGGGCCGAGTATGCGGCGCTGTTCTTAATAACTTATCATTACTTGCGGACAAGCACCGATCCTCAGAAAAAAATACACACACTTATTAACTATTTGCTCTATATACAGTTCGCATTTGTTTTATTTGGGTTTGTACAGCTTATGCTGTTTCCTGATTTTTCGAAATATGTTCAGCATGGGTGGGACCCCCACTATTATAGGCTTTTATCAAGCTTCCTCGATCCTAATTTTGCGGGATTATTTCTTGTGTTTGGCCTTGTTATGAGTATTACACCATTGGTCTTAGGGGCATTCAAACAAATCCCTCGGATACTATTTATGTTCCTTGCAGTACTTTCACTTGCGGGAATAGTAATGACGTTTTCGAGGAGTTCGTATCTGGCACTCGTTGTTGCAATTGGTGTGGTTGGATTGTTTGCGTCGCGCAAAATGCTCGTGGTATTCGTTTTATTTGCGTTAGTAATATTTTTGACGGTACCACGTGTGCAGACACGAGTGATCGGTGCACTTCAGATAGATGCAACAGCGTCTCTACGTCTTGATGGTTATGCGAAAACATTCGAGATTATCAAGAAATATCCAGTATTTGGGGTAGGTTTTAATGCATTTCGTTATGCACAAGATCGTGAAGGATATTTCCGTGACCCACGGGGGGTGAATGATTATGGTGGTCATGCCGGCGCAGGATCAGATTCAAGTATATTGTTCTTGCTCGCTACTACTGGCCCAACTGGATTAATTGTGTATCTTGTGCTATGGGGATGGGTTGGTATTGACGCATTGAGGTTGTTTCTTTCGAAAAGTGCCTCGGTAGATTCACGATCACTTGGTTTGATATTTTTCGCTATGCTTAGTGCAACTTTTGTGCATACACAATTTGTAAATTCTATATTCTTTCCATGGATTATGGCATGGATGTGGGTCTTATTAGCAATGATGTATGCTTCACCGGACAAAAATAATGTCAAACATTTCTAATAAAAACTTGGAGAATTTTCTGAAAGTACTCATAGGGATAACAATCCTTTTCGCGCCGTTATATGTCATTCGTTGGCGGCTGTTTGATGTGTTGCCCACCACGCTGCTCGAAATACTTATCCTTGCGATGTTTGCCGTTTGGGTTACACTACGCATCAGCTTGCGTGATTTTTCAATACCCGCACCTCAGTTTAGTATTCCCGTGTTTCTAATAGTTCTTTCTTCAATAATAGGGGTAATCGTAGCCGAAGATCGTGTAGCAGCACTGGGGATTGCCCGTGCATATATTTGGGAACCAGTTATTGTCTTTTATATTACTGCTGATGTTATTAAAAAAGGCTTAGTTACAGCGCATATTTCTACGCTTTTCCTCACAGTATATTTTATGTCGTGTGTGTGGATAGCACTTATGGGAATATTGCAGTATGTTTCTGGCCTATTTATTGTTACCCCCGATCAATTTAATCGTGCCCATGCAGTGTTTAATAATGGTAATGCACTTGCCCTGTTTATTGGACCTGCTATCGCAGCAATCATAGGAATAGCCTTTCGTGATTATAGAAAAAAAATACCAGGTGTTAGGCAGCTTGCTATTACTTTTTGTGTGCTCCTCTTTGGGTTTATTTTCACATGGTCAACGGGTGGGTTCATTGCGTTGATTTTGATGATACCAATTATCGTAATTTCGCAGTTTGCTTTCATTAAATATAACAAAGATATTACCAGCAGTCTGTTTCGTATCCTTGTTGCAGGTTCTTTAGGGTTTTCGGCCATGTTACTTATCGTATCTCCGTTATTGGCACACGAAGCAGTAAACCCTTGGGTGCGTGAAGGAGGTACCGCACAAATTCGTTTATGTTTGTGGGAAGGAACAGCACATCTTTTGAAAGAGAATCTTGTGTTAGGAGTAGGCCTTTCTGGGTTTAAAGAAGCATATGCATCTACTTACTATACGTGTGATGCAGAGCCACTTGAGTATCCGCATAATTTTTGGATGACAGTAATGGCGGAATTGGGTGCTCTTGGGGTACTTGGTTTTGTATGGCTCTTCTGGGTTGCATCAAAGTATATGTCACGCGAACGCATTAGTTTCGGAATAAGTCTTGCTCTGTCATATATTTTGTTACATGGACTTATTGATGTTCCATACTTTAAAAACGATCTGTCAGTACTATTTTGGATGCTCTTGGCACTTTTAGTAACAAGTGGCTCTACAGCTACTACCGTAACTTCTCCAAAGCGTATCTCTTCTTAGGAAAAGTCACTTCTTGGGCATGAATTTATGAATGATTACTGCTGAAAAGCTTATTGCACTTCAGGAGCTGGTTGCGATTGTTCTTCAGAAGCCTCTTTGATGATAGTGAGTGTGATGGTTTTTTGATTATTGGCTTTGTCTGAGGCGACAATCGTAAAGACATTCTCTCCATCCTGTAAAGTGACAAGCCGAGTAAAGTCACCTGTTGTCGCGTTTACAATGACTTGCACTTCGTTAATAGTTACCTTTGCTTGCGTCTCTGTAGTGCCAATTATGTCGATCGTGTTTTCTTTGGTAGTAGTGCCGGGGGCTGGGCTTATAATTGATATTGTGGGTGGGGTTATATCGTATACTACAATCTGCTTGTTCGATGCCTCGCTTTCTGTGTCATTCTGGATAGTTTTGGCATAGATTACATTCTCGCCCTCTTGTAGTTTTAGGTCCTTTACTACAAAGTTTCCCGATGCGTCAGCGAGAACGGTTACTTGTTTGGTCTCATTAATATAAATCGCAATATCATGCCCTGAAGGTCCGGTGCCAGATATGGTAACTTCCTTAGGGTCGCGGATGGTTGAGGGCAGAGGATTTAACCGAGGGGTTATGACGGTGATTTCGGGGGTTGGCTGTATTTGTTCCGGAACATCTGCACCAAACTGATTCCATACTGATCCAAGTTGTACGATAAGTGGTACGCCCCATATATAGAGCCCAACAGCCAGTCCGATGACCAAAACTGCAGTAAGCATGAGCTTTTTATAAATTGCGACTTCCTCATCTCTTGGGGAGGTGGGAGGAATGTATGTGTACTTTTTGGATCTGTCCGATTTTCTGTTTCTAAATTTATTGATCATGTGTGTAGTATGCAAATATTACAAATAAGCAAATAGACGAATAAACAAATCTATTTATATTAAATCTGCTTATTGGCTTATTTGCATGTTTGCTTATTCTCCCTTGGAGCCGATGGTCGGGTTCGAACCGACGACCTGACGCTTACGATGCGCCTGCTCTACCAGCTGAGCTACATCGGCATGTACAACTATTTACCTATTAAAATGATAAAAATGCGGTAAATGTCCTCACTCTCTACTATTTATATAACTTCTACTGTTTCTACGAAGTTCCTTCCAATTTTATCCTACTTTCCTCGGCTTTGCAGCAGGCATCTCCGTTAATTTACAATTAAGCAGTAACCCTTTAAAATGATTTAGACGAAGCCTGGCAAATCAGTGGTACATTGTGTTTTAGTTGATATACGTAATTTATGTACGATCTTATTATCATCGGCGGTGGGCCTGGTGGTGTTGCAGCAGGCGTATACGCGGGCAGGAAACTTCTCAATACACTTCTAATTACTGAATCCTTCGGAGGACAATCTTTAAATTCCAATGACATTCAAAACTGGATTGGCACTTTAGCAATTACCGGTTCGGAGTTGGCAAAGCGTCTCGAAGAGCATGTTCGTGCGCAGGAAAGTCTAGAGATTAAGGAATATTCTCGTGTTTCCCACATTGAAAAAGTAAATGTTCCTGAGTATGCATTACCGGTATGGGATGTATCAGTGGGAGACTCAGTATATCGCTCAAAGGCGGTAATAGTGACATCCGGTGGCAGACGTCGAAAGCTAGAAGTGCCAGGGGAGAAAGAATTTGAAGGCCGTGGTGTTGTGTATTGTTCAACGTGTGACGCGCCGCTCTTTAAAGATAAGGATGTGGTGGTCGTGGGAGCGGGAAATGCGGCAATGGAGGCAGTCGTTGATGTTGTCTCGTATGCCCGAAACGTCACGCTCCTCATACGAGGAACAGTATTTAAGTGTGATACCGTGACCAAACAAAAGATACTCGATTTTGAGCGGGACGGTCGTATCTCGGTTATTTTCCAAGCAGAAACAACCGAAATTATTGGCGATGTTTTTGTAACGGGTATTAAATATCTTGATAAGGAACACAATAGAGAGAGAGAGCTAGCGGTTCAAGGAGTATTCGTAGAAATAGGATCTATTCCAAACTCAGACTTTGTAAAAGGGTTAGTCGATATGGACGAACATGGACATATCATTATTGACCATCGTACGGGGGAAACATCTCAGCAGGGAATATTTGCTGCTGGTGCTGTCGCAGACCAATTATATGACCAGAATAATATTTCGGTTGGTGACGCAATTAAGGCGACGCTAACGGCAAATAATTACATCGTTCACTTTAAATAAACAAATGATAATCAAAAATTTGTTTATTTATTCTTATGGATTTTCCGTTATTTTCTACAAAAACCTCTGGTATAACACAAACATTTGACCTTGATTCTCCGGTTGGCAGACATGAGTATTTCCAAGCAAAAGCAGGTAAAGAAATTGAATTTCTTAAGACCTATCTTGATGAGGGTAATTCGTTTATCAGTTTCTGGCTTGCCAAAAAAGGCGCAGGAAAGGGTACCTATAGCAAGATGCTTGCGGAAGTACTTGGCGAGCATCGAGTAGCTCATATTTCCGTTGGGGATATTGTGAGAGCGGTTCATGCCTCAGCGAATGATCAAGAGGCACATGCTGAATTGCTTGACTATTTGAAGTCACATTATCGAGGGACTTTTACGATAGAACAAGCAATCGAGGCTTTACTCAACAGAACAACAGAAACCTTACTGCCGACTGAATTTATACTAGCATTGGTAAAGCGTGAGGTTGAGAAGTTGTCAAGGCAGGCTATTTTGATCGATGGATTCCCCCGTGGATTAGACCAAGTTTCGTACTCTCTTTATTTTCGTGAAATTATGAAACTTGAAGATGATCCGGATTTCTTCGTATTAATTGATGTGTCTGACAGCGTATTAAATGCGCGTATCCAGCGTCGTGTTGTCTGTCCCTTGTGTAAGCTTTCGCGAAATACAGCAACGCTTATCACCAAGGATATTGAATATGAAGAAAAAACGAACACTTTCTCTCTTCTCTGTGAAAATCCGGTGTGTGAAGGTTATGGAACACAGCGGATGACGCAAAAAGAAGGGGATGATTTGGGAATCGATGGTATTCGGCAGAGACTCGAAGCAGACCAAGCGACAATAGAGTATGCAGCTCAACTACAAGGAGTCCAGCATATTTATATTAGGAATTCCTACCCTGACGAGGTGGCATTTGATTATTTAGATGAATACGAAATCGCACATGAACATGTGTTTTCATATAACCCTGTTACACAAAAAGTTGAAGTGACAACGGTGCCATGGAAGATTACCGATAACAATGGCCAATCAGTGTATAGCGTTACTGCTCCAGCTGCAGTCGTTATGTTTTTGCGCCAACTCTATGAGTATTTGAAATAGTGTTTTGACAGCGGTAGTGGATCGCAGTAAAATTTTTATGTCATGAGAAAAACTTTTGCAGTAACACTTTTGTTGATTGTTTTTTTCTCTTTTTTTCTTCACACCTTTTCGACAGTCCGTGCACATTCTGGTGAACATTCACGAGTTGAGTATATTGTTGAGGAAGATGAGACTATTAATGATGACGTTTTGGCAGGTGCTGATAGTATCACCATTGCGGGAACTATTAATGGAGATGTGTATGCAATTGCAGAAAATATATCGGTCACTGGTACCATAAATGGGGATGTATATGTTCTTGGAGGGACTATTGAAGTGACTGGTACCGTGCGAGATGATGTTGTTGCTCTCGGTGGTACGGTTAATGTTAAGAATGTAACGATAGGAGATAGTTTGATTTCAGTTGGTGGAACAGTCTCTGTTCAAGAAGACGTAACAATCGATGGTGCGCATTTGTTTGCCGGAGGGACGGTTATCAATAACGCAACAATAGAAAGAGGTATGTATGGGGCAGCGGGTTCGCTTGATTTTAATGGTTCAACGGCAAGAAATGCATGGGTTTATACCGGGGTATTTACTGCGGGTGAAGGTTCCTCAGTCGGCGGTGATTTGTCATATAGCATGCAACAGGAGACAGATTTACCGAGCGCGCTTACGGTGGCTGGTGCGGTAAAGTATATCGATCCAAATAGTCTACCACGCGAATGGGGTGATCATCCTGACTCAACTCTTGGACAAAAAATAAATTTTGGTTACCATCTTTGGTCGTTTTCTTCAGCCTTACTCATTGGCTTGCTATTCCTGTACCTATTCCCTGATGTTACAAAGAACGTTGCGCTGACCATAAAGGAAAAAATGCCCGCAAGTATTGGATGGGGTATTGTCGTGTTTGTTGGTATATTACCCGTCTTTATTTTGCTTTGTATGACCGTGGTTGGTATCCCGCTTGGGCTCCTGGTAATGGGTGCGTTTATGCTTGAGATGTATTTTGCAAAAATATTTGTAGGATTCTTATATGGTTTGATGCTTCGTGATAGTGTTTTAAAAAATCCCAGTATGAATAAATCTATACTTTTTGTGTTGGGGTTGGGAGTTTTTTATGTGATTGCCTTGATTCCGTACATCAATATTTTGCAGACGATTGGCTCGATAATCGTGACGTTGGGAGCTGTTTTTTTGGTAAAACGAGATCGTTTTGTTTATCGTGTGCATGAAAAATGAACCTCCATAGTAGCGCTTTCTCACATAAATCATTTATTCCAGATGAATATACCTGCAAGGGCCGAAATATCTCACCTCCGTTAGAAATTTTGAATCCACCATCACATGTCGGGTCGTATGTGCTCATTGTTGACGATCCAGATGCACCTGCCAAAACTTGGGTACACTGGGTAGTATGGAATATATTGCCGAGTGTACGGATAGTTGCAGAAGGCAGCATTCCTGAAGGTGGTATTGAAGGTATGACAGACTTTGGTACTCGCGGGTATGGTGGGCCTTGTCCTCCCAGTGGCACGCATCGGTATTTTTTCAAATTGTATGCTCTCGATACGATGCTTGAACTTCCAGAAGCAAGTACAAAGCCAGACGTTGTTGCGGCTATGGATGGCCATATTATAACCTCTGCTGAGTTGGTGGGACTGTATTCACACCACTAGATACTACGGTGTGCTGGTTAGCTTTTTGCTTTACGCTCGTATTGTTTTGATACAATATTCGCATGATCCTCGAAAATGCTTCGTTGCTCCCGTATAACACGTTTCGTGTGCATGTCTCAGCTCGTTATTTTGCCCAGCCTTCTAGTACACAAGAATTGCAGGAAACGCTCAAAGATTCCATTGTGCAGGGAAATAAAATTTTTGTGTTAGGGGGAGGAAGTAATACGCTATTTGTAAATGATTTCGATGGCTTAGTGGTGCAGCCGTTAATCAAAGGAATAGAAATTATCGAAGAAACAGATTCTACCGTGACGCTTAGAGTCGGTGCGGGTGAAGACTGGCATCGGTTTGTGATGTATGTAGTTGAAAGAGGTTGGAGTGGCATCGAGAATCTCGCATATATCCCTGGTAGCGTCGGTGGAGCACCAGTACAAAACATTGCCGCATATGGCCAGACATTTGAAGATGTATTGGTTTCGGTTGAGGCATTAGATTTACAGAATGGGTCATTGAAAGCATTTAGTAAGGCGGAAACAGAACCAGCGTATCGGTCGAGTATTTTTAAAACAAAATTACAAGACAGGTATGTGGTTACTTCGGTAACCATGCAACTTTCAAAAATTCCAGATTTTGACACACATTATCATGGTAGATATTCGTATGAATCGTTGCAAACCTGGCTTGATCAAGTGGCAAAACCGCCGTATACGCCAAAAGCAATTGCAGACGCTATTATTTTGCAAAGAAAAGCGAAATTACCTGAAGTCTCAGAGTATGGGACTTGTGGGAGTTTTTTTGTAAACCCTTTTGTTACGGTAGAAAAGTTTCACGAATTAGAAAAAGAAGTTCCTGAGTTGCAACATTATCCCATTACCAAGATGGAGTATGATCGGATTGACTGGCACAATACGGGACAGGATCAGATTGTGAAAATACCCACTGGAAGACTTTTAGAAGAGTTGGGCTGGAAGGGCAAATGGATCGGTAATGTCGGCACGTTCGATAAACATGCTCTGATAATTGTGACTAAAGGAGAAGCATCAGGTCAAGAAATCCTCGACTTCGCTGATCAAATGAAACAATCAGTCAAAGATGCCTTTGATGTTGATTTGGTGAGTGAAGTTAGAATTGTTAACTAGTCGTACTTAGTTAGTGGTACTGAGTCAGATATGTCCTGTTGATTCGGAAAATCATTACGGAGTTTTTCAATATCATCATCTTCCATTTTCCACTCTAAAGCTCCGAGATTCTCTTCTAAATGTTTCTGGTTGCTCATCTTCGAAAGTGTTACAACGTTCTTTTGGGAAGTTAACCAGTTAATTGCAATTTGCGCAGGTGTTTTATCATACTTTTTACACATGTTTTCTAGTAGAGGATTAATCGACTCGACTAACAGTCCTTTTTGAATTGGTCTGTATGCAACAAACATGACGTCGTTGCGTTGACAGTAGTCTAGAATTCCTCTTCTTTCTGGCTCTCGTATTAATAGATTGTAGTGAAGTTGGTTTACGACTATCTTATTCTTTGTACTATCTTGGGCTTTTTGAAATCGTTCTACAGAAAAATTGCTTACTCCAATATTTTTGATTAAACCATCCGCAACTAATGTATCCATTGCTCGCATGCTTTCTTCAATTGGAATAGCAAGGCTTGGACTATGAATCATATAAAGATCGAAGTACTCTGTGTTAATTCGCTTCAAGCTTGCTTTACATGAGCTAATAAGGTCATCGAATCTGAGATTTTGTGAAGCAACCTTGGTAGCGATAAATAGCGCGGATCGATCATAACCTTCAATTGCCTTACCTACCAAAATTTCCGAATAACCAGCAGCATATTTTTCAGCGGTGTCTATATGCGTAATCCCGGTGTTTATCGCGGTTCGGATAGCTGTGATGTCTCTTTCATCGTCATTTGAGGGATCATATTCCATACGACCACCCATCTCCCACGTACCTATGCCGAATATAGGCATTTCGAATCCACTTTGTAACTTTTTTGTAGGGATGGTCATTAAGATTTATTATACTGTTTAGATTATCAGCATACTATCTCCATAACTTAAAAACTTGTAATCAAGTTTAAGTGCTTCGTCGTAGGCGTTTAGTAAATTTTCTTTTCCCGCAAATGCGACAGCGAGTAAGAGAACTGTTGAGTGGGGAGCGTGGAAATTCGTTAATAATGCGTCGACAATTTTGAAATCGTAACCCGGGAATATAAAAAGGTCGGCTTCCGCTTGAATCGGTTCTGTCGTTGATTCCAGTGCTTTGGTTGGAGTGACACGAGCCATGTGTTCGAGGGCACGGGTGACCGTAGTGCCAAGCGCGAAAACTTTTCTTCCCTTTTGCTTAACCGTGCTTATACCTTGCACGGTTTCAGGAGAAATCGAATAAAATTCCTTGTGCATGATATGATCCTCGATTTTTTCTGTCTTTATTGGCAAAAAGGTCCCTCTGCCGACGTGAAGCGTCATATCTCTAATATCTGCACCTTTTGACCTGCACAGTGCTTGTATCTCATCGGTGAAGTTGAGTGAAGCTGTAGGTGCAGCAACTGAACCGGGTATCTCAGCAAACGGTGTTTGGTAGCGTTCTTTGTCATCTGGGTCATCCTCACGTTTTAGGTATGGAGGAATAGGGGTGTGTCCATACTTTTCCATCAAGTCAGAAGATTGTAGCGGTGAATTAATCAAAACGGTCCCGTGGTCGCTAATTCCTTCCACTTTCAATTTAATATTTTCGAGCTGTAACAGGTCGCCTTGCTGAGTAGACCCACCATATAAACATTCAAAGGTAAACGTTGGGTTAAGCGATAATTGGTGTGACTCGATTAATAACAGTTCAACTGTTCCACCTCTCGGATTTTTAGTCAGGAGTCGTGCTGGAATGACTTTTGTGTTATTCCTAATGATAAGATCACCGTTGTTGAGATACTCAGGGAGGTCTTTGTACTGTTTGTGCTCTATTTCACCTGTATCTTTGTGCAGCACCAGAAGCTTTGCATCGCCACGGGTTTTGGGTGGATGTTTTGCTATTCTTTCAGGCGGGAGGGTGTATGTTATTTCATTGATATTCATACCGTACATTGTATCTTAATTTGTATATTTGTTTATTTGACTATTTGTACTATTATTTTTTTTATGGAGGAGATGACGATTCGTGATTTGCATCGCGTGGATAAGCCACGTGAAAAACTAGCGCGGTATGGTGTGCAGAAATTGTCGGATCAAGAACTCGTTTCAGTACTCCTTGGGTCAGGTACAAAATCAGCAGGGGTACTGGAACTTTCGCGCACACTGCTCACAAAATTTCCTCTTACAACGCTTTCACAGGCACCAATGGACATTTTACAGAGTATTCCGGGGATCGGCCAGGCAAAAGCGTCAATACTATTAGCAGCATTCGAACTTTCAAAGCGCATTACCGACCTGAGCACCGCCACTGTTGTCACTGCTGCAGACGTGTGGAATAGCGTACATGACATCCGCAATCAGACCAAGGAGCACTTTGTAATTGTATTACTGAATTCACGAAACCAGATCATAAAATATGAGGTTGTATCAATTGGATTGGTTGATACGAGTATTATTCACCCGAGAGAAGTGTTTGAGCCAGCGATAAAACATGTTGCAAGTGCAGTAATACTAGTACACAATCACCCATCTGGCCAATTAGATCCTTCGGATGCAGATATACGTACAACCAAGCAATTGGTTGAATGCGGTAAACTGCTTGGTATTCCCGTAGTTGATCATGTCATCGTGACGTCCGACGGATACCTAAGTTTTGTGCAAAAGGGCATCGTATTATGACGCAGATTTGCTATAATGCTAAGTGCCTATGCCTGATACATCACCTAAGGCCCAGCGGCAAAAGCCGGTCTCTCTTTTAAAACTACTTGCTGGAATTATAGTAATCGTTGGTGCGATAGCGTTTTGGTGGCATCGTGCAAACCTCGCGGATGCCCCTGAGGATCAGAAGAATCCAGAACCTACACTCACCCCTGAGCCGTCAAATCGACCCACTTTTAGGTCTATAGATGAAGAGGATATTGTGGAAGTTTCACTAACTGCATGGGAATATGCATATTCAGTGAAGACTTTGACAATTAGGGAAGGTGATACCGTACGCTTGCACCTAAAAAGCACAAAGGGAACCCATGATTTTGTAGTAGATGAGTTGGATATCACTACCCGTGAAGTGGACACGGGTGAGGAGACAATTGTAGAATTTGTCGCGGACAAAAAAGGTGAATTTACTTTCTATTGCAGTGTGATGGATCATCGGCAAAAGGGGATGGAAGGAGTACTCATCGTAGAATAGATCAACTGTTGCCCAGGTTCACATTTGTCTGTCTTTTCTGTTTTTTCACTGAATTATAGAATATACCTATGATTGCGTTACCTTCAGTACCGCTGGCCGATCGGATGCGTCCGACATCATTGCATGAATATGTCGGGCAGGAGCATATTCTTGGACAAGATAAAATTCTGCGCAAAGCAATAGAGTCTGGAAATATATCCTCAATGATTTTTTGGGGTCCGCCAGGATCTGGGAAAACCACCTTAGCCCGCGTGATTGCAAACACACTCGATGTACACTTCATTCAACTCTCTGCAACAATGCATGGGGTAAAAGATTTACGTCAGGTTTTCGAAAGGGCTCTGTCGAGTAAAGAACAGCTTTTTCAAAAAAAGACGATTGTGTTTGTAGATGAGATTCACCGTTTTAACAAATCCCAACAAGATGCCCTGCTACCGCACGTTGAAAACGGCACAGTCATTTTGATCGGCGCAACGACGGAGAATCCAAGCTTTGAGGTTAATGCTGCGTTGATGTCCCGATGTCAGGTATTTGTTTTGCATCCGTTGGGAAAAGAGTATATTTCACAGATTATAGAAAATACGCTCCATCACCCCCGCGCATTTGGTTCGATAAGAGTAGATATTGAAAATGATGCCATGGAATTTTTGGCGCTGCATGCCAACGGTGATGCACGTATCGCACTGAATGCCCTAGAAATAGCAGTTAAATCGAATAGTTTGGCAGAAATGAATGACATTATCTTAACAAAAGAAGCTATTAGGCAGTCGCTGCAACAGACAAACCTGTTGTATGACAAGAATGGTGAGGAACACTACAATACCATTTCCGCATTTATCAAATCAATGCGTGCAAGCGATGCTGATGCGGCATTGTATTATTTGGCACGTATGGTCCATGCAGGTGAAGACCCCAAATATATTGCCCGACGAATGGTTGTGTTTGCGAGTGAAGATGTTGGCTTAGCCGATCCTCATGCGCTGGTTGTTGCCAATAATGCATTTAGAGCATGTGAGACGATTGGATATCCGGAATGTCAAATAAACCTTGCACATGGAGTTGCATATTTAGCAAAAGCGCCAAAGAACAGAAATGCGTACAACGCGTATTTTAAAGCGCTGGAGGATGTAAAAGAGCAAGGAAATTTGCCGATACCATTACAAGTGCGGAACGCACCAACGTCGTTGATGAAGGATCTCGAGTATGGCAAAGGATACGAAATGTATCCGGAGAAAGGGTCGTATTTACCAGAGGTATTACAAGGGAAAGTGTATTTGGATAATACAGAATAGCAAAAAAACGGTGTTACAATACGAATATGCCAAAAGATAAATTTACTGCAGTTTGGGTTTCACATTCCTCCATAAAGGATTATCTCAATTGCCCGCGTGCGTATTACTTGAACAATGTGTACAAGGATCCTAAGACCAATCGAAAGATAAACATTGTCGCTCCGCCACTCGCGCTCGGTCAGGCTGTGCATGGAGTGTTAGAGTCACTTTCTGTGCTGCCGACCGAAGAACGGTTTTCCCGATCACTTTTGCAGCGACTCGATGAAGAATGGGAAAAAGTCGCTGGACAGAAAGGTGGATTTTCTGATCCAGAGCAAGAAAGACGCTATAAAGAACGGGCAAAAGAGATGCTCTATCAGGTTGAGAAGAACCCAGGTCCTTTAGTTCGTAAGGCGGTTAAGATCCAAAAATCGTTGCCATATTATTGGATCTCAGAGGAACTGAATATTATCCTCTGCGGAAAAATTGACTGGTTAGAATATCTTGAAGAGACAGATTCTGTACATATTATCGACTTTAAAACAGGCCGAAACGAAGAAGAAGCAGAATCATTACAGCTTCCGATATATTTTCTCCTTGCCAAAAATAACCAAGAACGAAACATAGAAAAAATGAGTTATTGGTATTTAGACAAAGGATCTGATTTAGAAGAAGTCGTATTGCCGGATGCTCAGGAGGCAGAGAATAGGATATTAGAGGTTGCGAAGCGAATAGTGACTGCAAGAAAGTTGGATCAGTTCGTGTGTCGAAATGGAGAAGAAGGGTGTTTTGCCTGTCGGGATTTAGAGAAAGTAATACATGGGGAGGCGGTATATGTAGGAGTCGGGGGGTATAACCAAGACTTATATATGATTCCAAAGTCTGATAACGAAACATCGGAGACAAGCGAGCCACAAAGCGTCATATTGTAATTACTTTCTTCCGCTGTATATAATGGCTGTATGAACGTTCTTCCGTTTAGCTTGAAAGTACAGAAAACCCTGTACTATACGCTCAACGTCCTCATTACCGTTATAGAATTTTTTCTTGGATTTCGTGTACTGCTTAAACTGTTGGCGGCGAATCCGTCTCCATTTGTTAATTGGATTTATTCTGCCAGTAGCGGCCTAAGGGATCCATTTGATGGTATGTTTAATAGTTTTGTGACTCAAGGGGGCCACGTGTTAGAGCTCGATACATTATTTGCCATGGCTTTTTATGCGCTTATGTATTATTTCCTTTTCCAGTTACTTGTGCTTGTGTCAGATGTGGTAAAGAAGAACAGCAATGCCCCAGTCACGAAAAAAAACGTATCAAGCCAACAACCCCCAGCACAATCATAAATTCTGTACATTACCCATTTTTCAGAATTTGATACGATATACAGATGCCGCTTGTTTCACTAGAAAAAATTACCAAAATCTATAATGCTGGTTCAGTGCAGGTACCGGCGTTATCTGATATCACTGTGACTATTGAAAAAGGAGAGATGGTTGCAATTATGGGGCCATCTGGATCTGGTAAATCGACACTCATGAACGTATTGGGCTTACTTGATAGGCCGACAGCAGGGTCATACGTCTTGGATGGAGAGCTGATATCGCTTTCCATGTCAGACAAACGACTTGCTCGTATTAGAAGTAAAAAGGTGGGGTTTGTGTTTCAAAGCTTTCATCTTCTTTCACATCTATCTGCGCTCGACAATGTCACCATGCCTACGATTTATTCTGGAGTTTCGCGGAAAGAGGCAAAGAAACGAGCAGAGGAGTTGCTTACTACAGTGGGGCTCAAGGATCGTATGCATCATCGTCCTAATCAGCTTTCAGGTGGTGAAAAACAGCGTGTCGCTATAGCACGATCGCTTATAAATGATCCCGATGTCATTTTGGCAGATGAACCTACAGGGAACCTGGATACACAGACGGGTACAGAAGTTCTAAGAATCCTTAAGGATCTGAATAAAAAAGGGAAAACACTTATCATCATTACCCATGATCAATTTATTGCGGATTCCTGTGAGCGTATCATTCACATACTTGATGGACGAATTGTTTCAGAGGAAGATGTCCAGGAACCAAAGGCAGGTACAAAAGCTCCTTGGTGGAAAAAGGTTTTTAATGTAATGATGGGTGTTCTTGAAGAGTATTCAAACGTATGATTTCATACATATCAACAGCATTGCAATCAATCTGGCACCACAAAATACGAAGTCTTTTGACGGTACTTGGCGTTGTCATTGGTGTTTCCTCTGTAACCACACTCATTTCTCTTGGGCAAGGTTTAAAAAATGATGTATCGGGCCTTATTCAAGGATTTGGTACTAATGTTATTGTCGTACTTTCCGGAAATATAAATGCCTCAAGCGGTCAGGTAAACCCGGCAAGTTTTGTGTCGTCTGATATATTGACGCTTGAGGATGTGTCGTTAATTCAAGAGAACCCAGATATAACCTCGGTGACGCCAATCTCCTTAGTTAATGGTCAGCTCAAAGCTGAAGAAGTGGTGACTTCCTCACCGATATTTGGGGCATTTCCGACAATGCTTGATGCGTTCGAAGTTCTTGAGTTGGAAAAAGGTACTTTTTTTGAAAGTCGCAGTTCAGGAAATGTCATTGTACTGGGTCCATCTACCACTAAGACGCTATTTGGTGAGAATGATCCGATAGGGAGGACGATTTTGCTGGGAGAGCGTGAGCTGACGGTAATAGGTACTTTTAAAGAGTCAAAATCAACGAGTCTGTTTGGCTCTGAGTTTGATAATGTGGCTGTTATTCCTTTTGATACTGCAACTGAGATTAATGAACAGGTTCGAATTAGCAGGATTGTTATAAAAGCAAAAGATACTGCAGATGTTACTTTAGTAAAAGATGCGCTCTTTCAAACCCTCCTCGCGCAACACGGAGGTGAAGAAGATTTTAGCGTACTTACCCAGGATGATTTGTTGGATTTATTTAATCAGTTTCTTAATCTCTCAACTGCATTGGTATCGGCAATTGCGGCAATTTCTCTTGTAGTAGGAGGCATTGGAATTATGAATATAATGCTGGTTACGGTGTCAGAACGCACAAAAGAGATTGGTCTTCGAAAGGCAGTCGGGGCAACTAAGCTTGCGATTCTAATTCAATTTTTGACGGAAGCAGTTGTTATAACATCATTAGGGGGATTCGTGGGGTTAGGTCTATCATTATTGGTGGGGTATATCGTTCGCACTCAAACACCATTAGTTCCGGATATCACTATGGATGTGGTGATCACGGCAATTGGGATTTCGACAGTTATTGGAGTTGTGTTTGGATTGTGGCCTGCAATTCGTGCTGCAAATAAAGATCCCATTGAAGCCTTGCGTGCAGAGTAGTCATACCTGAAGTAGTCCGTCTTCTACTAACGAACGGAAGTTCCAGATTCCTCTAGATTCCGTTTTGTATGACCAATAGAACCATCCAGCGGTGGTTTGTTCGTAGATCCTCTTTTGAATCTTTCCATTTTTTATCATTAGTTCCAGTGCTTCATTTTTTCGCGTTTCTAGTATATTTTCTGACATTACGAGACTCCATTCACCGATAATAACTTTTTGGTCTTTACTCAAGTTTTCATAAAGTTTAGAACGCATCTCTAATTGTGCAAAGTAGCTTTCTACTGACAGTCGTTTTGCAGTAATATCATCAAAAAAGCCGTAGTGGTGGTTATCAAGTAAAACAGGGTAGCTTTCATTGACGTTTTTGATACATCCAGTAAATACGTGTGGACGAAATGCATCGTGAAAAGCAATGTAAAGGTTGGGATGTGCAACTTTAATTATTGCAGCATATGCTGCGTTATAGAATCTTCGAAGTTTGTATCCAAAAAGATCCGATTTTGGCTCATTCACGAGTTGTAGACCGAACACGTTGCTGCAACTTCTGTATCGTTTTGCTAACCGCAGAAGTGTTTCTATGGTTTGTTGTTGGTTAATTTTTGAGTACCATTTTATTTGACCTAATCTACCGCTATGATCTTTTCCGTTTTGTGAACCGGGAGCAGCGTGTAGGTCTATCAAAACAAGAAGGTGATATTTCTCTGCTTGTTGGATAGCCCAGTCAAGGTATTCAATTGAAGATATAAATGGGGGATCACCATCAAAGACCCAGTACCCTACAGGTATTCGCACTGCATTTATCCCATGATCAGACAACCATTGAAAGTCTTCAGCAATAATAAAGTTTTCATGATGTACTCTAAGCCTCGAAACATTTTGGGGATTTTGGAGAAATGAATATTCATCAATAGCATTTGAGCCTTCGTAAAGCGACGGCGTCATCCAGCGCTCCGTGACAAGCCACCCACCAAGATTTACTCCCTTTAAAAAGGGTAAAGAATCCATACCTGCATTATAGTCTTTACAAAAAAGCACTGTGTAAATGTTGACAGATGTAAATACATATTCTAATATACGAATATGTATTCCTTGGTATTCGATTTGCATGCAGATTTATTAAAAGCATTGGCGCATCCTCGTAGGTTGGAAATTATTAACCTCTTGCGACATCAAGAACTTCCGGTAACGGACATTCACACGATGTTAGATTTACCTCAGGCAAATATTAGCCAACATTTGATGGTGCTGCGTGAAGCTCAGATTGTGAGTACGAGGAGAAATGGCAAACAAATATATTACTCGGTCACTGATCCACGAATTGTGGAAGCGAGTGACTTATTGAGAGATTATTTATCTGATTCTCATACAGAAATTGGTTCGCAAAAAGAGTTGAAACTAAGTATGAAAGATCTTGTGCCTATTGTACATGATCCAGTGTGTGGTATGCGTATCTCTCCGAAGACTGCCGGATTCAGTTCTTATTTCGGTGATAAAACCTATTATTTTTGCGCAAGTGGGTGCTTCAAAGAATTCGAGAAGCACCCGAAAAAATATGCATGATAATCATACACAAACATTTACCGTTTCCGGCATGCACTGCGCATCATGCGCACAAAATATTAAACGGTCGTTAAAGAAACTAGAAGGTGTTACAGACTGTGAAGTAAATTTTGCCACAGAGACCGCACAGATTTCTTATGATCAATCAAAGCTACAGACCGAGGATATGAACAAGGCGATTGGCTCTTTGGGGTATTCCTTGCATGGTATTGGATCATCACATCATGCTGACCACGATATGATGACACCGGTTACTTCGGACACAGCAAAAAAAGAACGTAAGCTTCAGGAACTTGCAGAACTTCAACGAAAGGTAATAGTTTCTCTTCCCATGGTTGTGGTGAGTATTCTTGTAATGGTGTGGGAAATCGCAGCGGATCCGTTTATGCTTGTTCCAGAAATGCCCTTAGTAGTTATGGACTTTTTTCATCACCTGCTGCCGGTCCTAGCAACGTATATGTTGTTTGTCGTTGGGGTTCCCTATTTAAAAGGTATGGTGCGTTTCTTCCGGCATGGAGTAGCGAATATGGACTCCTTAGTTGGTATAGGAACGTCTGTTGCCTTTGTATATAGTTTCATCATTACTGCGTTTGAAGAAGTACTCTCCCCTTATATCAATACTGAACAGTCATATTATGATGTGACTATTGTTGTGGTTGGATTTATTACTTTAGGTAAGTATTTAGAAAATCGTTCAAAGCTCAAAACAGGAGAAGCAATAGAGAAGCTGCTTAATCTTCAGGCAAAAAGCGCATTGGTGTTGCGAGACGGCAAGGAAATTGAAATTCCAATTGATCAAGTGCAAGTTGATGACATGGTGATAGTAAAACCTGGCCAGAAGATACCGGTTGATGGAGTGATCATAAGTGGCTCTACTTCTATTGACGAGTCGATGATTACCGGCGAATCTCTTCCTGTAGATAAAGTTATGGGGGATATAGTTATCGGAGCGACAATGAACAAGCAGGGGTTTTTACAAATCAAGGCAACAAAGGTCGGGAGTGACACCATGCTTTCACAAATTATTAAGATGGTTGAAGATGCACAGGGATCAAAAGCTCCAATTGAGAAGCTAGCAGATCAAATTTCTGCAATATTTGTGCCAATCGTACTTCTACTTGCAGAGATTGTGTTTTTTATTTGGATACTTTTTGGCTTCTTTTATCTGCCTGCAAGCGCGGTGCTTCCTTTGGCAATTGTATCTTTTGTAGGAGTTTTAGTAATAGCATGCCCATGTGCGATGGGACTAGCCACTCCTACTGCAGTGATTGTAGGGGTGGGTAAAGCTGCTCAAAATGGCATTCTTATTAAGAACGCTGAAAGTCTGGAAAAACTACAACGTATCAATTTTGTTGTGATGGATAAAACGGGAACTATAACAAAAGGTGAACCTGAAGTAACCAATATTCATCCAGTAGCAAATATTACGAGTGATCAGGTCTTACGTATCATAGCATCTTTAGAGAATCATTCGGAACATCCACTAGCACAAGCAATTGTGAAAAAGGCTAAACAGGAAGGCTTGGCACTTGAGCCCGTCGAGAGTTTCATGGCGATTGAAGGGAAAGGGGTAACAGGATCAATCGCCGGTACTGAATATTATGCAGGAAACAAAACGCTCGTTGCAGAGTTAGGGTTGACGGTCGATACAGACATTATCCAGTCATTTGCCGTGCAAGGCAAAACGCCAGTTATACTTATGGCAAAAGAAACGATACTGGCATATATCGCGATTGCAGATACGGTTAAAGAGAGCGCGGCATCAGCGGTGAAACAACTACATGCACAAGGAATTAAGGTAGCCATGCTCACAGGAGATAATGCACAAACTGCCAAATATATTGCAGATCAAGTAGGAATAGATACGGTTATCGCCGAGGTACTTCCTGCCGACAAAGCAAATGAGATCAAAAAATTACAACATGAGGGGAAGAAAGTTGCAATGGTTGGAGACGGTATCAACGATGCGCCTGCACTTGCAACTGCTGATGTTGGAATAGCGATGGGTACGGGTACTGATGTGGCAATTGAATCAGCAGGAATCACCTTACTCAGTGGCGATATTCACAAATTGCCAAAAGCTATTAAACTATCGAAAGCAACTATGAAAACAGTAAAACAGAACTTGTTTTGGGCATTCATATACAATGTACTCGGTATTCCTATTGCAGCGGGGGTGTTGTACCCCTTATTTGGTATTATGTTAAATCCAGCAATTGCAGGAGGAGCAATGGCTTTTTCCAGTGTGAGTGTTGTATTAAATGCACTTCGATTGAAGCGTGTTAAATTATGATATGGATCTTATAGTAATATTCATCACCGGACTTACTACAGGCGGGTTGACGTGTCTTGCGATGCAAGGGGGGTTACTCACCAGTGTTATCGCGAACCAAAAGGAATCTGAGCATGAATCTGGAAAATTCTCGAAAAACGACTGGCAGCCAGTAGTTCTGTTTCTAGGGACTAAACTAATAGCGCATACTATTTTAGGTTTTCTACTTGGTCTTCTTGGTTCTGTGCTTACCCTGAGCTTGGAGGTTCGCCTGGCGTTTCAAGTATTCACTGCATTGTTCATGTTTGCTACGGCGATGAACTTGTTAAATGTACATCCGATATTTCGGTATGTTGTGATACAACCGCCAAAGTTTCTCCAACGTTATGTCAGGAAGTCGTCTAAAAGCGATCAGTTATTCGCACCTGCATTGCTTGGATTTTTAACAATTTTTATTCCTTGTGGAGTCACACAGGCAATGGAAGTTTTGGCAATTAATTCCGGCAATCCGGTATATGGTGCATTAATTATGTTTTCGTTTGTGTTGGGGACGTCTCCGTTATTTGGCTTGATAGGTATTGCTACTGCGAAGCTCTCGGAGCGGTGGTATCAAAGCTTTATGCGGGTTGCCGCTATGATACTAATCGGAATGGCGTTATATAGTTTAAATGGTGTGTTAGTTGTAGCGGACTCGCCGTTCAGTTATCAAAATATAGTCGCAAGAATTCAAGCAAAACAAGAACAAAAAACAGTTACTCCTGCTACCATTGGAATTACTGACGGTGTTCAGAAAGTCAATATTGGTGTATATAACAGCGGGTATAGCCCAAATTATTTTCGTGTACAAAAGGACGTACCTGTAGAGATTTCGTTGCAAAGCAATGAAACCTATTCATGTGCAGTGGCTTTTGTATTCCCTAGTTTTGGCATTAAAACGTTTCTAGATCCAACCGATATTGAAACCTATTCATTTACGCCGACAAAACCCGGACGGTATACCTACACCTGTTCAATGGGAATGTACACCGGGGTCATGGAGGTTATATAACTATGTTTGGAAAAAAAGAAATAAAACCAAACAATCAGGCAGTTACTTTGCACATTGACGGCATGCACTGCGTCAGTTGTGCGATGAATATTGATGGGGAACTGGAGGAATTAGATGGTGTATCTTCTGCTAATACCAATTATGCCAAAGGAATAACTGTTATTTCATATGACTCAGAAAAAGCATCGATCGCAAAACTCACTGAGGTGATTGAAGGGTTAGGATATAGGGTGACTACGTGAAGTAATTATTTCGTATTTTCCTTCACGCGATACTTCACAATTTTCTCAATTAAGACATAGGGGATGGGTTCGTTCAGCTGAAACTGAATAGCTCCTTTGCTAGTTTTGTAATTCTTCAATTCCTCATTAAAGGGTGTGATGCCCGATGGGTTTGGATA
Organism: uncultured Candidatus Saccharibacteria bacterium; assembly: GCA_964392315.1. Classification (GTDB taxonomy): domain Bacteria; phylum Patescibacteriota; class 4484-211; order 4484-211; family JAGQKX01; genus CAYMOT01. The sequence goes on from CAYMOT010000004.1 coordinate 26,879, forward strand.
AAACCCGATATGGTTTTTGTATGCTGCGAAATGTACAAGATTCCCATTTAACTTAAAAGTTGGCATTTGGTAACTAATGGCTTCGGTTGCGTCAGGCGCTTCGTTTTGGATGATCATGCGAATCTTTTTCAGAATTGTTTGAATGTCTTCAGGAAATTGTGCAATGTATTCGTCGATCGTGTTAAGGTTACTTTTCATCGTTATTACTGCTCGTCTTGTTTGCCTCTGAATCGTGGGATTCTGTTAATAAATACCACGTACAAAGTAGCAACGACGCCTATGAAATGAAAATTGAATCCAAGTGCCATACCGATTGCTGCAGCATACCACACACTTGCGGCAGTGGTCAGATTAGTTACCTTACCAGATGATTCGGATTTTAGAATTATTCCAGCACCTAAAAACCCAACTCCTGATACAATTTGAGCGGCAATACGTGTTGGATCACCTACGTTAACTGTCTTTGAAAGAAAAGAAAACAACATTGCCGCGCCAATAACTAATGTTTGGGTGCTAATCCCCGCGGGTTTATTCCGCCGCTCACGTTCTATACCGATAATGACTCCACATATTAATGCCAAAAGCAAGTCCATTAAAAATTCAGATTCCTGTGGTGAGATAGTCAATAGATCCTGCATAGTCCTAAGGTATAATAACATGAAATGTTTCGGTCATTAAAACAGCTTCCGTATCTCAAGCCATACTATATCTCGGCGTTTTTAGGTGAAATATATTTTATCATTCCAATTTGGTTATTCTTCTACTTACGGGTTATTAATTACCAACAAGCAGCATTACTTACGATCATTCAAGCGATAACAACAGTAATTCTTGAAATTCCCACTGGAGCACTCGCAGATGTAGTGGGTAAAAGAATTACACTTATCATCAGTTTCGGGGTATGGGCATTAACATTATTAATGTATGTATTCGCCAACAGTTTTATATTCTTTGTTGTCTTAGAAGTTGTGAAAGGATTTGCTAAGGCTATGTACTCGGGAACATTTGAAGCAATTGTTTATGATACTTTGCTAGAAAGAAAAGATGAGCAAAACTATACACAGGTCATTGCCGACTTTACTACATTGTCATGGGTTGGACTTTTTATTTCAGCTTACACAGGAGGAATTTTATATGAGTTACATCCCTTTATCCCGTATGCTCTGACGAGTTTCGTCTACCTCTTGTTAGCTTATATCTTTATCAGATATATACATGAACCGAAAATTGATACTGAGGAGGAAGAAATATCTCTGCGTAGATATATTAAACAAAATGTTCAGGGGGTACACGAATTATTTAAAGATAAGTATATAGGGGTTGTAAGTTTTGCATTAATTATAGTTTCGCTCGGCTACTATGTTGCAAGCGAATTCCTTGGAATTTCGCAAGCGCGTGATTATGGGTTACAGCCGATTCACGTGGGATTGCTTTTTGGCAGCGGGTATATAATAAGCGCGACATTCTCTCAGCTCTTCCCAAGACTAAAAAATCGGTTTTCAAATAGAACACTTTTTGCTTTAAGTGTAGCTGTATTAGCGACGTCGTTTTTGTTTGCCAAATTTATTGGACCAGTTCTAGGAGGTGTATTAATTCTATCCAGAATTTCATCATCGACGATTTTCGTAAACCTCAAATCAACTATAGTTAATTCTTATATTTCCAGCAAAAATCGAGCTACTGCATTATCAACTATGTCCCTTATGATGATCTTGCCATATTCGATATTATTGATATTTGGAGGTCCATACATTGATCGGACATCACCGAATCAGTTTGCGTTTATATGGGGACTGATCTTTACATCGTTAATAACTTCAGCTGCGGTAGTGAGATTGATCATAGTAACTAATAAAGAGAATGATAATTAGTCAAATATTAGCCACTTTCTTGTATAGTTATGTCCCTGTAAAACCTCCAGAACCAGTATCCAAAGAATAATTGAAACGGAATGTTTATCCAAATACCCCAAGGTAATGAAAAGATAGGTGTTAGGACTAGTAATAGTAGTCCGAGCCCAGCGTTATCCAAGACTCCAAAGAGCAAAAGGAATTTAGTCAGTTTCTTTGTGGGTTTTTTGTAAATATACCAGTACACAAAAAAATCGAGCAACACGATTATCCCCCAGATTCTTACAAGTAAAAGTTGAAAGTCAGATAGTTGAAGTCCAAAATATGGAATTAACGACTTAGGAATCAGCAATGGTACTAATCCCCATATAACAATCACCATGAAAAACTTGAAATACATGACATATTTGAAAGTGGAAGTTCTGGCAAGGTTCATGTTTTTGGAGCGGGATACGGGAATCGAACCCGTCACTCCACCTTGGGAAGGTGATGTTTGGCCACTAAACTAATCCCGCAGTACTCCTTATTAATAATACATGTAGTCAAATAATACAAACACTAAGGGTAAAAATGACAAAAGCCGCAAGGCGATATCTCAACGCAGCGAGAGATATGCCCTACGACTTTTGTAACAAATTCCACGATATCATGCGGCACTATTCCAATGCTGGAATAGTAAGGACATCACCTGGTTCGATCAGCGGATACGTAGCACCAGTTGTTTTGCTGGTGTACATGGTAATGTCGTTTTCTTCAGCATCAAAGATTCGTTGCCACTCAAATCCGGTACCATAAAAACGCTCTGCTATTTCCCATAACGTGTCACCATCTACAACAGTATACGTTGTACCTTCTCCTGGAGTTCCTGTTGGCTCATCTGGGGTCTCGGTCGGTGTTGGTGTTATGGTTGCTTGTGGAGTAGCAGTAGGTTCAGGCGTTGCGGTCGGTTCGGTAGCCTCAGTAGGCTCTTGCTCTGGACTATCGGTCGGCGTAGGTGTACCACCTTCATCTGTATTATCGGTCGGCATCGCGGTAGGGCCACCAAGCGCTGGGATAGTTAATTCTTGTCCCGTCTCTAACTGGGGTGCAGTTTTCGAAATACCGTTTGCATCAGCTATTGCAGTCCATTGATACCCATCGTTATATGCGCGTTGTGCAATTCTCCACAGTGTATCTCCTTCTTGTACAACATATTGTTCTCCACCAACTGGTACATTACCCGCCGTTGGAGATGGTGTTGCTTGGTTATCGCCATTTTCCGCAAGTTGATCATCAGGTACATTGACATCCTGATTAGTATCAGACTGGGTATTGAAGACGCTATAGATGAGGAATCCCGCTACAACAATAAGTATGCCTATGAGAACAGTAGCAAGTTGCGATTGACGCTCTGCGTTCTGATCCTGTGTTACGTTTGTAACCTCATTTTCTTTTGCCATAGTATTTAACTCTTCACCTCCCTTGGCAGTGAGTAATAAGAAAACATAATAATTACAAAGTAATGAGACCAGACAGTAAATACTGTCTGGCGGGATCGACGGGGCTCGAACCCGCAACCTCCGCCGTGACAGGGCGGTGCTCTAACCAATTGAGCTACGACCCCCTAAAGGAGTTAGAAGAGTGCTGGTATTTTACCCATAACTCCGTCATCTCGGCAACTAGGACTTATGAAAGTCTAATTGCACGCTAACTTATAGTCACTCCTTCTAAACCATAATAGCGTAGTGTCGCGAGGCAGTCAATGTGGGTAGTGATATAATGCGATTAATAGACAAATAACCCAATAAACTAATAAACAAATATCGGTAGTACATTTGTTTATTTGGTTATTTATCATTTGTTTATTTTTACACAGGGGGTGATATTATGTTTGGATTTTCATTAGTATTTGTTGGTCTCATCGTATTAATAGTTCTCTTTTTCTGGTTTACCTATAACAAACTCGTAACTCTGAAACTTCGTGTGGAGGAAAGTTGGGCACAGATAGATGTACAACTCAAGCGAAGGAGTAGCCTTATTCCAAATTTGGTAGAAACGGTTAAGGGATATGCTGCACATGAGAAGCAAGTATTCGAAAACGTTACTGAGGCTCGATCACGTCTCATGAGCGCTGAATCTCCTGGCCAGAAAGCAGAAGCCGACAACATGCTGACAGGTGCACTGAAGTCACTGTTTGCTGTCGCTGAGGCGTATCCAGAATTGAGAGCATCAGAGAATTTCACCAAACTTCAAGAGGAGCTTTCAGATACAGAGGATAAGATTGCGTACGCCCGCCAATTTTATAACCAGAATGTTATGGAATATAACGTACGTTTGCGTGTATTTCCCGATGTAGTGGTTGCTAATCTCTTTGGTTTCAAAGCAGAAGAATTCTTCGAAGCTGCTGAAGGTGAGCGAGCTGATGTGAAAGTGGATTTTGGACAATCGTCAGAGGGAGCCGGTAATGCATCGGTTAAGCAGGAATAGGCTCTTCTCTACCGTTGCAATGTTAGGGTTAAGAAGCCGGTATAAGCAAAGAAAATGGTAGTACGGTATTCGTATTACCATACTCTGCACCTATACTGGCCTCATGACCCTAACTGTGTTTATATACCATGAACTTGTATACACAAATTAGTGATAATAAAAGGAAAACATGGCTCCTGATGGGAGGCTTTTTGATATTCGTTACATTAATCGGATATGTGATGGGGGAAGTATGGTATGGTAATTCAGCAGTTGTTTTACCATTACTTGGTTTTTCTCTCATCACAAACATTGGAGCATATTTTTATGCAGACAAAGTTGCCCTCTCGTTGTCTGGTGCACATGCAGTGACGAAGGATCAGGAACCTCAGTATTATAATCTTGTAGAGAATTTGACAATCGCAACAGGATTGCCGATGCCTTCGCTGCATATTATAGAAAGCGACGCTATGAACGCATTTGCAACGGGCAGGGATCCGCAACACGCTGCTATAGCGGTAACAAGAGGTTTACTTAACAGGCTGGAAAAACGTGAAGTAGAAGGTGTCCTTGCGCATGAGTTGAGCCACATTAAAAATTACGATATTCGATTAATGACTATCGTCGTTGTGTTGGTTGGGATTATCGCAATGTTAACACAGTATGCTCTTAGAATCGGAGGTAGTGATAATAGAGAACGACGTGGTGGAGGGATTATCGCGATAGTGGGTATTGCGCTCATTGTTTTCGCACCAATTATTGCGAATATTATTAAATTCGCAGTCAGTAGACAGCGTGAATACCTAGCAGACGCGTCCGCGGCATATATAACACGCTATCCTGCCGCTCTTGCTGATGCACTTGCAAAAATCGCACAGGACCCCCGGCAGGTTCCTCACGCGAATTCTGCAACTGCGCATTTGTACATCAGTGATCCGATAAAGAAAGCCGGATCACGTCTTGAGGGTTTATTTACGACACATCCACCAGTAGAAGAGCGGATTGCCCGTCTTCGTGCAATGTAATGCCTATGACACATAAAGCTATTGACGAGAAAACAATTAATAATGTTGCGGAACTTGCGCGATTATCTCTCTCTTCCGAAGAGGTACGCATGTATACCGCCCAGTTTTCGAATATTCTTGAATACATGAATAAGCTTCATGAGGTTGATACAAACGATGTCGTGCCAACTGCGCAAGTTACCGGGTTACAAAACGTTCTTCGGGAAGACGTTGTCACCGATAGTTTTTCACAGAATATTGTTACCACACTTGCCCCTGAGTCGCGAAATGGTTATGTTGCGGTACATGCTGTTTTTGCTGAGAACACAGATGAATAACTTACTTCGCTTACCTATAAGAACACTACACAAAAAATTACAAGCAGGTGAGATTACCAGCAAACAATTGGTTGAGATGTCTTTACGAAATATTAATGACCGGAATGCGACGCTCAATGCATTTTTGACTGTCGAAAAAGAAAAAGCATTAGCTGACGCTGAGATAATTGATGCTCGATACAAAAATGGTGAGGATCTTTCATTAGTTGCTGGGATACCATTCTCGGTGAAAGATGCATTTAACGTAGCGGGTATTGAAACACGCTCGGCATCAAAAATTCTCGAAGGATATCAAGCACCATACACAGCAACCGCCATTCAAAAACTCCTTGATGCAGGTGCAGTTTTTATCGGCAAGAACAACCAAGATTCATTTGGGTTTGGTGCTTCTACAGAGAACTCTGATTATGGAGTCGTAAAAAATCCCTGGAACATGCAGATGGTTGCTGGTGGCTCAAGTGGTGGAAGCGCAGCCGCTATTGCTGCAGACATGGGAGTATTTGCAATTGGTGAGGATACAGGTGGCTCTATACGGTTGCCTGCAAATTTTTGTGGTGTGACTGGGCTCAAAGTTACCTATGGGCGTGTGTCTCGGTATGGTGCCATCGCTTTTTCATCGTCGCTCGACACCATTGGTCCCATTACTCATCATGTTGAAGATGCCGCAGTTATTCTTGAGATCATTGCGGGGAAAGATGCGTTTGATGCAACAACGTTAGCGCAACCTGTACCTTCATACGTTAACGATCTTGATTTACATATTGATAGCATGATCCATAAAAAGATTGGTATACCAAAGGAGATGCTCGATGAAAATGTTCAGAGTGAAATACGAAACGCAATTGAATCAGCCGCGCAAGAACTGGCTTCGCTCGGGTTTGAAATTAATGAAATCTCCATGCCGTTCTCAGCCTATGGCGTTGCATCGTACTATATAATGGCGCCAAGTGAGGCAAGCTCTAACCTTGGCAGGTTTGATGGCATACGATATGGGCTCTCAGAACGTGGTGGGGGGGATTTGCTCAGTATTTACAAGTCAACCCGTACCATTGGGTTGAATTCTGAGGCTAAGCGTCGGGTTATGTTGGGTACGTATGCGCTCTCTTCAGGTTATTATGACGCGTATTTTAAGAAAGCACAGCAAATACGAACGCTCATGAAGCAAGAGTTTGAGGATGTGTTTGAAAATGTTGACGCGGTGCTTGCGCCGGTTGCGCCGATACTACCCTTTGAGATTGGTGGAAAGTCAGAGGATCCTCTAGCGATGTATCTAGTTGACGTTTTTACCATACCGGTTAATATTGCAGGTGTGCCAAGTCTCGCGCTACCAATTGGGATAAGTGCTCAGAATCTGCCAATAGGAATGCAGCTTATCGGGCCACAGCTTTCGGAGCATATGCTCCTTCGGCTAGGGTATGCGTACCAGCAAAAGACACAGTGGCATGAAAAGTTGTCTCAGTAGAAAAAATATTTATGGAAGTCACTATTTCTACCATTAAAGAGCATGAAGGAGCTTCTGTTACGTTGCGTGGATGGATCTACAATAAGCGCAGTAGTGGCAAAATACACTTCTTACAATTGCGTGATGGAACAGGTTTCATTCAGATCGTGGTTGACGAAGGTACGGTATCTGCCGAAGTATCTGCTCATGCCCGCGGTATAGCTCTTGAATCGTCTGTCGCTATAACAGGAACAGTAGTACAAGATGCGCGATCGTCGGTGGGCTTTGAAATCCTCGCATCAAATATAGAGATACTACATGAATCAATCGAGGAGTATCCCATTGGTAAAAAAGAACACGGGCCAGATTTCTTGTTGTCAAACCGGCATTTATGGCTGAGAAGTCCGAATCAATGGGCAATACAACGGATTCGGTATCACGCCTTTATGGCACTTACTACATTTTTCGATTCCCGCGGCTATGTGCGTTTTGATTCACCCATTTTTTCACCGAACGCGTGTGAGGGAACAACGGAGTTATTTGAAGTGGATTTCTTCGGTACACCGGTCTATCTAAGTCAATCAGGTCAGTTGTATCTAGAAGCTGCTATCGCATCATTAGGAAAAGTGTATGATTTTGGTCCCGTATTTCGTAATGAAAAGTCAAAGACGCGTCGGCATCTCAATGAATTCTGGATGCTCGATGCAGAAGCTGCGTTTATGCAGCTAGATGACATGATGCAGTTTCAGGAAGACCTTGTCATGTATGTAATTGAATATATGCTCGCTCATGCACAGCAAGAATTTGCAATTTTAAAACGGGATGTATCTTCTTTTACGAGAATTAAGCAGCCATTTGCCCGGATGCACTACGACGAAACAATAAAAAAACTAAATGAATTGGGATCAGATATTGCATGGGGTGAAGATTTAGGCAATGATGACGAGGATATTTTGTTCAAGGATGGAGACCAACCGGTATTTGTGCACCATTACCCAAGTGCTATTAAAGGTTTTTACTTCAAGACAGATTCTGATCCGAAGTATTCCCTATCTGTAGACCTATTTGTACCTGAAGGATATGGTGAACTAATCGGTGGTGGCCAACGTATTGATACGTACGATACGCTTTTGGAGAGCATCAAAAAACATAATCTATCAGAAGAGGATTTTGATTGGTATTTGGATTTGCGTAAATTTGGCTCGGTACCGCATAGTGGGTTTGGAATTGGTTTTGAGCGTTTAGTAGCATGGTTTGCGGGGGTTGAACATGTGCGTGAAGCTATTCCGTTTCCTCGAACATTGAATAGAATAAAGCCATAAAACGATATGCATTATCTTCCAATCATCGGTTTGGAAATACACGTTCAGCCAAAGACTCATTCAAAGATGTTCTGTGGATGCAGCGCAGATATTTTTGGTGCAGAGCCAAATACGTATACCTGTCCAGTCTGCTTTGGGCTGCCTGGCGCGTTACCCGTACCGAATAAGCGTGCCGTTGAGGCAACCATACAATTAGGGTTGGCGGTAGGAGCTGAGATCGCGCAGGAGAGTAAGTTTGACCGCAAAAATTACTTCTATCCAGATCTTCCGAAAGGTTATCAAATCAGCCAATATGATCAACCAATTGCTACTGGAGGTTTCTTAACAATCACCGATCCCCAGACAGGCGATAAAAATACCATTACCTTTACGCGTGTGCATCTTGAAGAAGACACGGGGAAGCTCATACACAGTGGAGACGGGTATACACTCATTGATTTTAATAGGAGTGGCATGCCGCTAATTGAGATTGTTACTGACCCGGTTATTCATTCCGCTGCGGTAATGAAACTATTTCTCAAGCGACTACGGTTAATTCTTCGCTATGCAGGTATATCGGATGCAGATATGGAAAAAGGGACCATGCGGATTGAGCCAAATATTTCAGTTGCACAAGTGGAAGAAGAGGTGCCGGATTTACCAATTACCAATGTGAATAGGGATGTTGCGTTACCTTCATACAAAGTTGAGCTCAAGAATATTAACTCATTTCGATTTGCTGAACGTGCAGTGGAGTTTGAGATTGCACGGCAGATAGAACTTCTTAAAAAGGGAGAAACTCCTGTACAAGAAACACGCGGGTGGAATGAGGATAAAGGTATAACGGTGAGCCAACGGCGCAAAGAGGAGGCACATGATTACCGGTACTTTCCTGAGCCGGATATCCCACCATTGCACTTTGATGATACATATATTCAACGTCTACGTGAACATTTGCCACCGCTTCCTGACACATATGAAAAAGTCTTTTTGGACGTAGGGTTAGAGTTTACGGATATCGAGACGATTTTAGAGAAACCGGAATTGCTCGCGTATACACAGGCAATTATTGAGAGAACATCAGGTGAGGAAACAAAACAGTGTGTTATGCATGCAATTAATCACCCAGATGTTCTACAAGTACCAGTAGATGCGTTTCTTGAAAAACTGCGCATAGAAGCGGACTCCAAAATAGCAGATATGGATATTTTACGTAATATTGCACACTCTATCCTGACACAACATCCCTCAGAAGTAGAACGCTATAAAAACGGAAAAGTTGAACTTTTTGGATTTTTTATGGGTAAAATAATGACAGAAACACAAGGTAAAGCAGATGCACAGGCAGCGCGTGAGACACTTCAAAGAATCCTCTCAGAATGAGACGAAACACCTCTTATATCCGGAGCATAGCTTTGGTAGAGTGAGGGATAATAAACATCAAACATCAATGTGAAGACATCCGATTTTGTGATGCTTTGGTCTTTTGATTTTGATGTTTTTTCTTATGTCCTTCGTTCACCTCCACGTACACTCCGAATATTCACTGCTTGATGGGCTTTCCAAAGTCAGTGATCTTTTGCAAAAAACAAAAGAGATGGAAATGCCAGCAATAGCTTTAACCGACCATGGTGCAATGCATGGAGCGCTTGAGTTTTATGTTAAAGCAAAGAAAGAAGGCATAAAGCCAATTTTAGGGGTTGAAACGTATGTGGCACGCAGATCTCGGTTTGACAAGACGTCTACCCATGATACTGATCCATTTCACTTAACCCTCATTGCGAAAGACTACACTGGTTACAAGAACCTGATGAAATTAACATCGATTGCACATATCGAAGGATATTATTACAAACCACGCGTGGATAAAGATCTATTGCGCAAATATTCGGAAGGTGTTATTTGCCTGTCTGGTTGCATCGGTGCAGAGATTCCATCTGCGTTGCGTGAAGGACAAGAAAAAAAGGCACGTGATCTCATTGCGGAGTATCGGGATATTTTCGGGTCTGACCATTTTTTTATTGAACTCCAAGATCAGGATCTTGATTTTGTAAAGAACGTATACAGTAAACTCGGTGTGATTGCGCGTGAAATGGATATTCCTGTCGCTGCTACCAACGATGTCCATTATGTACTTCCTGAGGATGCGTATGTGCAAGATGTACTCCTTGCCATCCAAACGAAACAAGAGATTGATGACCCAAATAGGAAACTCTGTTTACTTGACTCTCCAACCTATTATTTGCGCTCACCACGGGAAATGCAGGAACTTTTTTACGAGTACCCTGACGCGATAGAAAATACATTAAGAATAGCGGAGATGGTTGATGTAGAGATCCCAATGGATCAGTTCATATTCCCACTTTATCAAACTCCCGGTGGTATCACCGCAGCAGAGTACCTTCGTGAACTAGCATATGAAAAAGCAAAAGAGAAGTTTGGCTTTGATGTACCTGAAGAAGTTACAGAACGGCTCAATTATGAGCTCGACATCATCATTCAAAAAGGCTACGAAACCTACTTCCTCATCTTCTACGATATCGCACAGTTTTGTAAGCAGGAAGATATTTTGATACAGGCGCGTGGTTCGGCTGTTGGCTCACTTGTGCTTTTTGTAATAGACGTTATCAACATCAACCCAATGGTATATAACCTTCCGTTTGAGCGTTTTCTCAATCCTGAGCGGCCAAGCTCTCCAGATATCGACTTGGATATGGAGGATGTAAAACGGGGTAGAGTGATTGAGTTCACTAAGGAACGCTTCGGTTCCGATAAGGTCGCACAAATTGTGACATTCGGTCGAATGGAAGAACGCACAGCTGTGCGGGATGTGGGGCGGGCTATGGGACTTCCATATTCGTTTGTAGATCGTATCGCAAAGCTTATTCCGATGGGATCCCAAGGGCGACATGCAAAAATTGAAAAGGCGCTAAATTCTGTGGAAGAACTTAAGAATGAATATGAGACAAATCCAGAGGTACGAAAACTAATGGATTATGCAATTCGTTTGCAGGGTACTGCACGGCATGCAGGAACACATGCTGCGGGCGTCATTGTGACGGATCGACCTATCGTAGAATACGTGCCACTCATGCTAGATACAAAAAAAGAAGGCATCATGACGCAATTTGACATGTATAGTCTTGATAAAAATGCAAGCCCTGATGCACTGGGTCTATTGAAGTTGGACTTTTTGGGGCTCCGCAACCTTTCAATTTTGCAGGCTGCACGAGTTCTTATCAAAAAGTATCAAGACACTACTATAGATCTTGCACATATTCCGCTTGATGACCCGAAAGTATTTGAACTTTTACAAAATGGGCATACAACAGGATTGTTCCAGGTAGAAAGCTCAGGGTTCCGCCAACTTGCACGTGATCTTAAGCCTTCCCATATCGAAGACATAATGGCTATGGTTGCGATGTATCGGCCGGGGCCAATGGACCAAATTCCACGTTTTATTGAATGTAAGAGTGATTCATCAAAAATAACGTACCCTCATCCAGATTTGGAACCGGTTCTCAAGGACACGTATGGAGTATTGGTGTATCAAGAGCAGGCTATGGCGATTCCACAAGTAATGGCTGGATTTTCTTTAGGTCGCGCTGATATTTTAAGACGTGCAATAGGCAAAAAAAAGCAATCTCTCATGCAAGAAGAAAAGAAAGCATTTGTACAAGGTGCGTTAGAACAAGGATATACCAGAGAAGAAGCTGAAGATGTGTTTAGCTATATAGAAACATTTGCCAGCTATGGGTTCAACCGCTCACATTCGGCAAGTTATGGCATTATTGTGTATCAAACTGCTTACCTAAAGGTCAACTATCCGGTTGAATATATGACCGCATTGTTATCGTGTGAGTCGGGGAATGCGGATAAAGTCGCATTAGTGCTCAAAGAGTGTAGAAGGCTTGGTATTACTGTGGTCCGTCCTTCGGTGAACGAATCACAGATTGAATTTTCTATTGAAGAGAAGGACGGAGAAAGAGCTATTAGATTTGGCCTTGCCGCTGTGAAGAATGTTGGTGTTTCTGCGCTAGAATCAATTATCCAAGAACGTAATTCGAATGGGCCATTTGCTAGTTTCTATGACTTTTGTATTCGTATAGACAGCCACAAAATTAACAAAAAAGTCATAGAGAGTCTAATACGTGTTGGTGCTATGGATGAGTTTGGAAGTCGGCAGGGGATGCTACAAATGATGCCGGAATTTTTGCACGAAGGTGCCGAGCGTCAGCATCAAAAATCACTGGGGCAGTATGGATTGTTTGAAGCAGAGTTTCAAAATACAACAGCTTCAAAGTCCCTGCCAGCAGTTGCAGAGTTTTCTAAGAAGGTTCTACTGGACTGGGAGAAAGAGTTATTGGGATTTTATTTGTCAGAGCATCCTCTTGAGCGTGAGCTCGTCACGCTGGATAGGTATATCTCTCATAAACTATCTGACCTTGATTCCATCGCAATGGGAACGTCTGTTACCGTATCGGGAATTGTTAGCACAATGCGTCGCATAACCACCAAAAAAGACAATAAGGAGATGGCATTTATGCAACTAAGTGATTTCACGAGTACTATAGAAGCAATAGTCTTTCCTAAAATATTTCAAAATGGTGTACGAGAGATAACAGAAGATCAGATAGTGTTGATACAAGGACGGCTTGATAACAAGGATGAAAAAGAGTTAAAAATTATTGCAGAAAAGATCTTCGTCCCCGAAATTAGACTATCAGAATAAGAAAAACTAAATGTAGTTGACAGTCGGGCGGCGAGAGTGCTAATATCGAGATGAACAGTAATTCAAATGCTATACCTAATAGAAATAGTAACAAAATTATAAATATCCAATACTATTCATTAAATGCTTAGAATTATTTATAGTATTTAGATTATTTTCCCTATGCTCTGTGAACAATGCCAACAAAATCAAGCGACTACTCAGATTACGCATGTATCAAATCGGGGCTCTCGAACGGTAAATCTATGCGAAGTGTGTGCTGCACGTGCACGTGGTGCGTCATTTTCGTCTGGATACTCGCCGTTTTCCAACGTGGGGGACCCATTTTTTAATATGTCAGATCAACCGATGCGGCAGCGTAGGCAAGAGTCGATTAATGCACTGGATTACTTTTCGGAACGTGCGAAGAACATATTGCAACATGCAGCTGAGCATGCAGTATCACTTCAACACCAGCTCATTGATACTGAACATTTGTTATGGGCAATTATTGAGGAAAAAGAAGTAGGGAGTAAGTTGATGAAAGAATTGGGTCTGAAGCCTGAGGATATTGTAAATTATCTCAAAACAGTTTCTCCTGAAGGGACGTATACCGGCAAAACTCCAGAACTTTCTCCACGAGCAAAACGAGTACTACAATTAGCATTCGATGAATCACGCAGTCTCAACCATAACTATGTTGGATCAGAGCATATTCTGTTGGCTTTGATTCGCGAGGGTGAAGGGCTTGCAGCGCAAATACTGAATAAATATGCTGTAGATTTAACTAAGGCGCGTGCAGCAGTTATCAAATTAGTTGGTGAAGGGCTAACAGAAGGAGAGGTTGCAAAAGAACCAAGTAATACACCAACCCTTGATGAATTCTCAACTGACCTAACAAATAAAGCAAGAGAAGGCAAGATTGATCCTGTTATAGGAAGACAAGATGAAATTGATCGTCTTATCCATATTTTGTCGAGGAGAACAAAGAATAATCCTGTATTAATTGGGGAGCCAGGGGTTGGAAAAACTGCAATTGTCGAAGGGCTTGCAACTCGTATTGTACAGAATGAAGTTCCTGACACATTGCAAAATAAACGGTTGCTTGCCTTAGATCTTGCAGGCATGGTAGCAGGTACAAAATATCGGGGAGAGTTCGAAGAACGGTTAAAGAAGGCGGTAGATGAAGTGCGTGAAGCACATCGGGATGTAATTCTCTTTATAGACGAGCTACATACAATCGTTGGTGCTGGAGGGGCGGAGGGTGCAATTGACGCATCGAATCTCCTCAAACCAGCGTTGGCACGTGGTGAGTTACAAGCAATTGGTGCGACAACGCTTGATGAGTATAAAAAGTATGTAGAAAAAGATGCTGCACTAGAAAGGCGCTTCCAACCGATTATTGTGAAGGAAAATACTGTGGATGAGACGATTGAAATACTGTATGGATTACGTGATCGCTATGAAGCGCATCATCGCGTCAAAATCTCAGATGAAGCATTATCTGCTTCGGTAAAACTGGCAGATCGGTATGTACAGGACCGCTTTTTGCCTGATAAAGCAATAGATCTCATCGATGAAGCATCTGCCGAAGTTCGTCTGCGCAGTGTCGCACCTCCGCAGAATTTGCAGGAGGTACAGGCTCAGATAGCTCGTATTACGAAAGAGCTTGAATCACTCAAACGTTCACAGAACAAGGAGAAGCAGAAAGAGCTTGAAGACGAATTACAAAAACTAAAGGACACACGTGATGAGATTAAATCCGTTTGGGAAAAACAAAAAGGAACAGACTATCCATTGGTAACCATTGACGATGTCGCGTTGGTATTGTCAAAAATGACTGGAATTCCCGTTACAAAACTGACAGAAGAAGAACGTTCACGATTGCTCAAACTCGAGGAGCAACTTCATGAAAAGATAATTGGACAAGATAAAGCAGTAGAGATTGTTGCAGATGCGGTAAGAAGGGCACGGGTGGGTTTGAAAGACCCCAAGCGTCCTATCGGCGTATTTATGTTCCTGGGGCCGACTGGAGTAGGCAAAACGGAACTTGCACGTGTTTTGGCAGAAATCTTATATGGGGATGAAGAAGTTATGGTTAGAATCGACATGTCAGAATACCAGGAACGCCATGCGGTAGCGCGGCTTATTGGTTCCCCTCCCGGATATGTAGGTCATGAAGAAGGAGGACAGCTAACCGAACGAGTACGACGACAACCATTCTCGATAATTTTGCTTGATGAGATTGAAAAGGCGCATCCAGACGTATTTAATATCCTCTTACAAATCATGGAAGATGGACGTTTAACCGATGGACGCGGACGAACTGTTGATTTCAAAAATAGTATTCTCATTATGACATCCAACTTGGGAAGCAGAATTATCCAAGAAGCATATGAACAGAAAACACCAGAAGAACAAACTGAGCAAAAAGTAGAGGAGCTTTTAAAAGCGCAATTCCGACCAGAATTCTTAAACCGAATAGATGAGTTTGTGCTATTCCATAGCCTGAGTGAAGAGCATATACTTCGTATTGTTGATCTATTGCTCGAAGATGTCCGTCGGTTGGTACATGCTCAAGATATGCAGTTACAAGTGAATAAAGATGCAAAGAAGTTTTTAGCTGAGGCTGGTTTCGAACCCGAGTACGGTGCGCGTCCGTTAAGACGGATAATCCAAACTGAACTTGAGACCCCGCTCTCACAAGAATTGTTAAAACAAACGTTTGGTGCAGGAGATACGATTAGCGTTTCCCTTGATACAGAACAAAAAGAGCTTGTTTTCTCTAAGGCTTCATGATAAGATCGTGAAGATTTAGTTACCCAATTGCCAAACATTGATACGAAACAATTGACTATGGTTACCGGGTAACAATTTTTTGTTTATGCTTACTGCAGCACCTGTATACAATTTTCATGTAGGAGATACCGTTGATGTTGGCTTTACGATCAAAGATGAGGATCGCGTTCGAGTGCAACACTTCATTGGCGTAGTCATTGCAATGAGTGGAAAAGAGCAAACGAGGACATTTACGGTGCGCAAAATAGGCGCTAATCAGATCGGGGTAGAGCGTATTTTTCCTTTGTATTCACCTCTGATTGATTCAGTACAGGTGGTAAAGAAAGGACGTCCGCGACGCTCCAAACTGTATTACTTGCGTAATCGGGCAGGGAAGAGCGCTTTGCGCGTCAAAGAAGTAAATTAAAGGAGATGACAACACAATCCGTTGGCAGGTTGGGAGAGCAGCTTGCCATTGAATTTCTACTCACTCAACGATATACCATAGTCGATCAAAACTACAACGTACCGCAATGTGGAGAAATAGACATTATTGCAATCGATAAAGACCAACTTGTTTTCGTAGAAGTAAAAACGCGAGTTGGTGACCAACAGACCACTGCGCTTGAATCTATCACCGACCAAAAACTTGATGCAATTAAGCGCACGGCGTATTATTATGCATTGGAACATGCAAACGATTCGCTACCCGAAGCTTACCGTATAGATGTGGTAACCGTTGAATTTGACGACTACAAAGCGGAACCAGTTATTGAACATTTTGTAAATGTTCCGGTATAACAGTACGGGTAGCTCAAATACAACTTCTATGAAAATACAAACAATCAACGCATACGAAATATTAGCATCAGGAGGTTATCCCACGATTGAAACTGAAGTAGTGTTGGATTCTGGCCATAGCGGTGTTGCCTCAGTTCCTTATGGAGCATCGGCTGGCTCACATGAAGCAGCGGTCTTAACTGATGGTGACTTAGCGAGATTTCATGGCCAGGGAGTGTTACACGCCATTGAGCAGGTGACTCAGAAAATTGCACCGGTCATCAAAAGTCTTGATCCTGAAAATCAAGCACAAATAGACCGCGAAATGATCGTGCTTGATGGTACTGATAACAAATCAAACCTCGGTGGTAATGCGATCCTTTCAGTGTCCTTGGCTGTGGCGAAAGCAGTAGCAGCGAGTAAGCGCATACCTTTATATCAACACATTCATGAAGTTTTTGACATTAGCGCGCCAATCAAGATGCCGCAACCAATGATGGTAGCGATTGAAGGAGGCAAACATGCGCATAATACTACGGATTTGCAAGAGTTTTGCATGAGCGGGATACGAAACATATCGGTACGAGAGAGCATTCGGAAAATTCTGGAAAGTTATCATAGTTTAAAGAAAGTCCTTCAGATTGAAGGTCTTTCTACAAATGTAGGAAATGAAGGGGCATTTGCGCCAAACGGTATTGCTAGTAACGAAGCGCCACTGCAGTATCTACTACGCGCAATCGAGGTAGCTGGACATATACCCGGGGAAGATATAGGCATCTCGATTGATGCTGCAGCAAGTGAGTTTTATGAGGATGGTATGTACCACCTGAAAATAGAGAATAAAAGTCTCGATGCCGATGAACTGAGTAAATATTTTGAAACATGGATGGAAAGGTATCCCATTGTAACTATGGAAGATATGTTTCATGAGGATGACTGGGACGCATGGGCCAGCTTTTTACCAGTAACCAAACAGCATAACGTCGTGTTGATAGGAGATGATTTAACTGTTACCAACAAAGAGAGACTTCGGCAGGCACTTGATAAAAGAGCGATATCCGGAATTCTTATTAAGCTTAATCAAATTGGAACACTTACTGAAACAGTTGAGACATGCGTACTGGCAAAAGAACATAATTTGTTGGTGGTTCCTTCGCATCGGGGGGGCGGGGAAACGAACGATACGAGCATGGTGGATCTGGCGGTTGCGGTAGGGGGAGACTTTATAAAAGTAGGGCCGACAAGAGGCGAGAGGGTCAGTAAATTTAATCGCCTCATGGCAATTGAACGCGAATTAGGAGGTTAGTTTATTAGTGGCATGAGTATCTAGAGTTGTTTTGGCATTCTCTTGAACATCCACCACCATATTCAATTTCACAACTCTCACAACAGATAATCTGTTTATTGCAAACAGCATTACAACAGTTAACGTATCGTGCGATCGGTGCAGTACAATGGTAACAAGTGCTGATTATTGTGGGATTTACTTCATTTATCGGAACGTGTACCCTTTTATCGAACACATACATCTGACCATCGAAGTATTTCCCGCCTGTCTTCTCTCCATATTCATGAATACCGCCATGTAGTTGTCGGACATTTTTAAATCCTTGTTGAATAAGGTACGCTGATGCTTTTTCGCAGCGAATACCACCTGTGCAATAGGTCACTATGGGAGTGTCTTTGAGGTGTTCCAGAGACTTAACATATTCGGGAAAGTCTCGAAAATTATCAATTGCAGGAGCCAGTGCGTTTCTGAACTTGCCAATCCTGCTTTCATATTCATTTCGGGCATCAATAACAACAACCTCTTCGTCACTTTCGTATAGTGCCGCTAATTCTTCTGGCTCGATATAGTCTGCTTTGTTAAAAACATTTACTGGGTGGGAAAACGTTACAACTTCATCACGCACAGCAACACGCAATCGAGGGAACGCGTCTCCTGTTCCTTCAGAAAGCTTCCACTCAATATCATGAAGACCAGGGTATTTTGAGGTTTCTTCAATATAGCGTGTGATTGAATCGTTTCTTCCTTCGATAGTGCCATTAATGCCTTCAGTTGCAATAAGTACTCTGCCCTTTATATCTAAATCGTTGCAAAGTTGATACTGTTGGGTACGTAAGTGTTCTGGGTCTTCAATCGAGGTGTATTTGTAGTATAAGGCAATTGTATTCATGGATGGTGGAATTATACAACTCCGCTCGAACACATTTTGAAGAAAACGGCTGACCTTTCGCACCTCGCCCGCGCTCGACAAGCTCGCGCGGTGCAAAACCCAAAAATTTCCATTCATTTTTAGTGCGGCTCCCCCCAGACCCCCCGCCGCAAGGCGGAAAATTTGAAAGGAAGGAAATTTTTGGTTTTGCTGCCGCCGCTTCACTCCTCCAAAAAGGCTCGTAGGTGTATTTTAGCATTTTCCCCTGATTTACGCCCGCCTTTTCTCCGTCGTTCGCGTCGGCGCGAGGCGCTCCCGTCTCCGCGTTTTGTGGTAGTTCGATAGTCTGCTCACACACTCCACCGCCTCCGCATAGCCCGTTCAGCCGCCTTTGGCGTTTCCGGTGTTCGCTCAGTGGCTTCGGTGAGAGTAGGTGGTAAATCGTATTGCGCTTGCCCCAACCCTCCCATGCGCGCGCAAGCGGGAACTCCCTTATTGCTGGAATTTTTCAATCATTTGCGTGACATGAGCTCTGTTATTTAACCGTATCAAATCAGTTGTACTATCTTTGGCAAAGCGATTCAGTTTAGGCAAATTAAAGTGGCAAAGTTTGAAAATTTTTACCTTTGTAAAATGGAGTAGTGAAGAGTCATTTTTGATGAAAAATCCCAGACGCATAAAAAGCGTTTCGTATGCCATGAGTAAGGCAAAAAAGTAAAGAAAGGGGATGAATGCCGTGGTCAAAATTGGTGGCAAAACAAGTGACTTCAAGTTTTCCGATTCAACAAATGCTTGGTAATCGCCGATGATCTTGCCCAAAGCAAAGATGATAAAGAAAACACCTATTGCTGACAGAACGTAGTCGAGAAATTTTTTAACTTGTGCATACTCTTGTTTGGTTTCGGCAAGCGCATTCATGGCTACGACAAAAAACAAAATAGGGACGAGTACCAACTCGAAAAAGAAGTTTAACGTGTAGAGGTTCACTATAAATTCGAGGACGATAATTACTTTTAGATTATCTTTCAAGACTTTCTTAAAGAATCCTTTACCCTGTGTCGCCTTGTTCGTATTCAGAAGTAAAACAAAGGCAGTTCCAAGGAACCAATAAGCAGTATCTTTGATAAGAAATGTTGCCCAAAGATTTATTTCAGATAGCAGATAAACTACTAACGCTGAATATAAAGTGGCCAAAAGAATGGGAATAAAAATCTTCCAATGCGAAAAGCTTTTTAGCAGATCTCCGAGAGATTTTCTAATGCTGCTTTGAGATATTGCCCAACCTAAGAAAATTACCAACCAGACAAATAGAGCGGCTTCCCGCGAATTGATTTGTAGACCGAGTAAATCAAATTCATTCATTTGCTGCTTCGATTACTTCTATTGCTTCGTTGTTGAGTCCATAGAGCTTATAAACTTCTTGGTCAATCTTATGCTCCAATTGAGCAACTTCCGCTTTAAGCGCATGCCACTTATCCGTATTTTCTGAAGTCTTATGTAATTCGGCGTTACGAGCCATAACTGTATCAACCAAAGCAGCGATTTTTTCTTGCTCTTTCTCGTCTATCTTCAACAACGGAACATTCAACAATGGGGTTTTATCAATCTGCAACTGCTCACCTTGTTTTTTACCCTTATGCTTAAGCCAGAAGTAAATCACTTTCGAGTTTAATATGCCCGTTAAATACTTGAGATTAATTCCTTTTGGTTTCAGTACAAGAAGGGCGCGTGTGACATAGCAAGGAAAATCAACATAGGTAAAAGCTGGATACATGGTTTTACGCAACAGAAAAATTGCTTGTCCCGTAAAGAATCTTTCTTCTCTTGCTCGGTGAAGTCCATAAGGAGCAAAGGCAGATGTAAGAATTTTCTTAAATCGATCTATGTGCGATTTAAGATTTGGAAATTCGTTTATGTGTTCTCTGAAGTATTTATCGGCGTAGATAATCCTATGTTCATTTTCGGGAATGCTTAAATATCTATTGATTTGTTTAGTACCGTAGTAGGGCTTTAGGTATTCTTGCTCGGCCTCATTAAGTGTCATATTTGCAACTGCAGAATTGTCGAGGACAAGAACGCCGTCACCTTTCTTTATGGAATCATCATTGAGCTTTGATAAATGCCTTTCAGAAACAAAATCTTGCAAAACATCAATCCCGTTTCCTATATCGCTCTTTGATAATTTGAAATTGCCCGCCTTCTTAATTTTGTCCAAAATTTCGGAGACTTTTTCGTTAGCAAAGTTAATAGGCTTCCCTTCATTATTTGATGATTTCAGAATTGCCTCATGGACAATGGAATTTTCAACTGGCTTCTTCAAACCTGAAGCCAAAAGATGAGCTACAGAATCACTGTCAGTGTCTTTATTCGTGATTTTCGCATATTGAACTTTGTATGATTTGCGCGGCTTCTTTTTCTGAAATACAAAAATCATTGTCTGGATACTTGCGTCTTTGAATACGCGAAAATCACTGAAATCAACAAATTTGATAATCTCACCATCGGTCAAAATTTTCTCTCGAAAAATGCTTGCTCCATGACTACCAATCCAGCTTGATGGAGCAATAAAACTGAAATAACCGCCATCTTTGAGCAAATCAATCGCTCGGCACGCAAAAAGTGTCCAAATATCCATTTTGCCCTGGTAGTAAGGACTATCGCGCAAGCCGTCAAAAGCCGACTTGTTTGTATCTTCTTTGATATACGGCGGGTTACCGACAATGACATCAAAACCGTCTTGATCGAAAACTTCCTTGAATTCCGTCTCAAAGTTAAATGGTTTATGCTCCTGCCCATCTTCAGAGATGAGCGAATTACCCACGCGCAAGTTGTGCTGAAGTGTCGGTAATTTTGTCCGCTGTGAAAGAACTTTGAGCAAGAGGTTAAGCTGGGCAATCTCTACAGCTTGCGCGTCCAAGTCCACGCCGTATATGTTGTCTTTCAAAACATCAAACTTTGTGAATAGCGAGCGATTATCCACGTTTTCCAAAATTGTGTCGTAAGCGACGGTCAGGAATGAGCCGGAGCCGCAGGCCGGATCAAGAACTTTGATTTTGGAAATATCTTTGGGCTTCGTCTTTTTCAAAACTTCGCCCAGTGTTTCTTTGACGATAAACTCGACGATGTATTTGGGAGTGTAGTAAATGCCTTGCGATTTTCGTTTTGATTTTGTTTTGTCCTCGCCTTTGCGTACTTGGACAAAGCTTAAATATTGCTCATATATGCCGCCCAAGACATCGGCGGAAATGGCGGAAAAGTCGTAGCGATAGCCGTCTTTGGTTTCGTACAGCCCTTTGAGAATGTCGGCGAAAACTTTATCGCTGGCTTTCCACTCCTCGCAGTAGTGAAGCGCGAACAGTTTAGAGTTGTAGTGCTCATCAAACCATCGAAAGCCGTCAATGAGCCGTTTGTAGATATTGTGTTTTTGGCCTTTGGTTTTCCACTCGCGCAGAAGTGCCAGCAAAATGTTTTGCTCGATTTTTCTGTCCTCGGCGGTACGGATGAAAATAAGGCGGTCAAGGATTCTCTGTACACCTTCGTCCAGCTCGTCGTCGGTGAGGTTGTTGTGCTTCTTGAAGTCGCGCGTTAAGGCGTTGCGCCATTCCATCAAGTCCTCAAAAAGTTTTTCGCCGACCTGTTTGCGTTTGGTGAGCTTGCCCCATTTTTCCGCCTCTTTATCCAAAAGACGTTGCTCAAAACTTTCTTTAGAGAGAAGCCAAAGCTGATCAAAACGATCTACGAACTCGTGAACGTGGATTTCAATAAAGAGATTGCGCGTTACGTTTTTTGGCGGGATCTCAGCGTTGAAAATCTTAATGCCTTCAAAATCGGTAAGGACTGCCCATGTTGAACTTTTGTTCCAAGCATAATTTATTGCCTGCTCCGCCCATTTCCATTCGTCCAAATCAACTTTCATGGCTTTGGCTTCAAGGAAGAAAGCTGGAATATTGCCCAAGCGAAAAGCAAGATCAACGCGCCCGCCAGATATGTTTTCTTCGGTGGTAACTTCGCCCTGATGTTCAAGGTTACGCATGTCCCAACCCAAGAACTCAAACAGCGGTTCGATGAATTCGTTGCGGGTTTGAGCTTCGTTATAGGAATTTATTTTTCCCGATTGCGATACGCGTTGATACTTTTCAACGAGCTTTGCTATTTGTTCTTTGGCTTCTTGTTTGTTCATAAGTTATTTCAATAATTCGTCGCTTGTTACCCCAAGCGCTTGGGCAATTTTTTCAATTGTGGCA
Organism: uncultured Candidatus Saccharibacteria bacterium; assembly: GCA_964392315.1. GTDB lineage: Bacteria > Patescibacteriota > 4484-211 > 4484-211 > JAGQKX01 > CAYMOT01. The sequence continues at coordinate 49,927 of CAYMOT010000004.1, forward strand.
AGAGTCGGATTACTTTTACCAGCTTCAACATTGCTAACATAGGAGCGGTCAAAACCAGTTTTGCGGCAAATGTCGCCTTGCGTCATTTGCTTTTCCTCGCGTATCCGCTTCATATTCAGCCCTAATTTTTTGGAAGATGTTTTCATATCAACAGGGTTATTATATGCTATGTTGTTATTTGTTACAATGTTATGATATATTACAATCATGTGGATATACAAGCGGCGGCAGCAAAACCAAAAATTTCCTTCCTTTCAAATTTTCCGCCTTGCGGCGGGGGGTCTGGGGGGAGCCGCACTAAAAATGAATGGAAATTTTTGGGTTTTGCACCGCGCGAGCTTGTCGAGCGCGGGCGAGGTGCGAAAGGTCAGCCGTTTTCTTCAAAATGTGTTCGAGCGGAGTTGTATAATTCCACCAAAATGCGACTTTCCGAGATTTTCCCGATTTTTTCCTTTGCGCGAAGCGCAAAAGAGTGCGGAGGCAAGGGGTTTCCGCGCGCTTCGCGCGCGTCCAAACGGAGGTTCGACATCACTTGCGATTTTAAGTATTTGCTTTGCCCAATAATTTTATGAGCATGAACGATACAAAATTTTTCATATACGCCCGCAAGTCCACTGATGTGGAGGATAAGCAAGTGCGCTCTATTGAAGACCAGATCGCAGAATTGCGCGCCTTTGCCAAACAGGAAGATTTGAATATCGTTTATACTTTCATTGAAAAACAGAGTGCCAAAATCCCCGGACGGCCGATATTTGGCGAGATGTTGAAGCGTATAGAGAAAGGCGAGGCCGCCGGGATTTTGGCGTGGCACCCTGACAGATTGGCGCGCAATTCTGTGGACGGCGGGCGCATAATCTACTTGCTTGATTGCGGGCGTATTACGGCGTTGAAGTTTCCTCAATTCTGGTTTGAATCAACGCCGCAAGGAAAGTTCATGCTCAATATTGCGTTTGGGCAAAGCAAATACTATGTGGATTCTCTTTCCGAAAACACGAAGCGTGGTTTGCGCCAAAAAGTTAAGAGGGGCGAATATCCGAGCGTTGCGCCTATCGGCTATCTCAACGATGTGCGAACAAAATCAATCGTGGTGGACAAAAAGAAAGCTCGGATTATTCGCCAAGCGTTTGAATTTTACGCACAAGGCGATAAAAGACTGGAAGATGTGTGTAACTTTTTGGCGCAACGCGGGATACTATCCCGCGGCGGAAAGAGAATCCACAAAACGAGGGCGACTTTTATCCTTTCCAATCCGTTTTACACTGGCCTTTTCCGCTACGCTGGCGAGCTTCACGAGGGCAAGCACGAGCCAATCATCACAAAGAAACTTTTTGATACGGCGCAAGAAGTTTTGAAGCAGAGAGGCAAGCCGCAAAGAAAAGCTAAAAATGAACCGCAAGCGTTCTGCAGACTAATCTCTTGCGCCGAATGTGGCATGATGATAACTGCCGAAAAACAGAAAGGGCATATTTACTATCGCTGTACCAAGAAGGGCAAAGCGAAGTGTCATCAGCCCTATACTCGCGAAGAAGAATTGGATCGGCAGTTATCAGCCAAAATGCAAAAAGTTTCTTTGCCTGCGGATTGGGCGGGAAAATTGTTGGAAATAGCAGAACGGGATAAAGAAAAGTCCGCCCAATCCGTCTCTGCTTTTGTTCAGGAAGCCCAAGAGAAAATCCACGCCATAAATATTAAACTCCAGCGTCTATTAGACGGCTACTTGGAGCAAGATATTGAGCGCGAAGTATATCGAGAGCAAAAAGCAAAATTATTAAGCGAAAAGAAGACGCTGGAGGAGAAAATGGCGCGGATTGAACAAAAGCAAAATGATTGGCTCGAACCATTCCAAAATTGGATAAAAGTCGCTTCAAACCTCGTCAAAATCGCAAGTGATGATGATCTTTTTGAGAAAAAGGTCATAGCCAAAGAAATCTTTGGCTCGAACCTCCGTTTGGACGCGCGCGAAGCGCGCGGAAACCCCTTGCCTCCGCACTCTTTTGCGCTTCGCGCAAAGGAAAAAATCGGGAAAATCTCGGAAAGTCGCATTTTGGTGGGGCGCCTGGGATTCGAACCCAGAACCACCAGCTTAAAAGGCTGTTACTCTACCATTGAGTTAGCGCCCCAAAATATCCTAACAGTTTCTTGCCTTTGGCAAGATTACAAGACGTGCGTGCTACGAGCAATTTACTGTAAATACAGCCAAAAGTCAACTTTTGCGGGGATTGTTTTCCCCTACCTCCAAAGTCTCGCCGTTTCTTAGCTTTGCTAATGCCCACATAAATATTTTCCCTTTTGAGCCTGCTTTCGGATAATCAAGCGTAAACTGTTTGGCTCTATCCAAAATACGACGGTCTTCCTCTTTTGCCAACTTAATGTACAAAGCTTTATGCCGTAAATCGTCTAGCTCTACTGCGAGCCGATATCCATAATCTTGGAACTCTTGTGAGATATAGTGAGCAGAGTCATCAAGAAGCTTTTGCTGGAGAATAGATTTAATGGAATCCATAGCCTAAAACAATTTTAAAATAAGAACCAATATTATAATTTGGATAATAAGTATTCCACCCATAATCGTTTGGAATGAGGTTTTTTTTGTTTTATGTCGCAGTATTTGCATACCCACAATACCTCCAATACTGCCTCCCAACAAACAAAACACATACAGCACACGCTCAGGTATTCGTTCTTTTTGCGATGCGGCGAGAAGTTTATCGAAGCCAAATAAAAAGAATGTTGCACCATTTGTGCTCACTAAAAACGGTACAAGGTAATGAGGTGAATCCTTTAGTAATACATTTACAATGACAAAAAAAAGAGTTGCGATACATAAACCGACAACCACATAGGGGATCTCAAATTTAGAACTGGTATATCTTTTACGTCCTGTATACATTTTAAAAATGGTATACTCTTACTATATAGTATAAAAGGAGGTGAATGTAGATGCCATTCTCTTTTACGAATGATTTAGCAAACGCCTTAACGGACAGTATAGAATCCTTTCTGCAATTTCTGCCCAACCTTGTTGCAGCATTTTTGGTTTTAGTTATTGGTTGGATTGTTGCCGGTTTTCTCAAGGGATTCACTATTCGATTATTGACTGTTGTTCAGCTTGAGCCGTTTGCTGAAAAGGTTGGTCTTGCAGATACCCTCAAGCGTTTTGGCGCGCAAGTAACCGCTCCTGAACTCATCGCTGAGATTGTAAAATGGGCAGTATTCTTGGTATTTGTTAATCCTGCAGCCCAAATTCTCGGTCTCGATCAACTCAACCTTATAATTAACGAGATCTTAGGTTATATACCAAATGTCATTGTTGCTGCGTTAATACTCATGTTTGGTGTAATCTTTTCAGATCTTACGAGTAGTTTTGTGCGTGGTACCGCTGATGCAATGGGGACAAGAGCTGCAGCAAGCCTAGCAGTAATTTCTAAATATTCAGTGATCATTTTTGCGTTCTTGGCCGCATTGAGCCAACTGGGTATTGCACAAGGATTAATTACTACACTCTTTACAGGTTTTGTTGCAATGCTTGCACTTGCGGGAGGTCTTGCGTTTGGTCTTGGAGGAAAGGATCACGCAGCTGAGCTTATTGGCGAATTAAGAAAGTCAATGCAAGATACAAACGTGAAGTAGTGTGCTGGTTTTATCCACACAAACGACTGGTAGTAAAAACATTATCAGTCGTTTTGTGTACTAGACAAGTTTGATATCTGAGAGGAGCACGCTTTCGGTAATCAGTCCTTTTGGTGAAAAAATTGTTTCTAGTTCTTGTGCGATTCGATCCTCAATTTCTTTTCTATTAGTCGCAAGGACTTCTTGGTATGTGTAATCAGCAATGACTTGCCGAATTCTGCTTCTACTGACCGGTCTGACAAGTTTGCTTACGAATTTATCGCCCACATTCTCCCATAATTGGGGCAGCATATCTTTATTAATGCGAAAGAGGATGGTTCCTTCGAAACCGATCAGTTTGTTGTCTCTGGTTACACAATTGATTGGTGCATCTCCGAAGGCTTCTTCATTGGTAAGGTCGAGTCCTTTTCGGACGTCATATTCAAGGGTCTGAGCGTTAAATAGCTTCGCTATCTGCCAAAATGGAATTTTTAGATGGAGCCCAGGTTCATATATTTTATCCAGTACTCCTCTCCCACGGTCATACAGTACTGCGACATGTCCTGGAGGTACGGATATAAAAAAACCACCTACTACCTCATCTACTAGAATTGATACTACAAGGCGGTCAAACATAGTAAAAAGTTGTTATAATTCTATAACGTATGGATATAGAAAGCAAAATAACCACCAAGGCAGGAACCGTGACGCTAGCTGGAAGACCGAATGTGGGCAAGTCCACCCTTCTAAATAACATTATTGGTATAAAAGTCGCGATTACCACTCCGAAGCCGCAAACAACACGGTTTCCTATTAAGGCAGTATTTAACGATGAACGAGGGCAAATTCTTTTTACAGATACTCCAGGCATATTCGCCAAGCATGAGGATCAGCTCTCTGCAACCATTTCGCGCCTTTCGACGCAGTCGCTCCATGAGACATGTGATCTGATCGTGTATATGGTTGATATCACTCGTACGAGAGGGCTTGAAGAAAACAGAATTCTCGGTCTCATTCGGAATATCGACGTGGCAAAAATATTAGTATTTAACAAAATAGATGCGGCAAGCACGCAATATTGGTACGAATATGCCTACCTTCGAGATGAGTTTGAGCATGTCGTGGAAATATCAGCAAAAGAAGGGACGAATGTAAGTCTTCTCATAGATACGATCTTTACGCTACTTCCAACTGGGGAGCCAATCATCCCTGCAGACGAGCTGGTGACGCCGTTAGTGAATATAGACAGACGGATGTACATTGAAGAATTAATTCGTGAGAAAGCTTTCCTCAATTTACGGCAAGAAATACCGTACTCCTTGACGGTTCGAGTAAATGAAATGGTCGATAAGGACACCGATTTATTTATAACAGCGGATATTATTACCTCTTCGAGCCGCTATAAAGGGTTTATTATCGGCAAGGGTGGATCAGTGATTAAGCAAATTGGCATAGCGGTTCGAAAGGAGCTAGAAACAGTGACAAACCGCAAAGTACACATTACTTTAGAAGTTGTGGTTGATAAACATTGGGTAGAGCAGTGGGGGTAGGAGGGTAATTGCAAATAAGCAAAGGAAGAATTAGTATTAACTTTGCATAGGTCTTTATTTTGTCTCACGGACCTCGATCTTATCTCCTACCTTTACATTATGCGAGGCGGTCCAGCCAGCATTCACTTCGAGTACTGCAGAAACTGCCTTAGGCGGACGATATGTATTTTGAGGTGCGCTGGGGTTATCAGGTACGGGAACATTCTCCTCAATTGCGATTATTTCATTGTCTCGTATCCATATAATGTCCAAGGGAAACCTCATTTCGTACATCCAGAAAGATGGAAGAGCGAGTGTTTCATACACAAACAGCATTCCGGTATTTTGATCCAGCGAGGAGCGGTATGAAAGTCCAGAGTTTTGTTGTTGATCAGTCTGTGCAATTTCGACCGCAATGGTAGTGTCGTTTACGGTAAGAATGCCAGTGCCAAGCGAGGGTTCAGTGGTAAAGCGATGGTATATGAAATATGCTCCGATTGATACTAAACCGATGCAAGTAATAAGTACAAATAGTATTACTTTCTTCATAGCAAATATTGTAGCTCAAATGTTTATTAAGGCCTACTTTTTATTGCGTTCGTCACATAACATTCACAAGGTTTGTTTCTTAGAAGCTCTTCCTGTTCTTTTAGTGTTTGAAGCAATTTATCTTGTATGTCGGACCCTGTGGCCAATTCTTTCGCCAGGGGGGAGTTATGTGTATAACCGCGTTTTGTAATCTCTGCAACGAGCATTTCATGTCGTATAAACAAAGCCTTCAATTTGCCAATCCATCGTAGAGTTTCTGGGTGTTGAGCATAACCACCTTTACCCTTATGTAGAGTTAAAATGTTCCACAAACCATGTAATTCACGGTGTTCACCAAGTAGGTGTTGCCGGCAAAGATCTTGTGGAGGAATGTCCCAAACACGCATAAAAGATTCTTTGGTGGTCGGTACGGGATTTGAACCCGTGTTACTGGGATGAAAACCCAGCGTCCTGGACCAGGCTAGACGAACCGACCGTAGAGCAGGATTATAGCATATGAATACGTTCTACTACATGAAAATCCGCCAGAATACAGAGGCAACAATGTATTGCTGGCGGATTCAGAGGAATATATAAAAATTTCAACCTTACTCTCCGTAACCAGATGTACCATTAGGATCCATTTCTAAATCATCATTCCCGGGAAGAGCATCGCCATCAGAATCAGCGTCATCTAATGGAGCAACGTCTTCTTCATCCTCCCAATCATCCTCTTCATCGTCCCATTCTTCATCTAACTCCTCCTCATCGAGGTCTTCTTCCTCATCCATTGGGAGAGCCGTATCATCGGCAGCTGCATCATCCATATCGTCATCAAAATATACTGTATATGTATTCATTCGATAAGACACCTCCTTTTACTACCTAAAAAGGTTACTTTCTTTTCACTGTATATTAGAATAGGTATTACCATGTCAAGGGTGATTTTGGGTATTGATCCCGGGATAGCAATTGTTGGTTTTGGGCTTTTAGAAGTCGAGTCTCGCGAAAAGCAGAAAGTATTAGACGTTGGAGTGATTACCACACCATCACATCTTTCAACGTCTGATAGGTTGTGTTTAATTAGCGAGAAGATGTCAAAATTGGCAACAGCGTATCGTCCAAATCTTGCTGCAGTTGAGAAATTGTATTTCGGCAAAAATGCAAAAACAGCTTTTACGGTAGGAGAGGCACGTGGGGTAATTTTATTGACACTCGCACAAAACAGCATTCCGCTTATTGAATTCACTCCGCTGGAGGTAAAAATGGCGATTACTGGTTATGGACGTGCTGATAAACAACAGATGCAACGGATGGTACAAGCTTTGCTTAGCTTAAAAGAAGTTCCTAAGCCTGATGATGCAGCGGATGCCCTGGCAGTTGCGCTTACCGCGTCCGTGATGAATGTTATAAATAAATAATCAAATAAACAAATATACAAATTAGCATTTGCTTACTTGTATTATTTGATTATTATGAATTTCTCATGCTCAGCTATATTGAGGGAACAATAAAACGAGTGTATACAAATTCGATACTCGTGGTAACGCATGGTTTAGGGTATCGGATCATGCCCTGCAAGCCACCATTTTCGTATAAAGAAGGACAAGAAATGACTTTACTTCTCCGTTCATTCATAAAAGATGATCATATAGAGATGTATGGATTTGGAAATGATGAAGAAGTTACCTACTTTGAGTACCTTACTGAAGTAACAGGGGTGGGTCCAAAAAGTGCCATCAATATTTTGCGGGTTCTATCACCTCATGACATTGAAAAAGCTGCACGTGCAGGTGATGTAGAAATATTTCAGAAAGTGCCTGGTATAGGTAAAAAGGTGGCATCACGGTTAGTACTTGAGTTGCAATCTAAGTTTCAAAACGAGGTATCACTGCACGCACTATCCAGTAACAATGCCTCCCCTGAACTTATTAAAGCGCTCCGGTCACTGGGATACTCTCAGCAGGAGGCAATAGAAATGGTTCATGACGTACCGAAAGATCTTACGCTTGAGGAACAACTGCAATACACCCTCAAATCATATGGATGAATTTACTAACCCACATAGTATCAGCGAAACCGAAGCAACGTTTGATCTTACATTTCGGCCGGAGAGTATTGATGAATATTTTATGGAAGGCCGGGTAAAGCCAGATTTTTATGAAAGCCTCAGAGTGTTTTTACATGCCGCCCGCGACCGGAATGAAGCATTGGAGCATGTGCTTTTTTTTGGACCACCTGGCTTAGGAAAAACTACGCTTGCGTATATATTAGCAAAAGAATTACAGAGCGAGGTCAAAATAACGTCAGGACCAGCAATTGAGCGTGCCGGAGACTTAATATCCATTCTCACCAACCTAAAAGATCGGGACATACTTTTTATTGACGAGATCCACAGGCTGAATAAAGTAATCGAAGAGACTATGTATCCGGCTATGGAAAATTACAACATAGACATTGTTTTGGGAAAAGGCCCATCTGCTCGGAGTGTGCGTTTGAATTTGCCAAAGGTTACCATAGTCGGTGCAACGACAAAAATTGGGAGTATGAGTGCACCACTGAGAGACCGGTTCGGGATGCATTATCGGCTCGAATTTTATTCCCCAGATGAATTAGAACAGATTGTAAAGCGTTCTGCGAAGCTTATGGGCATGCAGATTACATCCGATGCCTGTACACAGATAGCATGGCGATCGCGCGGAACGCCGCGCCTTGCAAATCGTTTGCTGCGTCGAGTTCGTGACTTTGCTCAGATACATCAAGCATCACCTATTACCGAGAAGGTGATAAATCGTGCATTAGATATGCTTCAAATAGATTTGAAAGGATTAAACGCACAAGACCGAATGTATCTCACTAATTTGGCGGTGAAATTTAATGGTGGGCCGGTTGGATTGGAAACTATCGCAGCGTCAATCAGCGAAGACAAAAATACAATAGAGGAAGTTGTAGAGCCATATTTGTTACAAACAGGCTATATTCAAAGAACCCAAAGAGGGAGAGTGCTTACACCACAGGGGTACTTACATATTGGAATTAAACCACCTGAAAACGGATAAACCATGTAGTTGGCGCCATATCGAAAATAGGCTATAATAGGCACGAACATGTCAATCGCTCCAGAAGAAGTATCCAGTCAGCGGCATCTAACCTTCGATATTGTTACTGCATTTCCCGGTATGTTTACCGGCGTATTTGAGGAGTCAATTATCCAGCGCGCACAAAAAGAGAAAATAATAAAGATTCATGTACACGACTTGAGAAAGTGGGCAAAAGACAAGCATAAGACAATAGATGATTCTCCCTATGGAGGTGGAGATGGCATGGTTTTGAAGCCTGAACCAGTGTTTAAAGCAATACAAGAGTTAAAGCAGAAGTTTGCAGAAAAGCATGGTCCAAAAATCGTACAACATGTTATTTTACTTTCTCCAAAGGGTACACCATATAATTTTCGTATCGCAGAAAAGCTTTCACACCTCGATCATATTATCCTCATTTGTGGTCACTATGAAGATGTTGATCACCGTATCTTTGAGTATATTGCAGATGAACAATTGTCTATTGGCGAATACATACTAACCGGTGGGGAAATACCTGCGATGGTGGTTGTAGATTCAGTAACGCGCCTCGTCCCGGGTGTTTTAGGCAACAAAGCATCGATCGAAGAAGAGACATTTTCGTTTACTAGGCAAGGACTACTGAAGTATCCTGTATATACGAGGCCAGAAGAGTATGAGGGGTATAAAGTACCAGAAGTGTTGTTATCAGGGGACCATGCTGCTGTAGACACCTGGCGTAAGGAGCAAGCAGAAAAGCTTACTAAACGAATGCGTCCAGATTTGTTAAAGTGATCTCCTTGACACTTCAGATTTGCCTGCGCTATCTTAATAAAAGATCATACATTGCCCATGTCTAATAATTCGACGTATATTAAATTCTTTGAAGAAATTTCAAAAAAAGACATCCCTGAGGTAGGAGGAAAGGGTGCTAATTTGGGTGAAATGACTCAAGCGGGTCTTCCGGTACCCCCTGGGTTTTGTGTTACGTCAAACGCGTTCCAACAATTTCTTAAAAAGTCGAAATTAGCTCCGGTTATTAAAGAAACATTAAAAAATCTTGATGTTTACGATACCACCGCACTCAATAGTGCAGCGGAAACGATTCAAAGTGCGGTACTTAAGGCATCTCTTCCCTCAGATATAGAATCAGCGATCAAAACAGCCTACAAGAAGCTTTCGCAAAAAGGTGATGCATTTGTCGCGGTACGCTCATCAGCTACTGCTGAAGATCTTCCGGGAGCATCATTTGCGGGGCAACAAGAGACCTACCTTGATGTCCGTGGCGTTAAAGACGTACTGGAAACGGTTCAAATGGCGTGGGCTTCGTTGTTTGAAGCTCGAGCTATTTTCTATCGAGTTGAGAAGGGGTTTGATCATTTGGCAGTCAGCATCGCAGTTCCTGTTCAACGCATGGTGCAATCGGAGGTGAGTGGTGTAATGTTCACCATAGATCCACTTACTAACGATAGAGATAAAATTGCGATAGAGGCAATATATGGCCTTGGGGACGCACTCGTAGGTGGAGAGGTAACACCTGATCAATATATCTTTAGCAAATCAACCGGCCAAGTAGAAACGATTCATGTTGTAACCCAGAAGACAATGTTGGGGTACTCCCCCTCCGCACGCTCAGAAGAAAAAGTTGCTGAGATACCTGTTTCTTCTGAGTACCAGAAGAAGCAAAAGCTCACGAACGAACAAATTGTTGCACTTGCGCATCTCGGTGAAGCAGTAGAGGAACATTATAAATATCCACAGGATATAGAGTGGGCGTACGAGCATAAGAAATTCTATCTCGTACAAACTCGACCAGTAACGACTATTCCAACTGATGAAAGTGATGGAGTATCAGCGGTACCTAGGCCTTCTTTGGCTGAGCATGAAGCGATTAGTGAGCCAAAATTGTTATCTGGATTAGCAGCGAGTCCCGGAATTGCTTCGGGCAAGGTGAAAGTCATCCACTCTGCTAAGGAGATAAAGAAAGTAGATGAAGGTGATGTACTGGTAACAGAGATGACGACCCCTGACTTTGTTCCCGCAATGCGAAAAGCGGTAGCTATCGTAACAGATAGCGGAGGAAGGACATCGCACGCAGCAATTGTATCCCGTGAGTTAGGTATTCCAGCTGTTGTAGGCACTCAACTTGCCACGAAAAACCTTCGAAATGGAGAGGTGATTACGGTAGACGGTTCCGTAGGAGCGGTGTATGAAGGTGACATTGCAGCGAAATTGCAAACCGCCACCATGCCCGAACAACCGGCATCAGTTCAATCAACAATACAAACTACTCGGCCCATTATGTCAACAAAAACTGCTACCAAATTGTATGTTAACCTTGGCGAGCCTGATTTGGCTGAAGATGTAGCAAACATGGATGTAGATGGTGTAGGGCTTCTCCGTGCCGAGTTCATAATTGCACAGATTGGTGTACATCCTCGATATGCGCTTGAGAAAGGCAAAAGAAGTGATTATATCGACAAGCTTGCTGATGGACTAATGACGTTTGCTCGGGCTTTTGGGGTTCGCCCAGTCGTATATAGAACAACTGATTTTCGAACGAACGAATATCGTAACCTAAAAGGTGGCGAGGAGTTTGAAAAACATGAAGAGAATCCGATGATTGGTTTTAGGGGGGTGTCGCGTTACCTCGCTGACGAAGAAGTTTTTAGTATGGAATTAGAAGCGATAAAGAAGGTGAGACGCTATCATAAGAATTTGCAACTCATGCTCCCGTTTGTCCGTACACCCGAAGAGCTTGTGCGAGTCAAGAAAATAATGGCCGATCATGACCTGTACCGAGGTGGTTCATTCAAAATATGGATTATGGTAGAGGTACCAAGCACAGTATTTTTGCTCGAGAAATTTATTGGTGTTGGGATAGATGGTGTTTCTATAGGTAGCAATGATCTTACACAGCTCATACTTGGTGTTGACCGGGATAATGAGAAATTAAGTTCGCTCTTTGATGAAAGAAATGAGGCGGTAATGCATGCAATGAAGCATGTAGTGAAAGTATGTACAAAACACGGTATAACATCGTCCATTTGCGGACAGGCGCCAAGTGTTTATCCAGAAATTACACATGAGCTTGTACACGCAGGCGTCACCTCTGTATCAGTAAGTCCAGATATGGTTGAAACAACAAGAAAGATAATTGCTGAGGCAGAATTCTCACTAGTGAAAAACAGGTAGTGGGTTTATAGTGCCTTGCGTAATTAGTAGAAATCCGGTATTTTTATAGTAAAGCTATGGCAGCAACTATTCTTATTATAGAAGACGATTATTTTATTCGTGAGTTATATGAACGACAGCTCAATAAGAGGGGGTACAACGTTGTATCTGCTGCTGATGGGGCTGAAGGATTAGTAAAGGCGGCAGAAGTGTCTCCAAATTTGATTCTGCTTGATATTATGCTGCCGAAACTCAATGGATTAGATCTTCTTGGTACACTCAAAGCAAAGCCTGAGACACAATCAATTCCGGTCGTACTGCTCACAAACCTTGGGCAAGAAAGTGTGATCAAGGAAGGGTTTAAGTTAGGAGCTAAAGGATATCTTATTAAGTCTGCGTATACACCAGAGCAAATTATTAATGAAGTGGAAAGTTTTCTCAGTGAAGGTTCTGACACCAGTACCCAAACTCCTCCAGTAACAAATTCTTAGTGCTTAACCAAATTGCAGCGTAATACTATTGAATCTTCAAGGAATAGCTATACCTTATCGATGTAGTCCCAATTTCCTTCATTAACAATTTCAGTGAGACGATTGTATTTAGATGTATGTTCACCTCGAACAGGTGCGCCGGCTTTCAGGTAATCTGCACCAATTCCTACTGCTAAGTCGACAATAAACGAATCTGTTGTTTCTCCACTTCTTTGTGAGGCGATAAGGCCGACACCGTGATGCTTCGCAATTTTTGCGGTGCGAATTGCTTCAGTGATGGTGCCAACTTGGTTAGGTTTGATGATTACGTAATCTATTGCTTTGTCCTTTATCGCGGCGATGAGGCGGGCAGGATTAGTAGCGACGAGATCATCTGCAGCGATTGCTGCATTAAAAGTATGCATTATTGTCCGTAAATGAGCCCACGGAATCATATCGTGCGAAGGAAGCGGATCTTCGAGCATTTGCAGGGGATAGGTTTGTGAAAGTTGTTTATAAAATTCGACATTCGCCGCTGGGTTGAATCGATCGATTGAATCAGCAGCTACATCAAGTGCAAAAAATATATCTTTCCCAATTGTGTGTCCTGCTTTCTTCACCGCTTTGGTAAGCAGGGTAAAAATTTGTTCCGAGTCTTTAAATTGGGCAGAAAATCCACCTTCGTCTCCGATAGCATAAAAGATCTCCTCTTCAATGAGCAATGCCTCAAGAGCATACGTGATTTCTGCAGCAATTCGTAGCTTTTCTTCAGTTTGAATAGTGTACATCGGATAAATCAAAAATCCCTGATAAGGTATCGATGTTTTCGAGTGCTTCCCCGCATTTACCAGGTTAAATATGGGGGTGGGTAGTTGCGGTCGTTCTTTTTCTGGAAGAAGGATTGCGTCTTCATTGACAATATTTTTTGCGGGTGTTTTTACGAATAAATCGTTGATATAGCCCCATAAGGGCTTAATAATTGAAAGAGCGCCAGCTCGTGCAACGGCCATAGATACGGCAAGGGTGGCATTTCCTCCCAGATGGCCTTTATTGGGTGTTTGGTCTAGTGCTATGAGAAGTTTATCGATGGTCTCTTGCTCTAGTGGGTTCATCTTTTTGAGGCGGGGAGAAATAATGTCATTTATGTTTTTCACTGCATGTTGGACACCCATGCCGTGAAACCGGGCTACATCAGCGTCACGAAGCTCATACGCTTCATATACGCTGCGTGAAGTGCCCGATGGAACCGTTGCAGTTGCAAATCTTCCATCATTAAGATGAACTTTTGCTTCAATCGTTGGGATGCCTCGGCTGTCGAGAACTTCTCGTGCTTCGGCAAAGTCTATAAGAACCATAGGTATTTATAATTGTACGTATTTAAAACTCAGCACTTGCTTAGGAATATTTTCTCTTTCGCAATAATACCATGCTTGGTTTCTATAAATACAGGGGTTTAAATGATTAATGTAAAGAAACAAGAATTGATACATTTTCCAAGAAACTGCTGTGCTCGCTCAAAAATATATGAGCTGAATGAAATAAAGGGTATAAACACATATGTTCCTACCAAGACAGATAAACTGAGAAATTTTAATCATTTTCTTCTGTGTTAATGCTGTGTTGTGCTCTATAGTTGATTGTGTTATATATCCTAATTTATACGCTCAAATAGAGTTGAGTATGAGATCGATAATACTTGCTGGGTTTGGCCCCCACGCACGAAGAATTTACTGGAGATTCCTCACAAAGCACAAGGAGCAGTATGGCATTTCCGTACCGCTTGTTATTGAACTGGAGAGCCAACGAACTATTGTTGAGGACTTTCTGTCTACACAAGAGCTTCAGCCGAAAAATGTTGTATATCTTCCTGATGACGCACGAATGGGACAACTTCCCAGCATGGCGCTGGAGGCGCTTGAGAGTACGTACCGTGTTGATCCAAATGCCAGCATGATTATAGCTACCGAGCCGAAAGCGCACATGCCTTATGCGTTATGGGCGCTAGAGCACAACGTTGATGTACTAATGGATAAGCCAATATCAGCCCCAGAAGGGCTGGTGTCAGATCCACTCGCCTCAACGCAAGTCCTAAAAGATTACTTAGTTCTTGAAAAGGCTCTCAAAGGGTCAAGCAGCAGTCTTATCGTCCAATGTCAGCGAAGATATCACAAAGGCTACATATATGTATGGAATTATTTAAACGAATTTGTGAAGGAATGGGGCATTCCTATTACGTACATGGATATATATCACGCCGACGGGATGTGGAATATGCCCGATGAGTTTTATTATCGAGAAGGGCATCCATATAAATATGGGTATGGAAAATTACTACATTCTGGATATCATTTTATAGACCTGTATGCGTGGTTTTCTCAGATAAACGACAATCTGGCCACAAAGTCCCGATCTACCACAGAAGTAATTGGTAGGTCTTTCATCCCCGAAGATCATGCATTTATATTCAACAATGAAGACTATGGGCGGTTACTCAATACTCGATTCGACAATGCGACCATGCGTAATCTCGGTGGACTTGGTGAGCTTGACGTATATGGAATTTTGCAATCACGCTCCTCCGAAGAAAAGGTAATAAACACGGCAATTGTTTCTTTACAGCAAAACAGCTTTTCGAGAAGGGCGTGGGCTGAATTGCCGAAGGACACGTATAAGGGAAACGGACGGGTTCGCCATGAAAGGTTCTCTGTTCAAGTTGGCCCTCTACTCAACATTCAAATTCATTCATACCAATCACACGAGGTGCTAAGGAAAGATACAGACGTAGTTGGTGTAGGTAATGAGGATCATTTTGATATTTATATATTCCGGAATACAGGCATAGTTGGAGGACAGGCGTTTAAAAAGATTGCATTGGGCGAGAAAATGAAGGTCAGAAAGGAAGTCGGGTACATGGGGCATAATGAGAAGGCGAGAGAGCAGTGTCTTGTGGATTGGCTTAACGGTGCTGAAAATAGAAGCGACTTCGCTTCACATAAAGAAACAAATAGGGTATTATCGGCACTATATGCTGCGGTTTCTTTAGGGGAACCCCAGATAATAGTCCATGAATGAGCTAACGATTGTTCAATCAGTCATTATCGTAAAAGACGATAAGGTGCTTATGGGTAAACGCTCGCTAACCGAAGACGTGTTTCCGGGACTCTGGGGCATACCGGGTGGAAAGGTTGACATAACCGACAAAAGCTTAGAAGACGGCTTACGGCGTGAGGTCATGGAAGAGGCAGGCATTGAAATTACCAATATTCATATGGTGCAAAGCAATATAAACGAACAAAAGAAGAAGGCATACATAACCTACACCGCTGAGTGGCTATCGGGTGAGCCGCGCTCTGACGAGAATGAGATAGGCGAATATGCATTTATGGACAAAAAACAAATAGAAGCCCTTGAGGCAGAAGGAATGGTTACTCCATTCACGTTTGAGATTATAAAATCTGTTTTGTAGGAGAGTGTACCTTGAAAAAGGCAATCGGTATTTACGGTATGGCCGGCAGTGGCAAGACCACGCTGGGGCTTCGCCTTGCTGAGGATATGGGTTTGTTATACATCAGCTTTGGTGAAGTGATTCGTGAGTACCCCGCAGTATTCACGGGGTCAGTCAACGCATCTCTGGCTGTGCAACTCATTGCCCTGAAAGCGACAGACTTCCCTGGTATTGTGATAAGTGGATTTCCGGTTCGCGTAAGTGAGTTGGCGCTGTTTACCCAGCACTTTGATCTGTATCGGGTATTCCACCTGACGTTGACTGATGAGGTCGCTCGGACGCGATTCTTTCAGCGTGGCAGGTCGTTTGATGATGAGGCGTACTACCAGAAGCGAGTCGCACTCTATCGCAAAGTGATCCTACCGTTTGTAACGGGGCTTACGTGTATCGAGATCGATACCGTAGCCAATGATAAAGAGGCGATGTTTGCTATCGCACGTACGTATGTATAGGGGAGGATGTTTCATTCTCCCCTTATACCTGTAATGCTCCTTGTTTTCTTTGCAAAGCTTGGTTTACTATTTATCCATGCCCCATCTCGGTCAATTGTTGTGTGCACCGTATGTTAAACATGCTGAAGAATTAGAAAAACATTCTGAGGCCCTAAACCAGCGACTCTCTCATATACAGGACATAAATGAACGGTTAA
>CAYMOT010000005.1:0-1292 GCA_964392315.1 uncultured Candidatus Saccharibacteria bacterium
CTGCTCATATCCTGGGGACTCGAACGCAGATGTTTAAAGGGTCCAGACCATGCTGCTCAGCCAAGAAGTACAAATAGCATCAGCAGGTCCCCTTTTTATTGCTTCATCAAGCATAATTCTAGGTTCGAACTCTTCTGCAATTTCTCTTGCATTTTCATGTCCTTCTTCAATAAGGAAATATTGGCATCGTTGATTTATAGCCAGTTCCTTAGTATTCAATGTTATGTTCGAACCAAATCCAATTATAACAACTATGTTACTCGCTTGAGTTCTAAATGAGATTTCTTAGTATTGTAGTAATACCCTCTAGTTAGGCTGATAACTATGTCTAATATTCAAAGAGCACTTCTGATTCTTATTCTTTTACTTAAGTACTAAGCAATAACACCTCCCAATTATTTGGGACAACTATCCATGAGCACTACACCAAATGAAGGATGCCAAAAGGCGAAATATTCACACTTGCGTGAGCCCCCTTAGTATTCTAAGCTAATATTGTTATGGCAATACACCCTAAGGTCAGGATAGGACATATACATTTGAAAGTTTCAAACCTCGATCGATCACTGGCTTTCTACCGAGATTTATTAGGTTTCGAAGTAACAGCCCGATATGGGAATGATGCAGTTTTTTTGTCGGCAGGCGGGTATCATCACCACATTGGCCTCAACACTTGGGAATCCAAAGGAAACACGCCGCCACCACCTGGGCATACTGGGCTATACCATCACGCAATTCTCTACCCTTCTAGACGTGAGCTGGCAAAGGCACTCAAAACGCTTCTTGATGCTCATTATCCTCTATCCGGTTATGCAGATCACGGTGTTTCTGAAGCTATCTATTTAGATGACCCGGACAGTAATGGTGTCGAATTATACGTAGATAAACCAAACAAGTCTTGGGATATAAACGAAGATGGTTCGATAGTTATGATAACAAAGCCTTTGGATATAGAGAATTTGTTATCCGAACTTACCGATTCATTAAATAACTAATGAATCTATCTTAGAACGTGGAATCGTTGATTTTTCAGTCTGGGATTATAATGTGCCGGTATTCTAAAAATCAGAAAGCAGGTGATATTTTATGGCATTGCTCAATCCGTACCTAAATTTTAGAGACAATGCACGGGAGGCAATGGAATTCTACAAATCTGTTTTTGGTGGCAAGCTTGTAATGGACCCATTCAGCTTTATGGGTGAAACGGGCGATCCGGTCGAAGACAATAAGGTCATGCATGCCGTGCTAGAAACCGATAATGGCATGACCTTCATGGCTTCCGATACACCTCA
>CAYMOT010000005.1:1392-33527 GCA_964392315.1 uncultured Candidatus Saccharibacteria bacterium
TCATCAGATGTAAGCGAAGATGCTTTTTCTTGTGCAGTAGTAGCAATCTCATCAACTTTCTTAGCCACTGTTGCCTTCGCCTTTCTTACTCCTCCCTTAACCTGTTTTTGAATTTTGTCTCGAGTTTTTTTGTCAGTCGCGGCCAATGCAGCTGCGCCGGTTACCGCCCCAATTGCTGCTCCAGCAAGTCCAGCACGTAGCATACGTGCGTTATCGGATTGTGATGTTTTATTTGTTTTTGCCATGTTTATCACCTCCTCAATTCTGCAATGAATACTTATTTCCTAGTAACAGTATTAATTGTTTGTGTGTATCCATTTCAAAATTAGATAACTGATAGTGCTCTGTGTTACTGTGAATATCTGAATCCCTTTTTGTTCCTTTAGTCTTCATAATTGGTTCAGTGCATAAAGGACATATAAATATTAATTCTTCCATTTGTCTAATAGTGCCAAGCGGATATATGTAGTTTGTAAGAAATGTACTAGAATTAGGTTAGGGAAATTATTAAACATTTTCTATGACAGATTTAAGTATTGTTATACCCGCATACAATGAAAGCGAAGACATAGTGCAGCTTATACACAGCGTGCAAAAAGCAAGCGACTTTCCGGTCATCGTGGTCGATGATTATTCTGAAGCCGTATATGCAGACATGTACCGCTCTATCCCCAATATCACCCTCATTCGCCATGATACAAATAAAGGCAAAACTCAAGCAGTACATACCGGTATCCAAGCAACGACAAGTGAGTATATATTGGTTTTGGATGCAGATTTACATGGTGTGACTGCTAACCATATTGCCGAGTTACTCCTGCTCGCCCCTTCCTATGATGTCCTCTGCCTTGTTCGGGGGAGTGACCGACCTTTGTTTAAACTCCTTGGGGCAACGTTCATCACCCGTGGAGAACATCTCTTGAAACGCTCGTTCGTAGAAAAACACAGAGATATACTATTTGACGGCACCAGGTGGGGTTTTGACAATAACATCAACGACATTCTCAGAAAAGAAAGTGTTACATACAAGTTTTGCGAACTCGAAGGGGTGAACCATAAAGTCAAAGCACAAAAATATCCTTTTTTTACGGGTCTCCTACTTGACCTTAAGATGTTCTACCTTGTACCTATTAAGAAATATAAGTTAATCTTTTGGATAACTACATATTTGAGCTTACTTCCTAAGATACGCTCACGTGTCCACATACATCAATAAACAGTTTTGTTATAAAAAGAAAAATTGTTTGATGTGTTAGGGCTTGGCGAGACGCACTATCTCACTGTATGCCAACGTTAAATTTACTTTTTGTACACGAAGACACGACGATTCCTTATACATATAAAACCTATAAACGCTCTAAGCATATACGCCTGAGAGTTACTCCAGACGGTACGCTCACTGTTTCAGCGCCGCCCTACGTATCTCAAAGCACTATCCAACAATATATTTTGGATAATCTGGATTGGATTACAAGCCATATTTTGAAGGCTAGGCAAACACTTCCACCGTTTTTAAATCGGCTTACAGAAAATGATTTTAAGAAACACAAAAACCATGCACACGCATTGGTTACTGAACGGATTGATTTCTTCAATCGACATTACAACTTCAAATTTACAAAATTAGTCATACGTGACCAAAGAACACGCTGGGGAAGCTGCTCAAAGAAGGGAACATTAAGCTTCAATTACAAAATACTCTTTCTTGAACCCGAAAAGAGAGATTACATAATTGTGCATGAATTATGCCATTTGAGAGAATTTAACCATTCAGAAAACTTTTGGAGTTTAGTAAAACAAACCATACCTGATTACAAAAAGATACGGAGAGAACTAAAAAAACGAGTCACGAAAGAGGATTAAAAAAGCTGTTGGATAAATGAAACGAGATTGTCAATTAACTCGACTATTGCATCGACTACTGACTTTTCTTCCTCATTGTTGTTTTCAACTTGGTCAGTATCAGTAGTCGTCACGACCGACTGATCATCTTCTTGGGTTTGTTCTTCTTCAGTATTTGAATAATTTACTTCTAATTTCTCTCCGGGTGCAATGTCTGATTCCTCAACTATTGTTTCACCATCTACGGTAACTTTTATTGTACTATCCGGTGCAGGAGAGGGACCCGCATCATATTCAAGCTGTATATTGGTTGAGCCGTTTTCAGTCTTTACTTCTGTTTTTGACGAGGTGTCAGTAGATGATTTTACAGATACGGATGAGGCTCCATTTTCGATACGTACGGTATTTGTAACATCTATATCATCACCGTTTAACTGAATTTCTTCTCCATTCACCGTTATAGAACCTTCGGTCTCATCACCTTCAGCGTCAATTGTGTATTCTAGTTCACCATTATCAGAAGACATATTAAACTCAACCGCAGTACGTGCATCGGCTATTTGATAAAGAATAAAGAGAAACGCAAACGCGGGAAGTATCCTCAGTATAGTCTTCATACTATTTACTTTACTCGGTGAATTTGTAAAAGTCAAACCCGCTTGAAATATTCTATACACTCCTTAATGACACCATCTATATCTTGGGGAATATGCGTAGTGGAGAGCTGAAATCTGATTTCGTCCCTACCGCGGGGGACAATTGGATAGTTGATAGGTGTTGCCAAGATTTGCTTATTAAACAAGAATTTTGTTAGATCTCTTGTCTTTTGCGTATCCCCTACCAACACTGGTTGAATAGGATGCGATGAGGCGGAGGCGAGGGTTAACCCGGCTGCAAATACAGACTTCTTAAAATACCTTATATTCTCATTGAGCTTCTTCAATAATTCCATCCCTTCAGTTGAATCTACAATGTCTACTGCAGCGTGCGCCGCTGCCGCCGTGCCTGGTGCAATTGAATTTGAGTAAATGTAATGAGAAGCGTATTCGCGTAGATAATCTACCAGCACACCCTTTCCAACCGCATAACCACCGTCTGCTCCAAATGCTTTGCCTAGTGTTCCAATAAGGATATCAGCTTGAATATTACATACTTCTTCACAACCCCTGCCGGTTTTACCATAAACCCCTACACCGTGGCTGTCATCGACGATCAAAAGTACCCCCTGCTTGTAATGCGTATCATGTTTCTTGATTATGGTACGTATTTTTGCAAGATCTGCGTGTTCACCAAGCATACTAAATATGCCATCGGTGACAACGATCACGCGATCAAAAACTGATGTATTACTCTCTAGTATGTGTTCAAATTCGTCGTACGCTAAATGCGAAAAAATAATTTTTTGTTCAGCTTTTGCTCCACTCATACGAATGCCATCAATAATGCTTCGGTGGTTTAATTCATCAGAAATAATCAGTACATTTTCTGACAGCTGCGCATTAGCTGGCGGTCGTATAAGCGCTGACAGAATGGCAGTATTAGCGCTAAATGCAGAAGAAAAGATAATCGCACTATCTCGTGAATGAAACAAGCTCAGTCGAATTTCTAGATCAGCATGAATTTTGGTCGTACCTGATATAAATCGCACTGCACCTGGCCCTGTACCAAATGTATGAGATGCTTGTGCCTCTGCTTCTTGTAACGCAGAATGATGTCTCAGCCCCAGGTAATCGTTTGAATTAAAGACAAGAAATGGTTTTCCACTAATAATCGCCTTGTTGTCAGATAAGAATCCTTCGATGACCTTTTCACGGCGTTTGGATGCATATGAAGCATCAAGCGTTTGTAGATCCGATTGTAGAGCGTTGTAAAAATTTCCTATGGCCATGCAACTGTCTATTGCTGCTTTATTTGTTGTAGGTTGTGAAGCATATCTTGTACCACATCTTCCAATCCAAATGAGGGTTGCCAACCCCAATCATTATATGCCCTCGATCCATCAACACTGTTCGGCCATGAATCAGCAATTTGCTGACGGAAATCTGGATCATAGTGTATTTTCAAAGGAATATACGTAGAAATGGCTTTATACAGCTCCCCTGCTGTAAAACTTAATCCATGTATCGTATAACTTGTGCGAACATGTATTGAATCTTTTGGCGTGTGCATAATCTTGTGGATTGCGCGGAGTGCATCAGGCATATACATCATAGGGATCACTGTCTTCTCGTGTACAAAGCTTGTATACGTACCGTGCTTAAGGCCTTCAAAGAAGACCTCTACCGCATAATCGCTTGTACCGCCGCCGGGTAACGTTTTGTAACTGATAATTCCGGGAAAACGAACACTCCGCACATCGACATCGTATTTTAAAAAGTAGTACTGACAAAGCAACTCACCGGCAAGCTTTGTTATTCCATACATGGTTATTGGAGCCATAAGGGTATCTTGGGGAACGTTATCTTTTGGGGTTGATGGACCAAAGACAGCTATGGAACTCGGCCAAAACACCTTAATACCATTGTTTCGCGCTAATTCAAGAACAACTCGTAATCCTTCAATATTACAATTCCAAGCTTTGAAGGGATTCTTTTCTCCATGCGCAGACAAAATTGCGGCGAGATGATAAATCTCTGTGATGGAATGTTTATTTACAATTGTTTCTAGTCGTTCCTTATCTGTAACATCACCAATAATATGCCGATCGGTAGGATGAGGATAGTTCAAGTCAACACAGACAACGTTCTCGTTAGTAAATTTTTGTTCAAGCTGCGGTACCAATTCTGATCCTATTTGTCCTAAAGAACCGGTAACGAGAATTTTTTGCTTCACAAATAGTATTGTATCGCAACAGCCGCTCAACCAAAACACCTTGACAAGCATAGCCCTATAGTATATAATACCGGTCACTGAAGGGGGTGACTTAACCTATGAAAAAAATCCTAATTCTTTCACTCTTACTCACATTATTTGTTGTAACCACGCAAAACGCATCAGCCATAAGTGATAATGATTCGGGTTGGCCAGAATGTAATGGTTGGGCCACCAAGCCGAACTATGATAAGCATGCCTGCCGTATTAAAGCACTAAAACGTGCAGAGAACTCAGGCTTTTATGCTGCTGGACTCCCTACTCCACCATCCGGTATTAAAGACTGGACAAAAAGTGGAGCCACTAACGGATCTGATCAGGCTTGGTACAACTGGGGTGGATGGAATGGTAAAAATGCTCAAGGAAAACACTTTTTGAGCACCGGTACACGTTGTGGAATAGGACCAAGTGTGTGTGTTCCAACACCTACACCAACCCCAACGCGTGTTCCTACACCAACACCAACCCGTGTTCCAACACCTACTCCAACCAGAGTGCCAACACCAACTCCAACACCAACAGATGTTGAGAAGGTATGTGCACTTGGTGACAGAGTTGTGTTAGACACTAATCGTAACGGTGTACAAGACGCTAATGAAAATGGAGTTGCAAACGTTAAAGTTGAACTTCTTACCGTCAACCATGATGTAGTGAAAACTACTCATACTGACAGTAATGGATATTACCGCTTTAATAACTTAAAGTGTAAATCCTATCAGGTGCGTTTTGTAAAGCCTGCTGGCTATACCTTTAGCACTCCTTTTGTAGGAGATTCCAAGAAGGACAGCAATGCGAACGTTACTAACGGTTTATCTGATAAGATCAACCTAAGAGGTGTTAACTTGACTGTGGATGCTTTACTCTACAGACAAGAGGCTACTCCAACGCCTACACCAACTGTAACGGTTACACCTACACCTACCGCTTCGGTTACTCCGACGGTAACGCCTACACGGCAAGCAACACCAACTGCTGCAGTTTTGGGAGATGTTAAAAAACTTCCAGAAACAGGCAGTGCATGGGAAATCTTGGGATTACTCTCAGGATTGACTATTGCTGCTGGTGCCGGTTTATCAGAACTGATAAAGCGGGCGTAATTCAAAGACATGTTCTTTGATACCAGAAAGGCCGGTTAACCCCGGCCTTTTTTGGTGCATGCACTTTTCAAAACCATAATTATCAGACTACTTGCTGGTTATTACGAATTTTTGCCACAAGGAAGCACCCTAAGATAATAGTAAAAGCACAGAGAGACATCAGCGGGATCGAAATAACATCAGCAAACATAATTTGCCTTGTTGTACAAGAAATGCCTTCAGAACATGGGCCAATACTTTCGGGTAAAATCCCGTAATACAGCAATGTATGGTAGAACGCAATCACCCATCCAAGTGCAGCAAATGGCAGGGCATATATAATGACTTTAGCATCACGAATAACAATTCCTACCAATAGAATAATCACAAGTGGATACATGCAGATACGTTGGTACCAGCACAAGACACATGGAGGTAACTTCATTATTTCACTGAAATAAAGACTTCCCGCGGTAGCGATCCATGAGATAAACCATGCAATCAGAAGGGGAAGGCGAAAATTTTTCATAGTATTATCCGCTATGCGGAATCAACCTCGTTATTATAACCATAACCGCTATGCCAACAAGTAATACTATTGTTTTACGTGCACGCCCGGTTGACGCTTTTGTAACTCTAGGCAGCAGATCTGTACTTGCAATGTATAGAAACATTCCCGCTGCGATAGCTAAGATTACTCCCAATGCATTCTCTACCTTCTCTCCCAAGAAAAGCATGACAAATACTCCAATAAAGGTCGTTAATGAGGACAAAAAGTTGATTGCTAACACACGCATACGCGTATATCCTGCATGAAGCATAATGCCAAAATCTCCTATTTCATGTGGCACCTCGTGGAGTAATGTAGAAATTGCTACAGTGACGCCTAATCCAGGACTCACCAGATACGCCGCGGCAATAGCAATACCATCAATAAAGTTGTGAACTGTATCGCCTATTACAATTAAGGGGACAAATTCGTGTACATCGTGTGCATTAAGAGATGAATCTTGGTCGTGGTGATGGAAATGGTCAAACCATTGCTCAAGTACATAGCCACCCATAAATGCAATAAGCACATACACGAGCGCTTGTTCTCCCATTTGGTGTATTGCCTCTGGCATCAAGTCTACAAAAGACACTGTCAAAAGCACGCCCGCAGCAAACGGAATAGAGTAGGCACAGATTGTGTTAGCCCATTTTTTGTTTAAAAGTAAAAATATACCACCTGCAAGTCCGGCGATGCTTCCGAGAGAAACGAGCAATAAAAGAACAATATAATACATATGCCAATACTAAGAGACGATCACCCCGGTGTCAACACACAATGCCCCCCCCTGGCGCCATAGAGAGGCTTTATCCTAAAACACCGGTTCTTCGAAATGATGGCCTCGCATTTTTTGTCCCATCATTTTGAAAGGAAGAATATCTTCCAGCCCTTGTTCCTCTAGCCACGACTTAAATTCGTCATGTGCTTGTTTCATAGCTGCATGACGCTCTTCGTGTGAAAAGTCTGAAGCTCCAGACATCTTTGTACGTAGTAAATCCAGCTTTTGCAGCAGCATCTGCCTCTGTTCTTCTGTAATCACTCCGTCATTAACAAGGGTATCTAATCTCTCTTCCATCCTCTCCGAACGCTCTTGTTCTCGCATTGTACGCTCCTCTTCAAATACGCTTTTCACTTCCTCTCTGTCCAAACCAAAACGCTGTGCAAGTTTCTCTATAATTGGCGGGTAATTTCCCGATTCTTCAGCATGTACAAGAGTTGAAGGTAGTATTAACCCACCTGCGAACACTGACAGAGCGGCAAGTCCAAGCAAAAAGTTTTTCTTTTTCATATTCTCACCTCCTTTATGTTAATTTATACAAATCATTCCTTATCTTTATTTCATCTCGTAACACATTGGATGTGAGGTGTTAATACCTTATAATGGTTTGGTGATAACTACCTACTTTACCACCGCAAAACGCAAGAAATTACAACAAATACATGAATATCGGTTCGGAAGCTGGATACACGTTTCACAAGCCACTCTTGAAGATATTACGCAAATAAGCACATTAACCGGCCTCACCATCCCTGATGTCGATGACGCGTTAGACCCTGCGGAGGTCCCGCGTATCGAATACCATGAAAATGCGCTCATACTATTTGTCAGGTACCCAAGTAAGGACAATGAGCCGTTATATACGGATACCCTTACGCTTATCGTTACAGATCAGTATTTTATTACCATTAGTCTTCATGAGAGTTCTATCTTACAGCCATTTTTAGAATCCACCAATCCTGTTGCCACCACACAAACAACTAAGATGCTCCTGCATATTTTGATAGAAGTCGCACAATCCTTCATGCGGCAAATAAAAACGGTCCAACATGAGGTACACACTCAAAAGCACACAGACGTGACAGCCATTAAAAATAAAGACATAATTTCCCTCACAAAAACAGAAGAAGTACTCAATGAGTATCTTTCTGCTCTGAGTCCACTTCGAACGGTGTTTGAACAATTGCTCGAAAGCCGGTTTATACGTTTTCATGAAGATGATGGTGACCTGCTAGAAGACCTTCTCGTCGGCATTAGACAGTCGGTAGTCGTATGTCAGGTGAATTTAAAGAGTATCCAAAACCTCCGCGATTCATACCAGATCATTTTTACCAATAGACTTAATACCGCAATTCAAACATTAACCATATTGACTATTGTATTAACAATACCAACAATCATCGGGAGTTTTTTTGGGATGAATGTGCCACTACCCTTTTCTAACAATGCCTTTGCATTCCCGCTTATAACATTGTTTTCTATAGGCATATCGTTTGTATTTCTGTGGTTCTTGCGGAGGACAAAATAGCTATTTAGCACATGAGGTAGGTGGAAGACCACTGGCAGTAGCAGTACCATATGCATCCTCATGAATGATACTACTGGGGGAATAATCCCTTTGTGCATTCACAAACGGATATTCGTAATCATATAAACGCTCCCGTTCAAAATCGTATGTATCAAGATCATAGTAATATTGATATTGCTGCATTTGCTTAGACAAACAATCAAGGGTGGTAAAGAATAATCCTTGATCGTTCAACATATTTCTGTAGGCACTAAATTCACTAAAGTTGAATGAACCAAATGCTCGTTCACTTGTGGAAAACGATGCACCTCGGTAGATATATTGCGTTTCGGTGATATATTTCTCTGGCGCATACTTATTAATGAGACTGTCGCGCTTCTCCTGTAAGGCAATTATTGCTAACTTGTAATTGGTAAATTGTTCTAACTGCTTATTATCTGGTGATGGGTTCTGATATATTCCTTCATAAAAATCCGAAATCCTTGGAACTGACTCTTTCCACCCGACAAACGCATCCTCAGACAAACTATTAATATAAAAATAATCCTTATATGACCCCTCTGGAGGAGCTGCAAGTGCTATAATCCGATCCACATTTATCATGTTTAGTGCAGCAGCTACAAACACCGTAAGACAACTTACGGCAATAAACAAATGTTGCTCGCGCATTTTTTTAACCCAGACCAAAAGAAGTAAGCTTACCAGAAAGCCAGCAAGCCATACCACAAAAATACCGCCAATAATGCGCGTTCTGGTTATTCCAAACATGTCGACATACAAAAAGTCACGCTTCAGAGCCGACAGCAGCATAAGAAAAAGTTCAGCGATAATCACCGCATTTACGACTTTAAACGCGGACACGTGTCGTTGTATATCTGCCACAGATTGCTTTAAGTACACACCATATACCAACACACTTCCCGTGAATGTTACTATAAGCAACTCAACAAATCCTCTCCGTGCATATTGAGAATAGGTTAAGCCAAAAGATTCGAGATCAGCATGTGCTCCAAAAAGATATTTTGCCTGGATAAAGAGAAAGGCTCCAAACAAAAGCACAACTGAAAGTACGGGTATTATTACTTCCAAGAAGGAGAACCATTTAAATTGAGGATTGTATTCTTTGAGATATTCACTTGCCTCGATAGTGAGTGCGACTACTGCAATAATTGCTATAATGATCGATACAACAATCCTTCCAAACGCCTGATCCATCAAATTCTCCATTAATTCAGCAAACACCGGATCTGCCGCAGAAAGCATTGCACCGAAAACCAATACGAGCGTAATCGTTAAAACAGCTATTTTAACAATTTGTATTATAGGAATTCGCGTATGTGTTACCGTGCCGTCTGATTGTAGTTCGCTACTAGTCGCATTTTTTAAAATAGAGGGTATGTTGGCAAAACTTAATACAAACACTCTCAGAAAAAGATTCATCAACCATAGTCCACTCCATCGCAAGGTAGCGGAAGCATGTATTCCAACGATAAAAATGAACACTACCGCCACGATCGCTATGTTTACCCCTTGCACAAACCCATTTGCTCGAAAGCCAATAAGTAGTCCTATCACTGCTACGAACAGCACCAGCCCTTGGAGAATTTGTGTACGTTTGTCGGCTTGAAAAGTATACAGCAACGCAAGAGAAGTTAGGGCAAAAAATACTCCGATACCTATACCTACGTGAGTATTGTATACAAATACGTTAAATGCCGTTACTAATAGCAGTACTGACCATAATAGGTTTGGAGGGATTTTAATAGTCGGTAATGTAGGTTTTATCTCGCTTCCGGTTATACTCTTCCTTCGAATCAAGGCTATATAAAAACCATACATGACGAGGCCAATAACAACGTAATTAAGTAAAGAAAAGAGAAACCACATAGTTATTGCCTAGAGTATACCGCAATGCTTACCGGTTTGCATCAGTGCTGAGATCGAAAGGTTCTACAAAGAATGAGGACAATTTGTAGTCAGGAACCACATACACTATATCAGTATCATTCACTACGCTCAGCCATTCAGCATCTTGCTTTTTTAACCATAGATGTATTGTGCCATCGTTATTATTAGTAATCACGATTTCCGCTTCGGGTTGGTTTTTAATATCTGCTGCAGAAAGACTGGAATCAAACCCACTCCCTTCTAAACGAAGCAATGTGGTGAATATTTTGTTCTGTTCTGACTCAGAAAGCAGAGTTGAAGTATTTTCATAGCGTAAATGCCAAACTCCCTCTGTAGACTTTGATAATTCGTAATTGCCCTGTGATTGGGTAACCTTGATATTCGTAACGTCACCTTCATTGACTTGGAATAATACCTTATCCCGCCAATCATCAACATCCCTCAATAAATACGAGCGCACATTTCCGGTAACCAGATACACCTTCGCTGTCTCAGGAAGACGGGCATAGAACGTGTTTGTCGTCGAGCCTTGTTTACCTATAAGAATTTTTTGCGAATGAGAACCTCCTTGGAATAACTCGACAATGGTGGCTTTTTCATCGGTTACTTCGAACGTCTCATGATTTTGAGGGTTTGTAGATGCAACCGTGGAGATAGACGCATTTTTTATATTTTCAAGAAAAATACTAATATCTGAAGATACTGCATAGCCCTGAACTTTCCATGTTTCTCCTTCTTTTATTATCTCAATTCGCTCCTTTCCTGCAGATTGAATGCCAATTTTTTGGATTGTTTCTATATTACTGATGTTTACTAATAGCTTATCTTCACCTATCGGAACGCCAATCTTCTCGATTAGTAACGGACCAAAAGTTACAAGTAAGAGAATCACTGCTATGACGGCGAGAGTCAATAGTTTACGTGTAGACATACTTATTTATGAGAAGAGCTGTATCGAGCTAACCGAAGTACTTTTCTTCTCTGTAAACGATAAACACCAAATATTATTGGCACCAAAACAGTAACTGCCATACTCCCGTAGCGAACCAACGCTGGCTCAGATTCACTTGCAAAAACAAGTTCAGTTTGCGCTCGCTGTTTTATTTGAATTTCTGCAAGAGAATCTTCCTGTGCTAACCATGACAACGCCTCAATGCCAAATGATAGATTTTGCGGAGAATTTTGGATGTACTCATTGGCAAGAAAATCAGAATCACCCACTATTACCATCCGCGTACGCTGTGCTCCATTTTCGCTCGTACTACCGGCGAGTGTAGCAATAAGCGAGAGTTGAGACAATTCAGCTTGCGGGAAGTTCTGCTCAGGGGAGAGGTTAAACGGCTCTACAAGCTTACCTCCTGCATTTGTAGTTGTATACACAAGTTCAGATGTAAATCCTTGCCCTGCAACCTTTGAGTCATCAAGCACCAATGAGCTTGTCCACGGCAAGGTCACCTGATCTATTCTTGATGTAAGTGTTGAAGAGTCAGGTGCAGCTTGTGCACGGACCCACAATGGGTATGGGAGTACCACACTAAAGACACCCCCACCAAAACTCACAGTTTCATTTGACTGTAAATCATAAACGAGATTTTTTTCAACAGTAACACCAAACTGACCAATGAATTGATCGAGGTTCGAAGTATTTACCGTCGCACTTACTGATTGGGTGTCTGCAATGATAGCATCGTGTAATACAAGCAAAGATTTACCCTTTTCCACAAATGTATTTAATCCACCCAGCGTTCGTTCATCCAACTCAGCATTCGGCCCGGCAATAACCAATACATCAATATCCTCTGGTATTGTCGTATTCTCATCGTCTATTGCCACTGTCGTAACGTCAAACTGTTTTGAGAGCTCTGTATTCAGAAGTTGGTATTCCTGTTCAAGAATTTTTTCTCCATGGCCACTCAAAAACCCTATCTGCTTTTTGTCGGTTGTTGTAAGCTTTTTAATAAAGCTCGTGAGTTGATACTCTAAATCAGTCGTGTTATTAATAAAGGGTATTACCTCGTTCTTTCCCGCATAGCTGACTACCATGCCTAAATAACCATTTTTGAGTCTCAATTCTTCTTCGCCTATAACATTAAACTGGACTTGCTCAATACCGAAAGACGCAGCTTCTTGGGTAATCTGTGTATCTGACGAAGGGTCTTTGTACGTTACCAAGATCTTATCACTTGATATTCGTCGGTAGTCACTCAAGATATCCTCTACCTCTCGTAGTGTCGGTTGAAATTGCGCTGGTAATTCAGACGAACGATAAATTGTAATATTTACCACATCGGGAAGCTGACGTATTGTCGACTTTGTAGTTTGTGATAGCGTAAATATTCTCCCTTGGGTCAGATCCAGTCTGCCTGGAATACGTGAACCTATAACATTTGTCAAAATAGCGATTACAATAAACAGCACAATCCCTATTTGATACTTTCGATATTCAGCAATTCTGTTTCCAAATTGACGCTGTAAAAGTTGAACATATGCGAGACCCAGAAATACTACCGTTACTGATGTGTAGTACCACGCATCGCTTACATCCAATACACCACGCGTTGTGGAATTAAAATGTGTCACAGCAGAGAGTTGTTCTAGAAACAAACCCACCACTTGTGGAACAGCACCGGTTACAAAATCTGATCCCGTTATTACTAATATGAAACTCATTACGGTAGAGAGGAGCAGTGCAGCAATTTGGCTTGTTACCAGTGAAGATATGAAAAGTCCCAATGCGACAAACACACTCATCATTCCAATTGCACCCAACAACTGTCCAACATATACACCCCAATCAAACGTTCCAAAGTTGCTGAAGAATATTGCAACTGGCAGCGTCGCTAGAAGACTTATGCTTGCAAAGAGAAGGCTCGCTATATACTTCCCCGCTAACAACTCTAAGTTATTTATCGGACGAGTTAGTACAAATTCTAGTGTCCCGCTGCTTTTTTCCTGCGCAATTGTAGACATCGTAATCGCAGGGATAAATACTAACAAAAGCCAAGGAAGCAACCCAAACATTTCACGCAGTGTGGATTCATTCACCAAAAAAGCGTTTCTGAAGAATAAAAACTGCCACAACAAGGTGAATACGATAGTAATAATATATGATGCAGGGCTATTAAAGTATGTCTGAAGTTCCTTCTTTATAATAGATAAAACGGGATTTTGTTTCATAACGATGTATTAATAGTAAGTTTTTGGAAAACATCTTCAAGGTTTTGAACATGTTCATGTAATTCCCAGATAATCCAATTATGTTCTCGTACAAGTTGAGCTAGGTGTGGTTGTATTGTTGCGTCCTGTGCAATAGTGAGCTCGATTGATACAATAGTGCCCGTTGTGTCTATAACCCGTATATCAAGCACCCCATCCAGCTTATCAAGAGATTCTGTAATTCCATTTCCTTCTATCTTTAGTAATATTTTTCGCTTTCCGGCAGCCTGAGCCGTCAGTTCACTCGGAGACCCATCTGCAACAAGCTTACCCTTATTAATGATAAGGATCCTATCACATACCGCGGCTACTT
Organism: uncultured Candidatus Saccharibacteria bacterium; assembly: GCA_964392315.1. Taxonomy (GTDB): domain Bacteria; phylum Patescibacteriota; class 4484-211; order 4484-211; family JAGQKX01; genus CAYMOT01. The sequence goes on from CAYMOT010000005.1 coordinate 15,475, forward strand.
CTTGCATAACATGAGTGCTCAACAAAATGGTTCGATCCTTTGAAAGTGTTTTGATCAATGAACGTATCTCAGATCTTTGGGTGGGATCTAGACCTTCGGAAGGTTCGTCAAGAATTAATATATCCGGTTTATGCAACAAAGCCATCGCAAGCCCTACTCGCTGTTTGTACCCTTTAGAGAGTTCGTTAATCGGTCGATAAAAATAGTCCTGTATACCAACCGAGGAGACGGCGAAATCAAACGCATCAGCGTGTTGTTTTGTGGTAAGGCCACTCAAGTTAGCTGCAAACGTAAGTGCCTCGGATACTAGCATGTCAGTATAAAGCGGATTATTTTCAGGAAGATAGCCAATTCTTCTTTGTATTTCACGGGTATTGGTATCAATCGACTTTCCATCTACGGTAATAGCTCCGCTATCAGGAGCTAAATATCCGGTGAGGAGACGCATGGTTGTACTCTTTCCTGCACCATTTGGGCCCAATAATCCTATGACGCTTCCCGGTTCTATCTGAAATGATACATTGTCTACTGCGGTTACGGTTCCAAATCGTTTTGTAAGGTTATCAACAATTATCATAGATTCTATGTGTATATTTGTTTATTCACTATGGTAGCACATCTTGTCATCCTTCCTGTTTTTAGGTTAGGATTATTGAGTCCGCTGCTCATATGAAGAAAATTCTTTCACCAATAAGCCAACTGAAGACACCCACTTTTAAATCTGATTTCATTGCGGGTGTTACGGTTTCTCTCATTTTAATACCCCAGTCAATGGCCTACGCTCAGCTTGCCGGATTGCCTCCTTATTACGGATTGTATGCTTCACTCTTGCCACCTGTTATCGCATCTCTATTTGGATCAAGTAATCATCTCTCGACCGGGCCTGTAGCTATTGCATCATTAATGACAGCGGCAGCGCTTGCACCGATTGCCACCAGTGAGTCAGAGTATATCTTACTCGCAGCTACCCTTGCACTTATTCTTGGTTTATCACAAATTGTGTTCGGTTTCTTAAGATTAGGTGCATTAGTAAATCTATTATCACACCCAGTTATTGTAGGATTCACCAATGCCGCCGCGATTATTATCGCTACATCGCAACTACCCAAAATTCTCGGGGTCAGTGCAGGAACAGCTGAGCGTCATTATGAAACGGTAGTCCATGTACTCAAAGAAGCTACGGTCAGTGCCCATTATCCTACTATTATTATGGGAGTAGGTACTTTTTTGCTCATGTATCTTTTGAAAAAAGTTGCTCCCAAACTCCCCTATATTCTTATCGCTCTAATTACAACTACTACAATTTCATGGGTCTTACAATTTCAAAAAACAGAATCCATTCAGGTTACCCAAATTGCATCAGTGACCATTCAGGAACAAGTAAAGAGTTACAACAGTAAATATACTCAAATTAATGACCTGAAGGACTCACTGGTTCTAATAGATCAGGAGTTGGAGCGACAAGATATTTCACCCGAAGAGTACACAAACGCACTCATTATCCAAAGTGACATCTCGGGATTAATTCAAAAACATGAAAATGAGCTTATTGAACTTCGAAAAGAGCTCGCAAGACATCGATTAAGCTTCGACACACATAATGGCCAGTATGTCAGTCCACCAACATCGAGAAATCGCTGGCAGCTTCACATTCCTCTGGAGCCAATACATGATGCAAACCTACAAGTTGTTGGTGGAGGTGCAATCGTAGGGGCAATACCAGAGGGTCTCCCTTCACTTACCTTGCCAAAACTTTCATTGGCAACATTTTTGGAACTCATACCCATTGCGGCAATCATATCTCTCATTGCATTTGCTGAAGCAATCTCGATCGCACAGGCGATTGCAGCAAAGACTAAGCAGCGCATTAATGCAAACAAAGAACTCATCGGGCAAGGAATGGGCAATGTGGTAGCCGCGTTCTCGCAGGGGTATCCGGTTGCAGGGTCATTCTCACGATCAGCAGTAAATGTACAGGCAGGTGCACAAACCAAACTCTCGAGTGTTGTTACCGGTAGCATAGTATTGATCACCCTTCTATTCTTCACAAAACTACTGTTTTATATTCCTCAAGCTGCACTTGCTGCAATTATCATCCTTGCCGTTGGTGGGCTTATTGATTTCAATAAGATTCGATACATTTGGCGTACCAGTCGGGCAGATGCATTTGCTTCATCTATCACCTTCATAAGCACACTTTTCTATGCACCGGAACTTGAGATGGGGCTGTTTATTGGTGTGGGTTTCTCATTAATCTATTACCTCTATCAGAATACCAATCCACGCGTTTCGACATTATCACTATACAAGGATGGCCAGTTACACGACACGCGACAATTTGGGTTGGCACGTTGTGAGAATATTGCGGTCCTTCGGTTTAATGCCCCCCTATTTTTTGCAAACGCTAATGTTCTTGAGGACAAAATTATTCGAGAACTTGCACAAAATCCCAAACTAACCGAAGTACTACTGGTGGGTACTTCTATGAGTAATATTGACGCAACCGGAGAGGAAAAGATTCATCGACTTATTGATCACCTACGGGAAAACGGAAAAGATATCTACTTCAGCGCGTTGCAAAAGCCAGTGATGGACGTATTTCGCAAAACTAACCTCGTAGAAAAAGTCGGTAAGGACCACATGTTTGTATCGGTAGAAGACGCAGTGAGATATTTAGTAGAGCACGCTGCAGTTCATACAGATAAAGATCATTGTCCATTACTTAAATATGTTCATGAGGAGCATGAAGGCCCAGCAGCATCACGACATGCAGTGCAGAATGTCTATCACATCTTCCGAAAAATATTTCCTACTTCTCTTGTTGTCATAACTGTATCAGGATTAGAAAACATCATTGGTTTTCTTATGTCTGCTGTAAGCAAATACAAGTAACATACACATGAACATTGCCCCCAATGTGAGCACAGACGATGCGGTATCTTTGTCAAAATTCAAAGATTGATACCAATGAATGAGCCACTCCGGCTTTGTGTATCCCCACCACACATACACATTCAATAAATTGAGGACATTACCAAGGTTAAGTAGCATAACTCCTAGCAACCATACCGGTGAGTATTTCCAACGGCCAAGAGCTGCAAGCGCTATCACTGAAAGCATTGTTCCAAAGTGTAAGTACCGTTCATACATTTTCACCATAAATTCAAAATATGCGATGGCACTGACACTAGCAATGAGCATAAACTCGGTGTACGTAAGAGGGCGTGGTATCAGCGCCCTCAGAATGCGAGAGAATGATCGTGTTTTTACGAATATCTGTTTAATATTAATTCGGTACAGCACAAACACCGGCAGTAGCGAACAGAAAGCATACAAAGCTGCACCGCTGAGTGAAATAACCAAGAATGCAACCTCTTGGTGATACTTCTCATTAAAATATGCGTGTTTTGAGATGTCGGTGAGTGTCCAAAAAGTTGATGCACTGCGAGAAACAATATTATCACGGGTAAATGGTGTCGTTATCACATATCCTAACCGGTGAGGGTTAACGAGTAACGGAGCAACTACAATGACCAATGTTGCGATAATGCCTCCCATTACAAAGAATCTAATTTTCTGAGGCATATTACGATGACTGAGGAATAGAAGAATAGTCGCAGGAAGTACTATGATCGGCTGCATTTTGATCCAAAATGCAGTAGCAAACAATACCCCGCTTCCAAAAATATAATACGCACGATGTGTCGAAGATTTTACCGCATCTGCTCGAAAGAAGAACGTTAATGCAATCAAGGTCATGGTAACTACGATAGAATCTATTTGCCCCCAAATTGCTGATACAAACCAAAACGAAGGAAGAACAAATGCACACGTGGCAAGTGCAAAAGCGTGCTGTTTCGAAAATGCACCAATGCTACGCGCAACATAGAACACAAGTCCAGCAAACACAACTTCGCTCATGCTATTTATAACTTTAAGGACAAAGGCGAACGCTTGTTCGCTCCCGCCCCACAGCTGAGAAATTGCGTACACTATAGTATCCAGGTACAGTGCACCGGGCAAATAGTCAAAATATCCTGAGTAATCTCTCCAAAAAGAAATAAAACCCATATCAAATACTGCTTTTCCCCACGTGTACTGGGTGGTTATTACGTCAAAATAGAAACCGGTGTGACCGAAATTTGATAAGCGAATCCAAATACCGAAAACCAGTGCTGCTATGAAACCGGCATAGAAAAAAGAAGGAAGAAAACGTCGAATAATGAGTAGAGTTTTTTTCATATCAATTTCAAAGCACAACAGGTGTTACAAGCGAGTGAGATACAAAAAATGTGAGAAATATACGGAGATGTCGAGGATTATCATGATCATGTTATGCGATTATATTTCGAACATTATTTCGTATCTCATCAAGCGTATCCTAGGATTTGAAATATTGTGTAGGTAATATTACTTATGTCTTCGCTGAATTATCTTCTCTTTCATCAGTTCCTGTTTGAGTGCGGCCTCAACCTGGGCAATATCTATATCAACCGGCCGCTCCTCCAGGAGTTTTTCAGCACGACGTTTCGCCTCTTCTATCTTTGCCTCATCGAGTTCCTCTGCATGCTCGGCTATAGTCGCAAGTATCTCTACATGGTTCGCGTTTACCTGCAAAATACCACCGTTTACAAACAACGGCATTAAAGTCGAATCATTTTTTTCTAAAATGATCTCTCCTATGCTCAAAACAGACATAAGTGCTGCATGGTTAGGCAATATGGTAATTTCCCCGGAGGTCGTGGGGGCAGTAATGCGGATAATCTGCTCATCCGCAAGCACCGTACGCTCAGCAGTTGTAATCATGACGGAAAGATAGGACATATAAAAGAAGCTTATGCCTTTGACACTCTCTCTTCATGGCGCTTAATCACTTGCTCAATTGTTCCGGACATATAAAAGTCCTCTTCGCTGATATAGTCGACTTCGCCATTGAGTAACTTTTCAAAACCGTTGACCGTGTCAGGTAGGTTTACGTACGCTCCTTCTCGTCCGGTAAATTGTTCCGCAACAAACATCGGCTGTGTGAGAAACCGCTGAATCTTTCGTGCTCGTGCAACGATAAGTTTGTCTTCATCTGATAACTCATCAACACCCAAAATAGCAATCACATCCTGCAAGTCACGGTATCGTTGTAGTACCTTTTGAATTCCCAATGCGACTGTATAATGCCTCCTACCGACAATGTCAGGATCAAGCGCACGTGAACTTGATGCAAGTGGATCTACTGAGGGGTACAAGGCTTGTTCTGCAAGAGCACGTGACAAACTGATCCGTGAATCAAGGTGAGCAAAGGCCGTAACCGGCGCAGGATCGGTAAAGTCATCAGCAGGTACATAAATTGCCTGTAATGACGTAATCGACCCCTTGGTTGTAGACGTGATACGTTCCTGGAGATCTCCCATTTCTTTGGCTAGTGTTGGCTGATAACCTACCGCCGAAGGAATTCTTCCCAAAAGTGCTGATACTTCTGCACCCGCTTGCGTAAATCGGAAGATATTATCGATAAAAAGTAATACATCTTGATCTTGATCACGGAAGTGCTCTGCAAGCGTCAATCCGGTAAGTGCCACCCGCAAACGTACACCTGGTGGCTCATTCATTTGACCAAATACAAGCGCTGTTTGTGCAATAACCCCAGATTCTTTAGTTTCCTTAATGAGATCATTTCCTTCGCGAGTCCGCTCACCTACTCCTGCAAACACGGATACCCCCTGATGCACTGCAGCAATATTTCGAATCAGTTCTTGAATAATCACCGTTTTACCTACCCCTGCTCCACCAAAAACACCAACTTTCCCACCTTTCAAGAACGGCGCCATTAGATCAAATACTTTAATGCCTGTTTCAAATACTTGTGGGGTGACTTCCTGATCAGTCAACGTTGGCGCAGGTCGATGGATGGGCAAAGAAAACTCAGAATGTAACTCCCCTTCACCATCAATAGGACGTCCAGCTACATCCAGCACACGTCCGAGAGTCGACGGTCCGACGGGTATAGTAATCGGCGCACCCGTGTTCTCTACCGTTATGCCTCTTGATAGGCCATCAGTGGAACCTAACGCAACACAGCGCACTACTCCTTCACCAAGTTGTTGTTCAACTTCTAACAAAAGCCCACTGTCAGAAACACGAAGTGCTGAATACACGGTCGGCACATCCGCCTTGTCAAAGGCGACATCGACGACGTTTCCTAACACTTGTTGTATAGTACCTTGTTTGTTCATATTTTTATCTTCCTACTCTTGCCGCGCTAATTTCAGCTAACTCTCGCGTAATCGCTGTTTGACGCGTTTTGTTGAATTCTATAACAAGATCTTCCTTTAGTTCTTTTGCATTTTCTGTTGCATTCTTCATCGCTATCATTCGTGCGCTGTACTCCGACGCAATAGTCTCCAATCGCTTTTGGAAAATCTGCGTTTGCAAGTACAGTGGAATAAGCTCGGTTAATATTGATTCTGGATCTGGTTCAAACTCAAACGTGGAGGTTTGCCCAGTACCAGTGAGTGTTGCATCAAATTCTTCAGTGGCAAGCTCCAGACTTTCCAAATCTAGAGGCAGGAGTGCCTGCACGGTTGGTGTTTGAGTCATCGAATTAACAAAATCCGGGTAGATCATAAAAACTTTACCCACTTCTTGGTTAATATATGCATCAGTCACCAATGATAGTATCGGTCTTACATCTCCAGTAGTTGGAATTTCCGGTATATCAGAAAAGTCCGCAATAATATCAAAACCACCAGCGGCAAGTTGATCTCTTACTTTCTTACCAATAGTGATTATTTGTACTTGATATCCATTTTTTTGAAGTTCTCTAACAAATTGAAGCGTAAATCGAGTTATATTCCCTGGCAGGGGTCCTGCTAATCCTCTTTGCGGAGAAAACACCAGTACATACACATTCTTAGCTTGTGAATAGTGAGGATCGATAAGTGGATCGATGGTTAAGTTTTTGTCTAACGAGAGGCGAAGCATGATTTCTCGAATTCGTTGTGCGTAAAGTTTCCCTTTTTGTGCATTATCTTGCGCTCTGCGCATACGAGAAGCAGCAACAAGCTGCATCGCATTCGTCACCTGCGCGATGCTTTTAACCGAGGTTATTCGTCTGTTTATTTCTCTTAATGTTGCCATTGATAATTAGCCGATATTACTAAAATATTCTTCCACAATTTTTTCGTAATCATCTGATGCTTTTGACTCAAAATACATTCTGAATTTCTCTTTTTCCTCTTGAATAGACTCTAATGCTATTTCATCAAAATAACCATTATTAACTGCATAGATAAGAGCAATCTGGGTCATTACCTGAAGTGGCTGATATTGTGGCTGCTTTAGCAATTCGCGAATTCTCCGTCCACGCTCAATACGTGTCTTTGTTTGTTCATCTAAATCAGAGCTTCCAAATTGCGCAAATGCTTCGAGTTCTTTAAACTGAGCCAAGTCTAATCGCATTTTGCCCGCAACCTTTTTCATTGCTTTTATCTGAGCTGCGCCACCGACACGTGAAACGGAGTTCCCTGGATCAATCGCAGGACGTATACCTGAATTAAACAGGTCAGTTTCAAAATAAATCTGTCCATCAGTAATCGAAATGATATTAGTAGGAATATACGCACTGACATCGCTTAATTGTGTTTCTACAATAGGGAGCGAAGTTATCGAACCACCACCATGCGCGTCACTCAATCGGCACGAGCGCTCCAAAAGCTTTGAATGTAAGTAAAAGATATCTCCGGGATATGCTTCACGCCCGGGCGGTCGTTCCAAAATGAGCGAAATTTGTCGATACGCCCATGCATGTTTTGTTAAATCATCATAAATAATAAGCACATCTTTTCCCTGTTCTAAAAAGTACTCTCCAATTGCTGTCGCTGAATATGGTGCGATATATTGCAATGCAACCGAATCTGATGCTGGTGCGCTCATAATAATGGTGTATTCCATTGCACCGAACTGGTCTAATTTTTCCATTAACTGCGCAACTCGTGCTTGCTTTTGTCCAATTGCTACATACATACAGATTATCGGCTTATCTGCATTCTTCTGATTTATGATCGTATCTATCGCAAACGCTGTTTTGCCGGTTCCACGATCTCCGATAACCAGCTCCCGTTGTCCTCTTCCGACAGGAATCATTGCATCTACTGACATAATTCCGGTTTGTAGTGGTTCTGATACAGGCTGCCGGTCCATGACACCTGCGGCGATTTTTTCAACCGGCATGTATTTTTTTGCTGATATCTTCGAACCGCCATCGATAGGATTTCCAAGCGCATCTATTGCCCGTCCTATCAATTCCTCACCAGCTGGTACCGACATAATTTCGCCGGTTGATTCAAAAACATCTCCTTCTTGTACCTGCGTATAATCGCCAAATACGACTGCACCTACCTTATCTTTTTCCAAATTCAAAACCATACCGGTCATATCAGCTCCGACAAGTTTCTCAGACATCTGTGCGTGTTGTAACCCATCCAATACGATGATGCCATCTTTGACGCTTTTAACCTTCCCAATATTTTTTACTGCAAACTGTGTGTTCATATGCGAGAAGTGCTTAGTTGCCCGTGCACCGATGCATCTATTATGTAATCTTTATAGGTAACTTTAAAACCAGCAATAATAGAATCATCCTGGGCATATTCAATCCCTTCCACCTCTGGAAACTCACGTCGTATGCCTGATTCAATATTCTCTCGAATGCTTTCAGTTAAATCACCTGCATATACAACATATGCAGTATCAGTTGGTTTATCACGCAATACGTCAGCTACCGCTTCTGCAAGCGAGCCGATATCACGATCTAAGGTATTCGTCATACGGTTTACTTATGTGCAAATTCTTTTGCCGTTTCAGCAAGAATCTGCGCACGCTGCTCTTCTGTAATTGTGGTACGTAATACGTTTTCGGCTATAGAAACAGCTGTTTTTTGCGCCTTTTCTTCAAGCATATGCCGGAGTTGCTCTTCTTGTTCTGAGGCCTGTTTTGCTGCACGCTCCGTTATGTGATCCGCCTGCTTACGAGCCTCTTCTTGTGCATTTCGTTTAATCTCTTCCGTTTGCTTTTGTGTTTCTGTAAAAAGCGTATTTGCTTCTTCTTTTGCTCCTGCGATGACTTGTTCGCGTTCCACTTCTATTGCCTTTTTCTGAGCATCCAGTTCGTGCTTGAGGTTTTCTGCATGTTCGATAGCTTCTCTTCTTTTATCAAGCATCTTTAGAACAGGCTTATATAAGAACTTTTTTAATAGAAACATGAGCACGAAGAAGTTCGCAACTTGAAAAAGTATTAACGTAGGATTGATTCCGAGCTTATCCATAGGTTTGAGCACAATTAGTATCTTTATAAGCGGTGATTAGCTTACGAAGATAATAATAAGTGCGACTACTAACGCATAGATAGCCACAGCTTCGGCGAATGCAATGGCCAAAATCATATTCGTTTGTATTTTGTCACTTGCTTCTGGATTTCTACCAATTGCCTCCAGTGCGCCTTTTGCAACTAATCCAATACCAATTCCTGGCCCTATTGCACCGAGTCCCATTGCGAGACCTGCAGCGAGTTCTTTTAATGTAAATGCGTCCATAGTGTACACCTCCCTTACTGTAATTTAGTGTTTTTGAGTAGCCACACTCGCCAAAACGAGCGTCAGCATACCAAATACTAATGCTTGTATAAATCCGACAAATATTTCAAGACCAATAAATGGAATGGGAACCAAAAGCGGAATAAGTGAAAACATCACCATGAGAAGTACCTCACCTGCAAAAATATTGCCAAAAAGTCGGAACGAGAATGACAAAATTCGCGAAAACTCACTAATTAATTCAAGCAACCCAACAAATGTGTTCATGGGGTTACTAAAGTTGAAAAATTTCTTGAGATGGAGTTTGAGTCCAAGATGCTTAATGCCATAATAATGGGTCGCAATAACTGCAATGAGCGCTAACGCAAAGGTAGCATTGAGGTCCGTAGTTGCTGGACGAATAAAAGGCGTGATCGAAGCGTGCTCCTCTTCTGCATGAGCCTCGGTATTCTCCGTTACAACCTCTTCACTTGCATGAACCTCTATAGTATCGTCTACGCCGTGTTGTATTCCAACACCACTGATACCGGGCACCAACCCAAGCCAGTTTGACAAGAGTACAAATATAAAAATTGTCGTGACTAAGGGGAAAAATTCCTCGACATGCTTGGGCGCAATATCCTTAGTAAGCTTGTAGAACATTTCAATAGGGAGCTCTATGATCGATTGAAATCGGGAAGGAACCAAAGTCATCGAACGTCGGTACAGAATTGCAAGTAGCACAATAGCTAACGAAACAAGTACAGTAGTTAGCATACTATTTGTGACAGACACACTTCCTACTGAAAATAACTTTTCTGCTACGATAGAAATTTCATGCATATCAGAACGTGCAATGACGTAGTCTACATACATGGTAACACCCCTTGTCAATGTGAAGAAGTCCAAAAAAAGTAGATCGTAAAGGAGAGCGAACGTTGCTTCTAAGCGGTTGCTTCAAACGTACCATCGAGATGAATAAAATACGTTTCTACTGAGAGGTCAGGATACAAAGTAGCAATATTTTTCCGCATATTACTCAGGTCTTGCACATGCCGCTCATAGGTCCCCTGGTCACCATATGCACCACAATCTTCATGGTTCATTAAATATACCTTCTTAATATTATGTAAACGCGACGATATTCCAATTTGCTTCATAATTAACTCACTATCATAAACCCCACCGGCAAACTCTACGCGATCAAAGTCGCCTACTTTTAAATTTTGATGTATCCATGAATCAATATATTCTTGAAATCGGAAATCTATACAAGTTACTACAATATTTTGGCAGGTATGAGCATTTGTCATACGCAAATCGTACTACAAACAAGTATTCACGTCTACGACTTGAGCAAACCTGTTAATTTATTTGCCTATTTGCATATTGGTATTATTTGTTTATTATTTTTGTATGCTTAAGAAAATTCTTCTCAGCAGCGTAGCGGTGTTTCTCACCGCATATGTCTTGCCCGGTGTCGTCATAACTGACTACATTACTGTGGTGATCGTCGCGTTACTCCTGGGTATTTTGTCCGTCACTATAAAGCCATTACTCACTATCCTTACGCTACCAATAACCATCTTAACTTTCGGTCTTTTCTCTTTAGTTATTAATGCGATTATTGTGTTACTGGTGGATTATCTTGTCGAAGGATTTGCTGTCGAAAACTTTGTATGGGCTGTCCTTTTTGCGTTTGTGCTCTCTGTTTTCTCTTCCGCATTAAACATGTTATTGGACTAAAAGCTATCTCACTAGGCCCCAAAAGGCATAAGGTATATACACGATCTGGAGTGAAGAAGATTATTCTGAAGTGGGTGTTGTCTCTAAAATTGATTGAATTTTCTCGATTAGTTCATTGGTCTCAACGTTTGATTTCAACAAATAGTCAACGGCACCACTCTTTAATGCTTCCTGAATAATATTATCCTGCCCGAGGTTGGAAAGAACCAACACGGGAATATGTTTTGTTTGTTGTTGAGATTTAATGTCTTGCAAAAGCGTCAAACCGTTCTTCCCTGGGAGCATGATATCCAGGAGAATCACATCCGGAGACTTAAACGCGAACTCGTAGCCACTTTGACCATCAGCCGCCACCATTACAGAGTGTCCTGCGTTCTCTAGCACTTTTTTGTATAAATCACGCTCATAAAGATCGTCTTCAATGATAAGTACTTTAGCCATATTAGTAAGATACTACAATACTGGTTAAAAGAAAAACTTTAGCAACTTCAATGCTCCTTGTTTCCACGGTACACGATGCGAGATGCCTGATGCTTGCTCAAATTCTTTCTCATGCTCAAGATACCACCGATAATTTCGAAGCAACGCATCTTTATTTGAATGCTTCGGGGTAAACCCAAGTACCTTTTCTGCTTTCTCAGTGGAGACAAACGAGTCTTTAGACGCGGTCTCATACACCCATTTGTACAATGGCGATAACTTAAAGAATTCCAAAATCTTGAGCACCCAAATTACCGGCGTCGCAGGAAATGGGATTATGCGCTTTCCATATCCTGCCTCGTCAAGCACTGCCTGAAAATCATCCTTCATTGTGCCGAATTCCTTAGCACCCACATTAAAAGTGTCGTTTACCACCGTACAATCACCGGTAGACGCCAACCAAATTGCTTCACAGAGGTCCTCAACATCTAACAATTGATAAAGGGTCTTACCGTTACCAAGTATGGGAAAATTTTTGCCATCCTGTGCCCAGTCATATAAAAGCGCAAAGACTCCCAGACGCTCCGGTCCAATGAAGGACTTTGGACGCAAGATAGGAATACACATTCCTTTTGCTCGATATTCTTCGCACGCATGTTCCGCTTCTACCTTCGTAATTCCGTAGGGACCCACACCTTTCATAGGATCAGTTTCAAGCAATGGATGATGATCAGGTATTCCATACACCGCTGTTGAAGAAATATGCACCACCCTCTGTATGCCAAGCTCTTCAGCTACTTTGAGCACGTTAATTGTTCCTTGTAAATTGGTATCTCGAATTTGTTCAGGCGTATATAACGGTAATGCAGCGGCACAATGCACTACAACGTCTACGTCTTTCATCGCCTCTTTCAAGGTCGGCATATCTAAGATACTTCCCTGTATAACACGAACCTTGTCCTGCACGTCAGGGTATGAAAATTCTGCTATATCCAAAGAAATTACATTTTGTTCTTTTGCGAGTAAGAACCGTACGAGGTTTATACCGAGAAAGCCAGCGCCGCCGGTGACCAGATATGTTTGTGTGTGTTCTGTTGCCATAGTGCTATTCATGTGCAAGGCTAGCAACCAGTGTATTGGTTAATGCCTCCAAGTCTTGCGCGATTTCCTCTATACTTCGTTCTCCATCCACTTCACATAATAGTCCTTGTGCTTTGTAATAATCAAGAAGCGGATAGGTTTGCTCACTATATACCTCTAAACGTTTCATTACACTTTCTTGTGTATCGTCAGTGCGTTGTAATAGCTTTCCTCCACACACATCGCATATATCAGGATTTTGGGGAGGATTAAAGGTCATGTGGAACGTATGCTTATAATCCTTCTCACAGACTCGCCTTCCGGTTATGCGTTCCAGAACACAGGCATCACTAATTTGTATATCAAATACTACGGTGAGTGTACGTTCAAGGTCACTGAATACCGTTTCCATTAGTTTAGCTTGATCAAAATTTCGAGGAAATCCATCAAATACGGAACCTTTCTCCGCAGTCTCTTGCGATAAACAATCCTGAATAAGCCACAAAATTAGACCGTCAGGCACCAATTGTCCTTGTTGCAATAGTTGCTGAATTCCACGGCCTACAAAGGAGTCGTGGGTGCTCATATCTCGTAACACAAGTCCAGGTGAAATATGCATAAGACCGAGCCGTTCTGCAATGCGCACGCTTTGAGTGCCTTTCCCCGAACCTGGTTTTCCCAACATGACGATGTTCACGATATGATTGTAATAAACAAATATGCATATAAGCAAATGTCAAATCATTTGTCTATTTGTTTATTTGATTATTTGTAATATTATTTGACGTTATGGAGCGAATCTATGTAGTCGGACACACTAACCCTGATACTGACACCGTCATGAGTGCTATAGCAATGGCGGAATTTCTAAAACTCTCAAACGAAGACTACGAATATATCGCGGCACGCACTGGTGAATTAAATACTGAAACTCAGTTTGTCATGGAAAGGTTCAACATTCCGGTGCCAGAGATACTCGAAGATGCCACTGATAAAAAACTCTATTTAGTCGACCTCAATGAAGAATCACAAATAGTTCCAGGCTATGATGTCCGCAATATTGTAGGTGTCATTGACCACCACAAACTCAATTTTACCGGCACGCATCCTATCGAAGTAACGGTCAAACCGTGGGGATGTACGTGTACGGTCATCTATGAATTGTTTAGAAAAGAACATTTGGACGTACCGTCTTACATTTTACCGGGCATGCTGTGCGCTATTTTGTCAGACACCGTCATACTACGATCCCCTACTACCACGTCTCATGATATCCGTGTCGTGGAAGAAATCTCGCAAAAGTTGAAACTAGATTACAGCGCACTCGGCATGGAAATGTTCACCGCAAAAGCACAAATTACTGACAAAACCGCAGAACAGATTATTCATAACGACTTTAAAGTCTTTGAATTTGGTGAAAAGGTCGTCGGGGTTGGTCAAGTCGAAACCCCTGATTTGGCTTTGGTAGAAGCAAAGATTCCAGAAATTATTACCACCATGGAACAAATCAAAAAAGAGAATAGCTATCACTCAATGATCCTCTTGCTCACGGATATTATTCAGGAAGGTACACGACTGGTTGTTACATCAGACGAAGAAAGCAAGATCGCAAATATCTTCGATACAACAATTTCAGAACATATTTCGGAATTTATACCAGGCATGATGTCACGCAAGAAGCAGGTTATTCCCGAGCTCACCGAGCAGCTTTAGTAATCTTCTGAAACTATCCATGTCTAATACTTGTCGACCGTGAATTTGTTTTCTATAAAACGAACTTCTCCTTCTTCAATTAAATCAAATAATTGGAACACATCAGGAAAAAGGAACTCAATTTCCGCGGCTTGTTCTCTGGTAAGCCAGATATTTTCTCCTCCCTCATAAATGTTCACTAGATTACCTTGCAAATTTTCTGCTTTTACTACAAAAAAGTACTTATCCTCAAGCATTACCCCATCTGTATCATAGTCCATTTTGTGTTCCACTCCACACATCTGAAACACGGCTTCTAATCCGGTCTCCTCATGTAATTCACGTTTTGCTGTTTCGAATATGGTTTCACCCCATCTAACCTTACCAGTTACAAAGCCATAATAACCAAAAAACGGGTGCTTCAAACGCTTTTGAAACAAATATTTTCTTTGATTATCTTCAGTATATATTGCAATAACTACCACTCCTACTTTCGCTTGTCGCTCTATTTGCGCATTATGGGTATCAAATCGATTTGCAAATTCTTTACCCTTCGAAGTTAGCTCGTACAATTCATCGGTATTTTTATAGATAAGCCCAAGTTTTACGAGACGCTGAATGTGAAAATTGAGATGATCAGTTTCAAGTCCGGTGACATTGAGCTCACTAAAATGAGCAGACGGTTTAAATAGCAAAAACATAAGTATTTCCGCCTGAGTAGGATGAATTTCCAATTGCATAGTCCAATTGTATCGGGGAATCTAAGAAAGTCTACTAAAGTGGGGTTAAGTAAAAAACCCAGAAAATATAATAAGTTCTATCCTTTGCTAACCATTAGCGTTTTAGTATAATGCCCTTACGCAGGGGCGGTTAGCTCAGCTGGCCAGAGCGCCTCGTTTACACCGAGGATGTCGGGGGTTCGAATCCCTCACCGCCCACCAGCCGAGATTGCCAACGTGGTCAAGGCCCCGGTCTGAAGAACCGGTTATGCGGGTTCGATTCCTGCTCTCGGCACCATGCGGTGGTAGTTCAGTTGGTAGAACGTCACCTTGCCAAGGTGAAGGTCGCCGGTTCGAGTCCGGTCCACCGCTCCATTAAATATTTACTATTATCCTTACTTCCGCTTGAGGTATTCGTTAATCGACGCACCTATCGCAAGGCTAAATCCTGAGAATATTCCAAACATTTCATACCCTGCGCTGGTTTCAGGTAACGTATTTGCAGCTCCAAGAACCTGACCTTGTTCAGTTGGCGTAGGTGTCATAGTAGGCGTAGAAGTCGGTGTAAGGGTTGGTATAGGAATATTCGTTGGTGTAGGAGTAGGGATTGAAGTTGGGGTTGGCGTAGGTGTTAGTGTAATGATTGGCATATTTGTAGGTGTAGGGCTTGGGACTGCCGTAGGCGTCGGCGTCACAGTAGGCACTGGTGTATTGGTTGGTGTAGGCGGAACTACGGTGGGTGTCGGAGTTAATAACGGTGTCGCAGTGGGAATCGGTGTAGGAGTAGCTGTTGGTGATAGAGTTGGGGTTGGCGAAGGCATGCACATGCTTGGAGCTAGGCCACATGCAGTTGGATCACTCAAAAAGTTACGGCCGTTTGGGTCTGTTTTCCCCCACGCATACCACTCTGCATCAGGGCCGATTGTAGAATTTTTACTCCCTGAAGGCGGCACTGGCAGTCCGCTTTCATAAAACATTCCGCTCTCTGCACGTTGCAATGCCCGTGTTCTGCAAGCAAACTTGTCATAACTTGCATTGTTCTGCCAATTATTACATTCTGGCCATCCTGAACCATCATCAGTATCAATTGCCGCCTGTACTGAAGGTTTTAACGCGGTTTTCTCGGCAAGAAACCCAAACGTCTTACTGGCCATTCCTGTCAAGAGAGAAAGGCCAATCAGTCCTATACCTATTCCAATAGACAAAAGTCGTAGAACGTTTCTCATAACTGCATTTATATTAACAATAGTAGAACCCATAAGTAAGATATAGGTCTTGCAGATGTAAGGATTTGGTAAGAGCTAAATCGATTGTAATTTGGCCAAATGTAGCACATTAAACTCCATTCCAATAAAGTAGCTTCACGAAAGGCTTAATCTGCCGTAATGGTACGATATAGCATTGGTATACTAACTGCTTTAGAGGGTTGACGTATCTTATAGTATTTGATATAATAATCAGGATTCAGGGAGAAAAACAACCAAGCCTCACAGACGGTAAAATTCTCCCAAGCACCCAAACAATTATTAATACACTAATAGTCCAATAGACTAATTAATAATACATTTGTTATTTGTATATTCGTCTATTAAATTATTAGATTATTAATCCCGCTCCTTAACAACCCCATACTATGCGAAGCCAATAAACCTTTGTTTATTGCGCGATTCTGCATACAACTCTCACTCTCAGCCTACAGACTGGAAGTTCAGTGTGTTTAATTTGTTTATCCCGTCATTCGTCGGGACTAATTCAGTCAGCAGAGAAACATTCGCGTAGACTTCGTTTCTCTGGACTTCATTGAGTTTGCTTATTTGTCCGCCAGCTGGCGGATTTACTTATTAAATATACTGTTCTTCCAGCCTGTTAAATGGTTGGAAGTGGAGAATAACCCCACGCTAGCATTTCTTAGAAAGGGATAAGCTAGCCAACACGTCACGCTTCAACGTGTTGCTTTGATTTTCAGACTATCGAAAGTCATTGATATGGATACCCTCAGGAAGAGGGATAAAGCTATACCTATTTGGAAAAGCTGGTTGTTCCAAATAGGTGAATGCGGTTTTCACCAGCAAGCAATCATCAATTCAGTCAGATAGGGGCATAGGTCCCAAAGGAGACTTCGGTTGTTATGAAGAACAACAACACCCAACGTATTCTGGGCGCGCTGTTTCTGGCGCTGCCCCTCCTTGCCCTGCTCTTCGGCGGGGCCTGGACCGTTCCGAGTGCTGCCGCGGCGCCTATGGCCGCCGGCAGCAACAACATTAACTGGTCGTCCCCGTGGCTTTGTGCCACAACTCGCCCGGACGTCTGCGAAGGCGTCTCGGCCGAATTCTCGTGGACGGCCCCGGCCGCCGGTACCGTCACCCTCACGGTCGGCATCCAGTCGGTGAATACCGGCCCGGACGCCGCGGAGGTTCTCGACTATGAGACCTCCTGGGGTTCGACTGGCGGCCGGCTGTCGACTATGGGCAATTCCTCCTTCAACGTCACCTTGGAGGTGACCGAAGGCCAGGAGTTGTGGGTGCACTTCTCGCACCCGCCGACGACCCCTGGCGGCTCCGTCAAGGCGACGGTTAACGGCCAATTCAGTGAGCTGCCGCCGACCTGCTCGCCCGATCGGTCGGAGATCATCCCCGAGGACGAGCGTGGTGAATGGCAGCTGGTCGGCCAGCATGAAGTCGACGGCGTCGTCTACAACGACTACCGCCGCCCGCTGACCCGCGACGTGCTCGACGGCACCATCTGCTCGTTCGAAGAGAAGAGCGAAGTCGCCAACAACACCTGCTCGCCCGATCGGTCGGAGATCATCCCCGAGGACGAGCGTGGTGAATGGC
>CAYMOT010000005.1:33627-47558 GCA_964392315.1 uncultured Candidatus Saccharibacteria bacterium
ACCTGCTCGCCCGATCGGTCGGAGATCATCCCCGAGGACGAGCGTGGTGAATGGCAGCTGGTCGGCCAGCATGAAGTCGACGGCGTCGTCTACAACGACTACCGCCGCCCGCTGACCCGCGACGTGCTCGACGGCACCATCTGCTCGTTCGAGACCCGCAGTGAGATGGTCGAGATCCTGGAAGGCCCGTCGTGCGACGGCGGCCCGGGCGCCATCGATGTGGTCGTTTTCTGGGACTTGAACCAGAACGGCCAACTCGACGCCGGCGAGCCGCAGGTAAGCGGCGACGGCTGGGGCGTGCAACTCGTGGAGGGCAGCCTGCCCTACATGCAGTTGCACCAGGTG
Source organism: uncultured Candidatus Saccharibacteria bacterium (assembly GCA_964392315.1). Taxonomy (GTDB): domain Bacteria; phylum Patescibacteriota; class 4484-211; order 4484-211; family JAGQKX01; genus CAYMOT01. Next base: position 33,973 of record CAYMOT010000005.1, read on the forward strand.
CCGGTCCTCCCGGAGTGGACGACGGCCACCCCCGGCTGGGTGTTGAAGGGCGTCAACGCCCTGCACCCGAACCTGGGCATCGCTGCCCACACCCAGACGATGGTGTGGGTGGCAGATCGAAGCCCGGTCAACGGGCTGGACGAGTGGCACCCCTATCCGCGTGGCGGCCAGCATGGCCAATGGCGGACCTTCGCCAGCCTGAACCGGGAACAAGAGGTTCAGGTCCGGCCGTGCGACGACATCGTTATCAGCCACGGCCTCGTGCCGGGGCAGACGGTGTTCGTCTACGAGGACACGCCCGAAGCGATCGCCGCAGAGTCGGCGTTCGCCCTGAACGAGGACGGCATGTATGTCGTCCAGGCCGGCGACACCGTGTGGTCGATCGCGACGGCCTTCGGCCAATCGCTGATCGACGTTCTCGCCTGGAACGGGTTGGAATACAACCCAGGCGAGCCGGTGGTCATCAGCATCGGTCAAACGCTAGCCGTCACGCCGCCGGCCGGCTAGCGGCACAGAATCCGAATGGGGCGGGTGAGAGCCCGCCCCTACTATCGCCCCGGGAAGTGGTCACCCCGCGGGAATTGAAAAGACCTTTTCACAGTTCGAATAAACCAGCTGCAACAAAGCTGGTTAGATGGGAGCTCAGAAAATGAGCAGATCTGTGACAGCAGCTAATTAATGTCACAGGGAATTCGGAAGGCCCATTCACCGAGACCGGGTGGTTACACAGTAATGTGTAGCAAATGGTGTTAGCAAAACGTAGGCACGTATGCCTACGAAGAAAAAAGAGAAAAGGGCGTAAGCCCTTCTCGCACTCATCAGACCTCCTTGCGCTTGTTGCAAGGAGGTCTTTTTTTATGCAAAAATGATATATTGCATAGCATATATATTGTTGTATATTTATAATGTGGAAGAGATGCTAAAAGGGCCAATAGACTTTGAGTGGGATGAAGGAAATATACTCAAGAGTTATACTAAGCACGACATAACCGCAGAGGAAGCTGAATCCGTCTTTATTGATATATATCTATCTGTTGCCGAAGATACTAAGCATTCTATAAACGAAAAGCGGTATGCTGCAGTAGGTACCTCGATTAGTGCTAGAATTTTATTTGTAGTATATACTATACGAAACAATAGAGTCCGTATTATTTCTGCAAGACCTGCAAATCGTGAAGAAAGGAGGCACTATGAAGAAATTAAAGAAACTTCCGCAATTTAAATCAGAAGAGGAGGAAAGAGATTTTTGGCTAACACATGACTCTACCGAATACATAGATTGGTCCAAAGCAAAAAGAGTAAACCTTGCCGAACTTGGTATATCCACAGCGGAGTTTGCTGCTGTTGAGACTATTGAAATAAACTTACCAAATAATTTAGTAGAAAAAGTTAAAGCAAAGGCAAAACGTCTCAGAATGACTCCCCACATGCTTATTACACAACTTATTAGCAAAGGACTAGACAACACCCCTCATCCATAACAAAGATAAGAACATCACACATCACACAGTGTTCCAATAAAAAGGACCGAGCGTTATATGATGATATAAATACGAACTGTATAAAAAGCAACAAAAATTTTGCAACTGAATGGTTCGACAAAATCGAAGCATACTACCTATGGCTCAAAAATCACTTTTAACCGATACACCAGAAAACTTAATAAAAAAGTATACAAAAGTACTGCAAGATAACGGACTTGAACCAGAAGCAATCATTATTTTTGGCTCCTATGCAAACGACACGGCTAACGAATCAAGTGACCTTGACCTGTGTATTGTATCTCCGGTATTTGGCAAAGATTCCTATGAGGAAATGGTCATGTTGGCACGACTTGCCCAAAAAGTTGATCCTCTCATAGAACCACATCCATATAATCCAAAAGATTTGGCAAATAAATGGGATCCACTAGCAACTGAAATCCGCACAAAAGGAAGACAAATTTTATAGCTATATTCGTAATATATGCACTAGCCTTTCGCTTTACTACGCAGGGAGAGTAATTCCTTCGGCAAAATGCGAAGTGCAAATAGCGCAATTATAAAAACAACTAACAGGAAATAATATTGCATTAAGAATTGTGCTGAAGTATCAACTGCCCTGTTATGTGGTGCATAAAACAATTCAATTACGTTGTTAATAAAGTGACCGAATACTAATACGTAAAGTGAAAACCCTGCGGCACGTAACAATCCATATAATATCCCAACTCCAAAGATGCCAATTGCTGCTTCTACTGGAGAATGTGCTGATGCCCACAACATTGCCGTAAGCACTACCACTACTAGTATATGAACGAGGTGTCGAAAAAAACCAAAGAATATACCCCTATACACCAATTCTTCAGAGATAGGAATTAATATCATCCCCAATATAAACATAAATAGATATCCTCCAGCAACGATCATCCAGAATTCATCAGCATTAAAGTACGGAGGTTCGGCGTGCAAAACTTTTAATATATGAAAGAGTAGATTGAAAGTAACAACTACACCCAAGCCGATCATATCCTTTCTTGGTTTCAAAATTAACCCAAATTCATCTAATCCATATAACTTCTTGTAGCAAAATATAAAAAGCGCTATTAAAAATAACGAGAATAATTCATCGATAATGGGCAAATACACCTTCTCTTTTAAAATGAATAAAACAATAAATAGAAGTATTGAATGATAGGGATTTTGTTCAAGTCTCTCTACTAATTTCTGTAACTGCTGACGCATAGAATAAATAGGAAGGGCAATGCTAGTTTTGTACTTCTATCCAGTCTACTAAGGCTTCGCCTAGTAGGTCGACAAAGTTAATGAGGTACTTAGGATCATATTCGATAAGCACAGGGGGGGTGCCTTCTGGTACGTTTACATTTTTCTCAAACACAAACCCGCTCTGTCCAACCCCTTCTCTCTGGCGTTGCCCGGTTGCGATAAACACACCGGTTAATGTAACTTGTTCATCAGGTGTACCACACGTCACGTTGTTATTAGTATCTGAATCACTGTACGGATTCCCACTCACCGTCATAGATGCATCACCACTTAGGTCATACGTACCATATGTGGTTATCGGTGTCCCGACATTCTGACTAAAAGTACCGTTAGCGGTAAAAGAACCCGTCTGGCCGTTGAAGCCCCAATTAACGGTAGTACTACTATTCGATTTTCCACTTACTGATAATCCACTACAACTCACTCCAACACTGATGTTATTAGTATCGACACCACAGCTATGATTGTTTTTAGTGACAGAATCTGAATATGAAGTACCCGCAACGGTCATCGTTGCTGAACCATTAAGCGTAAAGGGACCAATATCGGTAATCGGCGTTCCTACATTTTGATCAAACGCAACGTCTTTTGTTACATTAAACGAGCCCGATTGTCCTTCATATGTCCAGTTTACGGTGCTGTTTGCACTTGCAACACCAAATACACGAAGTCGTGTGCAGTTTGCCTGAACAGTAATTTCATTCACCGCGGCAGTTCCACAATTTTGGCTGTTCTTTGTCTGAGAATCTTGGTATGTCTCTCCATCAACAACCATCGATGCAGAACCAGTGAGATCATGCGTGCCACTGGTTATAGCAGTGCCAACATCACGAGAAAAATCTCCAGCGCTTACATTAAACGAACCACTTTGTCCGTTAAAAGTCCAATTTACCGTAGTCGCTTTATCCGCTGTCCCGGTAATATCTAACCCACTACAACCAACAGCCACCGAAATATCACTGGGCGCTTGAGTCTCCTCACACACGTTAATTTCATACACCCCAATCGATTCATCTGTTTCTAGTTTGAGTTCACCGTTCTTGTTCAGAACAAATGAACCCTTACTTACCATCCCCTGATCATTTGTATGCACCACGTTCCCATCTAGCGTCCATTTCACCAGCTTTCCGTCTACGTCGTCATCAATAACCAGATACTCAACCTTACAACCTTTTTGTTGTTGGCCATAATTTACGATTGACCCTTCACCTTTTTTTGTAATTGGATTAGCAGCGCCATTTGTTTTCCACGCTCGTTCTGGATGCTTGAGAGGTTCATCACACTCTCCAATTGTTACATTTGGAGGACCACCATAAAAATACTTAAACCCATCACAATGTGCTTTTTTTATAGAGCGGAAACCAGTACCGATAGGGAATGTTTGAGGAGTTTTGCCCTCTCCAAGAAAGATGACATCGGGTAAACCAGCGGCCACGGCAGAAGATGTAAAATTACGAGCGTACAACGCAATTGCGGTTAGTCCTATGGCTAGAGAAAGTTTAAGCAGTGTAGATGTTTTGAACATACGTTGAGCTATTACTTTATATCTTTTTTCAAAACTGCTGTCTATACATTCAACATAATCATTGACACGATCACCATTATGAACGCGGTTATCGCAAACAAATTACTTGAACGGGAACGACGAGCAAATCTTGTGCGAATTTGACTGAAATGGTGATAATTCTGAGCAATAATATATGGAGACATGGCAGTGTTCGATTCCTTTTCTATACTATGCTCTTGTAGTGCGTATTGTCAATCATTATGAGAAGAATGAAATACAAGGAATGGCGCGCCCGAAAGCCTGCCTGCGCAGGCAGGGGCTCGAACCCGTCAAATGCTTTTTGCATTTGGCGTGTATGCTTATCGTGATTTGAATTTGCTTCAAACTTGTTTGAAGGGGATCTTTATATCCTAAGAGAAAAATATTTCCTTTCTTGCTTATGCAAGAACGTATGCCCATCGCGAAATGTATGAAAGAAATATGAATACTTTCATATTTCTGGCGCGCCCGACAGGGCTCGAACCTGTAACCTTTGGTTCCGAAGACCAATGCTCTATCCAATTAAGCTACGGGCGCCAATCGATTGGTGGGTGTGGCGGGATTCGAACCCACGGCCAAGTGCTTAAGAGGCACCTGCTCTACCACTGAGCTACACACCCGAGATATGAATATCTTCATATCTCATGTAAAACACACGAGACATCTACAACGTCTTGGCTATGCCAAGAAGGAACAAGTATATAATAAACAAATAGCCCAATAAGCAAATAAACAAATTGGATTACATTTAGCTTTTTCTTTTCACGCTTACACTGGATAATATACTGTAAAAACAGCAAAATCTCAACCTTTGGGTTTGCGTAACAGAGCGCATGACTTTATAATTATTCTTGTATTTTTCAAGCATTTGTTTAATTGTCTATTAGTAGTATTTGTTTATTAATGGTCCGGCCGAAGTGGCGGAACTGGCAGACGCGCTACGTTCAGGACGTAGTGGGTAACACCGTGGAGGTTCGAGTCCTCTCTTCGGCACCATCGCGTAATACGCCTATGGCGTAAACGCGATGAGCCACGTTTAAATTATGAGCATTGTAAATAATGTGTCACGTGGACAAAACATAAAAACATTATTGGAGGGCTATGTTTAACCTTTTAAAGCGTCTTATTTGGCGAATCGTCCCACAAACTATTACGGCGCGTTTAACTCTTTTTGACTACATCGATGCGTTCTTTGCAGGAGCACGGTATGGATTTCCAGGAAAAAAACTAAAGATCATTGGCATCACGGGCACTGACGGTAAGACAACTACGTGCTATTTACTCCACTCCATTTTGTCACACGCAGGCATTAATCCTGGGCTAATTTCGACAATCGGGGTTAAAGTCGGCGATAAATCGTTCGAAACCGGATTACACGTGACCACACCTGATCCATGGGAACTCAATCGAATCCTCAATGAAATGGTCAAGGCACAGTGCGACTGGGTGGTAATGGAAGTTACCAGCCACGCGATACACCAACATAGAATATTAAACATTCCATTTGAAGTTGCTGGCCTCACCAACATCACCCCCGAACATCTTGATGTGCATAACGGATCATTTGACGCCTACAAAAAGACCAAAATGAAACTTATTCATAAAGCAAAAAGAGCCTTTATTGCAGACGAAATAGATATCGATATTATTAAAAATGTACAGCTTAGTCTTACCGGTGATTACAATTACCTCAACGCCAAACTTGCCGCAGCTATAGCGACATATGTCGGAATCCCCTTAGAGCAGATACAAGAAGGTCTTGAAGCGGTTACTGTTATTGAAGGCCGCATGAATATCGTGTACGACAAAGAATTCATGGTCATTGTCGATTTTGCGCACACACCCAATGGCTTACGTACCGCGCTCGAGTCAGCGAAGAAACTTGTTAAACCAGGAGGTAAGTTGATTAGTGTGTTCGGTGCTGCAGGAGAACGTGACCCTTACAAGCGACCAGACATGGGACGAATCGCAGCAACGTTGGCTGATGTAGTTGTCTTAACTGCAGAAGACCCAAGAAGTGAACGGGTGGAAGACATTAACGCCGCGCTTTCCTTGGGTGCACGGGAAGCGAGAGCAATAGAACATGAATCGCTGTTTTTGACTAACCACAGAAGGGACGGTATCAGACTCGCCTTGCAAAAACTCGCAAAGTCTGGAGATGTTATTATGATAACAGGAAAAGGGCATGAGAAGAGTATGAATTATGGAGCTGGTGAGGAACCGTGGAGCGATACCGACGAAGTACTGAAAATCCTAACATAATGAAGCTTTTATTTTCTGAATACCCAGCTCAATACGATAAGTATCAGTTCCCCTATCAAGTGTGGGCATTGGAATCGTCAAAAGAGGAACGCGACGCATTACTCGATCGAGGATTCTTGCCTACTCGCCTCAAAGTTGGTCTCTGGTATCTGGCACGCAGCAGCAGGGTTAACGTAAGAGATTTGCATGTATCCAGTGAAAACCGACGCATTATAAAAAATACGAGCCACTTCTCCTTAACATTACAACCTACCGCAGACTATACGCTCGATGACGAACGCATGTCATTGATACGGGCCTATATTAAACACACCATTAAATCCGATTTCTCAGATACAAGCTTGAAACGTATCTTTAGCACGCACATGAGTAATTATGTTTTCGAATGGCGGGACGCAAACAAATTAGTCGGCATATCTCCGTTTATGGTGACTGAAGCGGGTATTTTTTACTGGTATGGTTTTCATGATAAGGATTTGTCAAAGACCGGCCTTGGTATGCGGATGATGCTAGAGGCGGTGTTATGGGCAAAAGAACATGGAAAGGCGTATGCATATGTCGGCACTGTTTATTCAAAAAGCTCACTATACAAAACAAATATACACGGCTTGCGGTTTTTTAACGGGGTAACCTGGAGTGATAACGAAGACGAATTGAAGTACCTGATAGAAAAGGATACTCATCGGCCAGAAGGCGAAATCCTCAAGAATACTGAATACCTTGATATGTTCTACGACGCAAAGCATATTGGTGATATCTTAAAAAGGATATAGTCACTGAATAATTTTGTATGCACGTTCATATAATCGGTATCTGTGGAAAAGCAAGCTCAGCAGTCGCAACACTGTTTCAAGACATGGGGTGGACGGTTACCGGCTCCGACCAAGGAATGTATCCTCCGGTAAGTGATTATCTAAAACTTCACGGTATTACGGTAAGAACGCCGTACCATTCCGATAATCTAAAAACCCCACTCGATCTTGTTGTAGTCGCGGGAAACGCACTCATTGTCAACCCCGATAACCCTGAATACATAAAGGCGCGAGAATTAGGCATCCCAATAAAGTCTTTTCCAGAGGTAGTACAAGAATATGTAGTCAAAGACCAGTCACTCGTTGTCATCGGAAATTATGGCAAGGGCACTATTGCAGGCGCATTGGTTCACGCACTCACCGACATGCAGCACGATCCATCGTATATGGTGGGGGGCCAAATCCTCGGTTTTGATAAAAATTTACATGCAGGAAGTTCTGAATGGTCTGTTGTAGAAGGTGATGAATACCCTACCCCACCCATTGAAAAAGGTGCAGAAAAATCAAAATTCTTTTATTACAATCCCCGATATGTCATCTTGACCTCAGCAGAATGGGACCATTATGATAAATTCCCTACCGAGAAAAGCTATATAGATAATTACATCACTCTCGTAAAAAGTTTGCCTCAAGATGGCCTTCTCGTAATAAATGCCGACGGGAGGAATTGTGACCAGATTATTCCACATGCCGCGTGTCGTGTAGTAACCTATGGCACAACTCAAAAAACTGACTACCCAATTACAAATGTTGCAGTTTCATCTGATTATTTGTTTGGCAGATTAAACTCCTCTAACCTCACTGCGTCATATGCATTGTTACATTCACTCGGGTTTGAAGAAAAGAAAATTCGTGACGCATTACACACATACAAAGGGCTTGAATATCGTTTGCAGAGAGTCTATGAGGATAATAATACAATCGTAATTCGCGATTTAGCCCATTCACCAGTCAAAGCACAGGCCGCACTCCAGGCTATACGCGAAAAATGGCCGAACCATTACATTGTTACTGTTTTTGAAGCATTCTCTTCATCACTGAAGACGCGCAATATATTGCCTGAATTACATAACCGGTTTGTTGACGCGGATGCCGTATTAATACCCAAAGTTGACCAGGTGCAACGCATTGCAAAAGATGATCGTATAACCGGCAAAGAAATTACTGAAGCTATTGGGGATAATGCAATATACCTCCCTAAAGATGAGACGATTTTAGAATATCTTAATGAACTCCCTACATCATCGGTAGTTGTCTTTATGTCTTCGGGAGGCATTCGTGGGATACCTGAGCGGTATATAAACACGTTATCTGAAGCTAACAATACCGCTGTGAACTGAACAATATGGATTCCAAATTACTCGCCGAAGAGACACTCCAACAATTAGCTCATGAATACGTCAATTTTGAAATAACCGGAAAGCAGGTAAAAATTCCTTATGTACTGGGATATGGCCGTTGGCAATTTTGGAACAGCTCAGGTAAAGGAACACCAGAAATGATTCGAAAAGAGTTGGTCAGTAAGGCACAATACCACGACTTTGATCTCCATAACGCAACAACTTTTGAAATATTTGACTTTATGCGGACACATCGTATCGGTGTGGATTGTTCTGGCTTGGTGTATCACCTACTAGACGCATATGTCCAAGCCTTGTTGCACAAACCATTATCGTCTTTTTTAGTAAGATACAACGGCAATTTTGGAAAGATTGAAAAATTACTCCTTTCATACAAACGCTATCGGCGAATTAATGCCAAGACACTTACCTCGCCTCTCAATACTACTGAAGTGTATGCGGTAACAAACATTGAAATAGGTGATCTGATACGAATCTCTCGCGAGCGGGATCACGTTTTGCTTGTTACAAAGATAAATCGTGATCAAGATGGTACAATTACAAACGTGCAATATATTCACTCAAGTAGTGTGCACACCCAAAAAAGAGGGCCTCACTACGGCGAAATCGTTGTGCTTGAACCGGAAAAAGGGCTGGAATCTCAAAATTGGCTTGAAACTACAAAGCAAAATGATAATTATGGCAAAGAATATTTTCAACCTGAACGGGGAGATAGTGTGAGGAGACTAAACATTACTCTATTACACTAAGTTATGTATAAATTTACCGGTATTTTATTGCTATCACTCGTTTTCACTGGGCTACTGCTTGTACCGTTTATTAATCTTTTATACGCACTACGCTTTCGACAAAAACAGGTTCGTACCAGAAAAACCGGCGGCCAAAGAGAATTGCATAGTTGGAAAGTTGGTACACCAATTGGTGGTGGGATCTTGATAATTGTATCTGTTTTCCTTTTTTCCTCACTTTTTTATTTGATTACCGACTATAAGATAAATTTAACCACCATTGTGCTACTCCTGACTCTTGGCTTATTTGGCCTCTTGGGTTTGTATGACGATATCCGCAAATTTTTCAGATTAGGTAGAGCACATGCTCGTGTACTACCGGCATGGTTTAAGTTACTTCTTCAAATTGCTGCTGCTGCAACTATTTCATATATGCTCTATGCAAATATGGGAATAGACACCATTCGAATTCCTGTTCTCGGATCTTTTATTGGTCTTCCGCATCTTTACCTCGGTCTTTTATTTGTCCCTTTTGCTACACTTACTATCGTTTCTTCAAGTAATGCATTTAACATTACTGACGGGTTGGATGGATTATCTACTGGACTTCTTCTTATCGCATTAACGGCATTGTGGTATTTAGCCGGTATGTCACCATTTGCCGGAGATGTCATACTATTTATTGCAGTATTGATGGGGGCATTGATTGCATTCTTGTATTTTAATATCTTCCCCGCACGACTCTGGATGGGTGATACTGGATCATTGGCATTTGGCGCAATGATAGCTGTAATTGCCTTACTTATCGATCAGGCTTTAATCCTCCCGTTCATAGGCGGCATGTTTGTTATTGAGGGTGCGTCAAGCTTTGCACAAATACTGTCCAAGAAGTTTCGGCAGGGTAAAAAGATTTTTCTTCTTGCACCGCTACATCTACATTTTCAAAAACTCGGATGGGACGAAACTAAAGTAACCATGCGATTTTGGCTATTTGGAGCCATTCTTGCATGGGTGGGTATTTTCATTGCAACGGTTAATAGGTAGCCTTACTTTTCAATCATGAGGTAGTCAACTTCTACCTCTGGCTCGGTTTCTATGATTTCTAGCTCGACGCCACAATTTTCACATACGAGGACATCCCCTACTTCTGGATTATCAGGTAATGCAACGGACGATTCACAATCCAAGCATTCAACCGTATTACCGCTGAGTTCAGAATCTGTGTTGTCTGATACGTCATCTGTGCTCATTAATTCATTCGTATTTTCATCCATGAAACTTCACCTCCTCAATAATTATGTCTAAACCTACTTCACTTATATCCATTGATCACATATATTTCAAGAGAGAAGATGAAAATCCTACAGGGTCTATAAAAGACCGCGGTATACCATTGCAGATCGAAGATGCAGTACGGAAGGGATACCGAAACTTTGTTATATCTTCATCGGGTAACGCAGCCATTAGTGCAGCAGAGGTTTGCGTAGAAAAAAATCTTCAGTTTACCGTTTTTGTGCCTCACACCATATCCTCCCCAAAATTTAAACGATTGTCACTGTATCCATTCCAAATTTACCAATCAAAACAACCTCTCACTGATTCTCTAGAACATGCTAAAAAAAACAATGCCCATCATCTTCGCCAATCAACAGATCCTATAGGGATTATCGGTTATATGGATATTGCCCATGAAATACATTCTGATATTCTAATGTCCGAAGACGCCGCTTTATTTGTGCCAGTAAGCTCAGGCACTGCATTTGTTGGTATATATGAAGGTTTCTCAGAACTACTTAGTTCAGGCAAGATCCCGAAACTGCCGTCAATGCACATTGTGCAATCGCAAAAAATACATCCCATTGCCCACGAATTCGATGATGAATTTACCCGAAAGTCCACGAGCATCGTTGATGCTATTGTGCCCCCATTCAACCCACCGCGCAAAGAACGCGTTATGGAAATAATCAGCAATACTGGTGGTAGTGGATGGGTATGTAGCGATTCACAAGTAATTGAAGCGCAATCCTGGCTATCAACACATTCTATCGAGACATCCAATGAAGGGGCGCTCGCACTAGCAGGCTTCTGGAAAGCCTTACATACGCAAGGTCACATTGAACAACCAATTATCTTATTAACCGGAAAAAAGTACGAATAAACGCACATATGAATGATCCAATAATTTTTGTCACCCTCGATCCCCTTCGTGGACTCGGGATAGAAAAAAGATATGATAATTTTCACCTCGTATGTTTTGACTATACCCCTGTGGTTGATATGCTTATGAGCGAAGGAATATCAGTTTTCTGTCTTGAAAAAGAAGCACCCGAAATATCGCTCCCTCACTCTACACGGCACCTTCTCACCCATCCGCTGGTACAAGAATACATATTGGGAAATAGCACTCGTATTGTAAATATTGCGGTATTTAAGCCTACGTTTTCGATACCACACGTATTAGGCAAAACCTCTCTCGGAACAACACGACAAGTATATTCGTTAAACGCTGACGTAAAGATTACAAAAAAGCTCGAAAATAAGTTGCATTTCTTCAACCTCTGCCTGCGTAACAATCTGCCACACACTCCTGCTCAAGTGCAGCACTTGCATACACTCGAATTCGAAGAGCAATCAAAAAAGTTAGGGACTCCGTTTGTTATTCAGTTCGAAACCGGGTGGTTTGGAAACAGAACCTTTTTTATTCACGAGCAAGAATCATTAAAGAAACTGCAAAAACAGTACTCGAATCGTCAAGTTCTCATTGCGCCATTTATCAAAGGTCCTGTATTAACGAATAACATTATGGTAGGCAACACACATACCTATCAATCGTATCCTTTTATGCAACTGAACGATACTGCAGAATCTATGCCAAAACTCAGCCGTTTACCCGGAAGCACAATTGGCAATGTGTGGGGTTCACTTGATGGAATCCTTGGTAAATACACTAATACAGTCGTTCAAACAATATACACATACACTGAACAACTAGGTTCGATACTCAGAGATATGGGATTTCGCGGTTATGCCGGTTTGGATTTCTTAATCTCAGAAGCAGGTGAGGTCTTTTTGCAAGAATTGAACCCTCGGTTTACCGCGTCAGTGCAAATGATTACACAGCTTGAGGAGGAGGCAATTGGATCCAGTCTCTTGGATCTACACTTCCGCACATTTGGCATAAATCTCTTGCAAGATACAGTGTATGAAACAGACGAATATTTTCTACAACTCTCAGGATGCCGCGTCATTGCGAGGAATACGCATGATGCTGCAATGCAACTGGCAGATACTATGAGTAGTGGTGTTTATACGGTACAAAAAGACAATTCAGTTACATTTGACCACCCTGGCTACCAGACAACTCTCCTTGCACCAGATCAATGCCATATATTTTTTGCTGATTCAAAAAGGAATATCAACCCAGACGAAGAAATTTTTCAAATACAAAGCACCTCACTCCCACCTCAAAAAGTAGAAGAACTAGCACGCTCGATCAAGAGTGGGATACTCTTCTCGGAGACGCTTTCTTAAAAACCTGGAGGATTGTCCGGCCCTTTCATGTTTCATCTTTTAGGCTTAAAATCTTAAATAGTATCTATTGCTAAGTAGCCGTACCTAACGCTAAAGCTATTACTTTCTTCAGGTTCCTAGGATAGTCTATCTGTTTGATGAGTTGTTTGGTGTTTTCGGATGTTCTTTCGTACATAAATTTTACCTTTTCAATAGTTTGTTCTCGCCCTTTTTTATCAAAATATGCAGAAAAATTATCAAAAAAGAAGGACAAGCTATCCGCATCCCTAATATAATCGGTTTCAGTGCTTCCCCCTACCTCATGATTAGTAACAAGGTAATAAACCTTACTGCATTCGTTCCATTCAAAATTAAGTGCCATCATCATTGAAACGAGTACGTCTGCTGACCGTCGTGCGTGTCGCATCTTATAATCGATATAGCTTTCATTTGCGTATTGCTTTGTTTTCTCAAAAAAGCATCTTTCAATATCATGCCCAAATGCTGCAAGTTTCATTTCCTGAGTTGCATCTGGAAAAAGTTTTACTAGCCATTCTCTTGTACCTACAGCATGTTTTAGATAATCTGAACGTGAGGAGTTA
>CAYMOT010000006.1:0-13984 GCA_964392315.1 uncultured Candidatus Saccharibacteria bacterium
TCTGAGGCCCTAAACCAGCGACTCTCTCATATACAGGACATAAATGAACGGTTAACGTACATGTTACGTGCATTAACAGAAGGGATCTTTGCAATAGATCCAGATAGCACCATTACGTTTTGGAGTAACGGTCTCGAAAAAATTACTGGTGTGAGTTTTGAACAAGCATTGGGTAAAAAATACACGCATTTTTTTAGCGCGGTAGGTGCACTAGAGTTTGAGCCGGTGAGTAAGGTACTCGAAGAGAAACGAGGTGTAGAAATTGAGATTGAATACCAAAAACGGCAGGCGAAATCATCTCAAACGCAACAAAGTTCTGATACGACAAGCAATCAGGTTATACCGTTAAAGCTGAAGTATTTGCCCATGCAGAAAGAAAAAGGACAACTCGTGGGAATGGTGGTAGAGGTTCAGGATTTAACAGAGCGCAAGCAGTATGAAGATATGCAACTTGATTTCGTTTCTATTGTTACCCATGAATTGCGTACTCCCGCTACGAGCATCAAAGGCTATCTCAGTTTATTGCTTGACGAGGGGGAAGGGCTGACGGATGAGCAAAAAACATTTATTCGGCGTGCATATATCTCAAATGAGCGTCAAATCCATACTATCGAATCTTTGCTCACCGTATCAAAGATCGAGCAGCAAAAATTCGTTCCGAACCTACAGGAGTTACAAGTTGAAGTTGTTGTGGCTGACATGATTAAATATGCCCAAGATGATGTGCACGCCAAAGGATTAGAACTACGGGTGCACTATCCACAGTTTGCACTGCCAAAAGTATGGGCAGATATGTCGTATGTCCGGCAGATTGTATATGTACTCCTCGCGAACGCAATAAAATTTACCGAAAAAGGGTCGGTGGAAGTACGTTTCAGAGATGATACCAGTGCGGTAACGTTTTTTGTCAGTGACACTGGGTCGGGTATCGCGCCAGAATTTCAAGAACGTATTTTCAGTAGATTTTCGCGGGGAGAACACCCACTAACAGAAGAAACGCAAGGGATTGGATTAGGGTTATATTCAGCAAAGACAATGGTAGAAAAGATGAATGGTAAAATATGGGTTGAGTCTGATGTTGGTAAAGGAAGTACCTTTTATGTTTCGCTTCCTGTTGTAAATAAATAAACATGTCATCGCAATTAGAAATTACAAAAGAGGAGTTAGATAGGCTCAACGCTGCTGCTATAAGTTCGCTAAAGAATCCTGGTATGGCTCACGAAGAACTTCCTAAGACAGAACTTCCTAATACTCCCACTCTGTATGTATTTAGGCACGGAGAGACGTATGACAATGTTGGTCGTATATTTTCGGGTTGGCGGGATGCGTTATTAACCCCTACCGGGGAGGAGCAAGCAAAAATGTTAGGAAAAAAATTAAGAGATAAACATATTGATCTTTGTATAACATCAGATCAAACGCGCTCAAAGGAAACAGCGAGGATTGCACTCGAATCCCATGCGGAGACCAAATTCGAAGAGGATTCACGAATTAAAGAACGATCATATGGCGATCTCCAAGGAATGAGTAAAGAAGAACTCATGCAAAAAGACCCCGAAAAGGCGACATTATACCGGAGGGGATATGATACTCCGCCACCTAATGGTGAAAGTTTGAAAATGGTAGAAGAACGTGTTTTCCCTTTTTGTGAGGATCTGGTAGTGCGCATGAAGCGTGAAAAGATAAATGTTGCTATCGCGTGTCATAGTAACTCTATGAGAGCAATCCGACGATATTTTGAAAAAATGACTGTAATGCAAGAGATGACCCATGAAAATCCACTTGGCCAGGATTATGCTGCCTATGCTATTTTGTAAGATTAACTAAATCTCCACACTAGGGTAATTTCCCCTTTTATTTCTGGCATTTCTGTTTGAAGGGGGAGAACTAGTCGAATTGATTTCTCGTGTATTTTTGTGAGTTCATTTAATACGACTAATGTAAGTTTGGTTTGGGCTTCTTTACAAAATGTGTTTAAAGCGTGAATCGTCTCTGTAATCCGGTGCGGAGACTCGTAGGCAACGAACGTTGTGGCGATTCCTTGGTGCACGGTGTAAACACTTTTCAGTAGAGTAGTAAGTTTTGCCTGTTTTGGTGGGAAAAACCCCAAGAACATAGCAGGATATGGTGGAAGACCCGCTACAGAAAGAGCAGCGGTGACTGCTGAGGTTCCAGGAATCGCAATAACGGTATGAGCTGTCTGCGTAGCTATCGTTTTGACGAGCAAAAACCCCGGATCTGATATAAGTGGAGTACCTGCGTCAGAAACAAGTGCGATATCTTTTCCTTCATCTAGCAGTGAAACAATTCTTGTAATGCTATACGGCTCAGTATGTTCATCAAGCCGTTGTACTGATGCGGTAATGGAATAGTTAGTTTGGGTTGCGGTGAGGTGGGCAACAAGTTTTCCGAAATGCCTGGTGTCTTCTGCAAGAATAACCGAAACTTCTGAAAGGATACGTATTGCGCGCAAGGTTATGTCTTCAAGATTCCCGATAGGGGTAGCTACTACGTACAATGTTGACATGGTATGATTATACAGGTCCGTTTCGCTATGATTTCAGAACTCCTTTCTCAGCTTACAACATTCTCGCTCAATTTGATTGAGGAGTTTGGGTATGCCGGTATAGCAGTAATTTCGTTTTTAGAAAACGTATTCACGCCGATTCCCTCTGAGGCAGTGATACCATTTGCTGGTATTTTAGTGGCGCAAGGCAAAATGGATGCGATTGGTGTATGGATTGCGTCGACGGCTGGTGGTCTGCTGGGATCATTGGTGTTTTATTACATAGGGTATGTTCTAGGAGCAGAGCGGGTGTATCGATTTGTCGCGCGGTGGGGGAAATGGTTTTTTATAACGAAAGGAGATGTAGACAAATCCATCAATTGGTTTAACAGATTTGGAGGCATTTCTGTGTTTTTTGGACGTTTGATTCCTCAAGTGAGGAGCTTTATATCCATTCCTGCGGGCATTACAAGAATGTCGCCCCTCTCATTTGCCTTGTTGACTGCATTGGGTAGTGGTATTTGGATCGGCTTTCTGGAATGGCTTGGGATATTCTTTGGTGAGCGGTTTGTGCTGTTTGAACCATTTTTTAAGGTCATTGACGTTGTATTTGTCCTGGTAGTAACGATCATTGCTGCTTATTTCCTCATTACACGGTATAGGAGTTCAAAGAAGCGATCCATGCAAACTCCCCAGCACAACACACTCAAATCTGAGAACCTTGAATGAACAGGTGTCTACATTGCTGATTAAGGCTAGAACACGTATTATCCCCACATGGAAACATACACATTACATTCTTCCTACGAACCAACCGGTGATCAGCCTCATGCTATTAATCAGCTTAATCGCGGTGTGCAAGATGGTCTGCCCAACCAAGTTTTATTAGGGGTTACGGGAAGTGGTAAAACATTTACCATTGCAAACGTTATTGAACGTGCACAAAAGCCAGTACTTGTTATTTCGCATAACAAAACGTTGGCTGCGCAGCTTTATCAAGAATACAGGGACTTCTTTCCAAAAAACGCAGTTGAGTATTTTGTTTCGTATTACGATTACTACCAGCCTGAAGCATATATTCCACAAAGTGATACATACATCGAAAAAGATGCCGATATCAATGAGGATATTGATAGGTTACGGCTCAGCGCTTCGACGAGTCTACTGACTCGAAATGATGTTGTCGTGGTTGCATCGGTATCCTGCATTTATAACTTAGGCTCTCCGGTCGAGTATAAAAAGCAAGTACTTCAGATTAAAGAAGGGATGCGTGTTCGTCGTGAAGATATCATTACACGAATGCTCGATTTGTTTTATACGCGTAACGACTTTGAATTTACGCGGGGTACTTTTCGAGTGAAGGGTGACCAAATTGATGTATATCCGGCATATCTGGAAGTGGCAGTCCGAATTGAATTACTAGGAGATAAAATACAGTCAATCTTATTGTTTGATCCACTCACCGGAAGAAAGGTTGGACCAAGTAGGGAGGCTGCAGAATTGGAACGCAAGGGAAGTGCGTATAAAGGTCTCAGTCAAAACGAACAAACTCGTCTTTTTAAGATGATTGAGTATGGTGAGCTTACCCTATATCCCGCAAAACACTATGTAGCGCCGGAAGAACGTAGAAAATCAGCAATTGAGGCAATAAATAATGATCTACAGTTGCGTCTTAAAGAACTGAGAGATGCAAACAAAACTGTTGAAGCCTATCGACTGGAGCAAAAAACTAACTATGATTTAGAATTAATTCAGACACTCGGCTATTGTAAAGGTATCGAAAACTACAGTAGGTATTTTGATGGACGCAAACCCGGCGAAGCGCCATACAGCTTGCTCGATTACTTCTTATATGCCCGTGAACAACAAGGGGGAGATTATCTCGTTATCATTGATGAAAGCCATATCACCGTGCCACAGATTAATGGTATGTTTAATGGTGACCAGGCGCGCAAAAAGACACTGATAGAATACGGATTCCGTTTGCCGAGTGCGTTGGATAATCGACCGCTACGTTTTGATGAGTTTTTACAGCGTGCGCCACAGATTATATATACATCAGCCACGCCCGGGGAGTGGGAAGTGACACAATCGCTCAAGAGTGCGCGTGAGAAATGGTTTTCACAGGAGCCAGGTGAATTTGATATGCCCAAAGCAGATGATCCCACTATACATACTGGTGTCGTACAACAACTGATTCGTCCGACGGGAATATTGGATCCACAGATAGAGATTCGAGGGACTGATAGGCAGATAGACAATCTTCTTGACGAAATAAAATTACGAATATCAAAGAAGCAACGTGTTCTGATCACCACGCTTACAAAACGTATGGCAGAGGATCTTGCAGAGTTCCTACAGGAGCAGGGGATAAAAGTACAATACTTACATGCTGATATTGATACCTTGGATAGAAGCGATATCTTGGAGAATCTTCGGAAGGGTGTATACGATGTGGTGGTTGGAATCAATTTGTTGCGTGAAGGTTTAGACCTTCCCGAGGTTTCTTTGGTTGCAATACTTGAGGCTGACAAAGAGGGTTTTTTGCGTTCTGAAACATCCTTAGTGCAGACAATGGGTCGCGCGGCGAGACATATAGAAGGAAAAGTCATTATGTATGCAGATACGGTGACCGGAAGTATGAAACGTGCAATTGATGAGATAAACAGACGTCGAGAAATACAAGATACCTACAACAAAGAGCATGGCATTGAACCACAACAGATCGTAAAGCCCATACGGGAAAAGCTGATAGATCGTGACGAAGAGAAGGAAGAAACACGGTATACACAACGTGTTTCTGAGACCCTTGATATTAATGATAAGACTTCTACAACTGATTTATTACAAAAGCTTGAGTTAGAGATGAAATCAGCAGCGAAGAATTTGGATTTTGAGAGAGCAGCATTTATACGAGACAGGATAGAGGAGATTAAGAGTAAGTCTGACTAACGGCATATATAAGTCTTTAACCCTTGAGTTGGCACCGCTAAAGAACATATAATGGCTAGTTGCTATGGAACAGCAGTATATCAAGGTGCGTGGCGCACGTGAACACAATCTAAAAAACATCGACATTGACTTGCCGAAGAACAAGATCGTGGTTATTACTGGTCTCTCAGGTAGTGGTAAATCGTCGCTTGCGTTTGACACTATTTTCGCAGAAGGTCAGAGACGGTATGTCGAAAGTCTTTCTGCATATGCGCGGCAATTTTTGGGTCAAATGAGTAAACCGGATGTAGATAAAATTGAAGGCCTGAGCCCTGCGATTGCTATTGACCAAAAGTCTACTTCTCACAACCCCCGCTCTACCGTCGGGACGGTGACCGAAATATATGACTATCTCCGTTTACTTTTTGCACGGATTGGTCATCCGCATTGTCCGTCATGTGGCCGAGAAATCAGTACTCAGACTCCCCAGCAAATTGTGGATGCGTTAGGAGCATTAGCGCGTACTCACGGTGATCCGCGAAAGGGCCTTAGGGTGATGCTTTTAGCTCCAATCGTAAAAGATAGGAAGGGTGAATACTCCAAGTTGCTGGACGATCTTGTTCGACGAGGATACACACGCGCGCGTATTGACGGTACTATCATGGATATCCAAGAGGAGATTAATCTCATTAAAACGAACAGGCATACTATTGAAGCAGTCGTTGATCGCCTTATTATTCCTGCAAAAAAAGAAGTTGATACAGATACACGCAAGCGTATCAATGATTCTGTAGAACAGGCGTTAAAGCTTGCTGGTGGATCTTTGGTTGCTACAGAGGTAAGAGATTCTAGTTTTGAATTTCCTGAGAACCCGAAGGATACGACTGATCACTTGTTTAGTGAACACTTTGCCTGTCCTGAGTGCAATATCTCTCTTCCTGACTTAGAGCCACGAACGTTCTCGTTTAATAGTCCACACGGTGCATGTCCGGAATGTCATGGCCTTGGCACGAAAAAAGAAATTGATCCAAAACGTGTATTCAATCCGAATCTGACGATTATGGAGGGTGGAATTATGCCATGGGCAAATATTGGTGAAAGTGATACATGGCTAGGATCGGTTTTGGCCGCGGTTGCAAAAGAGCTATCTTTCAGTCTTGAGACTCCGATTTCCGATCTATCTGACGAGGTAAAGCAGGTCTTATTATATGGGCTCAAAGGAGATAAAGTGCAAATCACGTATACCCGTAAGTCAGATCGTCAAACGAATACCTATATGGCGCAATTCGAAGGAGTAATTCCGCACATGCTTCGGCGATATGAAGAGACACAGAGCGATTATGTGCGATCGGAGATTGAAAAATTTATGCTTGAAAAACCTTGTCCTGTATGTAATGGCAAGCGGTTACGGCCTGAAGTCCTTTCAGTGACCATTAATGAACGGAATATTGCGGATGTGTCAAATCAGTCTGTGCTTGATTTACGTTCCTTTTTCAACGATCTCTCAAAGCATCCTTATTCAAAACGGGAAGATGAAATTGCACGTCCGATTCTCAAAGAACTAAGTGCACGGCTCGAATTCTTGGTGGCAGTTGGGTTGGAATACCTTACGCTGGACCGGGCGGCGAATACATTGTCTGGTGGAGAAGCACAACGGATTCGACTGGCTTCACAAATTGGGGCAGGGCTTTCGGGCGTATTGTATGTGTTGGATGAGCCCTCTATCGGGTTGCACTCGCGTGACCACTCCCGGCTGTTAGATACGCTCAAATCGCTTCGTGACCTGCAAAACACTATTATTGTCGTAGAGCATGACTATGAAACGATGATGCAAGCTGATGAGCTGGTCGAGTTAGGACCAGGTGCCGGTGAATATGGAGGCAAAATTACGGCTCAAGGTTCTGTAAAAGACGTTATGGAAAATAAAACATCTCTTACCGGCGCGTATCTTGCTGGAAGAAA
This sequence comes from uncultured Candidatus Saccharibacteria bacterium, assembly GCA_964392315.1. Taxonomy (GTDB): domain Bacteria; phylum Patescibacteriota; class 4484-211; order 4484-211; family JAGQKX01; genus CAYMOT01. Next base: position 7,400 of record CAYMOT010000006.1, read on the forward strand.
ATCTGTCAATCGAACGCGAAGAGAGAACAGCAATGAAGATCGCCAAGAAGAGGAACACACGCTTACTATTGTTAATGCGCACCAGCATAATCTGAAGAATGTGGATGTGGATATTCCGCTCAGCAAATTCGTGTGTGTAACTGGAGTTTCCGGATCGGGGAAATCCACGCTTATAATGGATATTTTGTATCAATCGCTCGCTCTGAAATTTTACAAATCACAAGTGATACCCGGAGCGCACAGCACTATTCATGGTACCGAATTTATAGATAAAGTCGTCAATATAGATCAGGCGCCAATTGGGAGGACGCCACGAAGTAATCCCGCGACATATACGGGAGTGTTTGGCGATATCCGTGATTTGTTTACCAAGACACAAGAAGCAAAGGCACGTGGGTATGACAAAGGGAGATTTAGTTTTAACGTGAAGGGAGGGCGATGTGAGAATTGTAGTGGTGATGGGCAGATAAAAATAGAAATGCAATTTTTGCCTGATGTATATGTCGATTGTGATGTATGTCAGGGGAAACGATATAACAGGGAAACCTTAGAAGTTCAATACAAAGGAAAAAATATCAGTGAAGTGCTTGATATGACTATTGATGAAGCGACTGAATTTTTTAAGAATATTCCGGCAATTTATAGACGCCTAGAAACGATCCAGCAGGTGGGGCTTGGGTATATACGACTTGGGCAGCCCGCACCTCACTTGTCTGGAGGAGAGGCGCAACGCGTCAAGTTAGCAACAGAGCTGTCACGACGTTCCACGGGGAAGACGTTGTATATCCTAGATGAACCAACGACCGGTTTACACTTTGCTGATATTCAGAAATTGTTACATGTGCTTCATGCGCTGGTGGATCAGGGTAATACCGTTTTGGTGATAGAGCACAATCTTGATGTTGTCAAAACGGCCGACTGGGTCATAGATCTGGGGCCTGAAGGAGGAGATCGTGGAGGCACTATTGTTGCTAAAGGGACCATTGCGGACATAATGGCGGCTGAAAACTCTTATACTGGCCATTTTCTGAAGAAGTATCTAAAAAAAGGCTAGAAGTATATTTCAAACTTGATAAAGTGCTCGTAGAGAAGTAATACTTGATACCTTTCGGACATCGACGTTGATGCCTGCACATTTTTTTTATCTCGTCCGCATTTTCAAACAGGTATCACAGTTCATAACCATGCAATCTCGGTCGATCTATCGTACACTACATAGTATGGTCATATCAAGATATTTCATTGTCAGTCTCTTCTTTGTTAGCATTTTAGCGCTTTATCCAAATGAATCTTTTGCTGCCTCATTTCCTGCTGATTATGATGTAAGTTATACGATTGATGAACAGGGCAGAACAACGGTTGAAGAACATATAACCATTATCAACGAGACCGATGGCCAGTATGCATCGCAATACACTCTTGCTCTACAGGATGTTAGCATAGAAAATATTACCGCCACGGATTCTAAAGGTCCCATGACGGTAATTGTGCAAGCTCAAGGAGAGTATACCCTTATAACGGCACATTTTAACGACATCGTCGTTGGGAGGGGTTCAAAACTTAACTGGACGTTACGGTACGATGCTCCGCAGGTTACAAAGCGATTTGGTAAAGTATGGGATGTTACGATTCCTCAAGTACGACGTGACGAGCGGGTGAATAGCTATGTTATAACCGTACAAACCCCAGCAAGTTTTGGAACACTTGATTATTCAGATCCCTTTCCAACAAAATACGATCGGACTGAAACGACACGTTCATTGCGATACGAATTTGGCCATGACAATGAATATATTGGGGTTGTCTTATCTTTTGGTACATTCCAGCTTGTTGACGTGGCTTTAGACTACCACCTGCACAATCCCAAGACTTTTACCGCCGTGACTGAGGTCGCGCTTCCGTCTTCAATGCTTCCGTATCAGAAGACATTCGTTACTTCTCTCGTTCCGGAGCCGGTAGGTTTTCGTGAGGATAAAGATGGAAATGTTTTTGCACAGTACCGGTTGGCTGCAGATGAAGTACTCGATGTGCATTTCGAAGGACAAATACTTATCCGTCAATACACATTAGCCGAACAAATCCCCTCGCTCTATTCCGTAGATCAAGATATTTATACTCGGGAAGATGAGTTTTGGAGTACCAGCGACGCCCTGGTCAAAAAAGCAGCTGAACACGTAACCTCCTCTTTACAGACTGAAGACAGTTTGTCACGTGCTCGTGGTGTCTATGATTATGTAACAAAAACACTGTCATATAACGAACAGCGCCTTGAGAGCGAAGAGTCACTCGAAAGAAGGGGTGCTATTGCGGCACTGACAAAGCCAGAAGAGTCAATTTGCACTGATTTTACTGACGTAAGCATAAGCCTTCTTCGTTCATTAGGTATACCCGCGCGTGAAATAAATGGGTATGCATTCACCGGGGATGAAGAGCTGCCAACCATTAATGATGTATTGCACTCGTGGGTGCAAGTATATTTGCCCGAGAAAGGGTGGGTGAATATAGACCCGACCTGGGGTTCTACTTCGGGGCAAAATTATTTTGACCGGTTTGATACAAAACATGTAATCTTTGCGATTCGTGGTGAAAATAGTCAGTATCCCTTTCCCGCTGGAAGCTACAAGCTCCCCGCACAGAACACTGACGATGTTCACGTGACGCCTACAGAAATAACAAAAAAAGGCACCCTCCTTTCCTTGTGGATTGACAAATGGGAAGCAGAGCATAGGCCAGTTGATATTATTGATTGGATATTCAGAAAGTTCTGGCTAAAAAAAGCAGATACACCGGTATGAATCCTCATTTAGAAGAAACACTACAGTCACTACCACACGCACCGGGTGTATACATTTTTCGGGATAGTGAAAAAAAACCTTTGTATATTGGTAAATCGGTAGATCTTCGTGCACGTGTTAAAAGCTATTTCCAAAATGACATAGCATTACCGCCAAAAACCAGGCAGCTTGTACAACACATCTTTTCGGTTGAAACGATTGAAACAGGCAGCGAAATAGAAGCGTTGCTTTTGGAAGCGGCGCTTATTCAGTCCATACACCCTGTCTACAACACTGCATTAAAAGACGATAAACGGTACGTATACATACAAATAACGCAAAGCTATTACGCACGAATGGCGGAGCGTCTTAATGTGCGGACAAAGGGACGGCGACGAAGGGTACATCATCCACCAGACGCATATCCGCAAATTATGACAGCCCGCAATGCGAAAGATCCGCAGTCTCTCTATTTTGGCCCGTTTCCTGACGCAAAGACGGTAAAAAATGTATTAAAACAGTTACGCAGAACATTTGGATGGTGCAAATATTCCACTCTTGAAGCTGTCGAACGATCAAGAAAGCCTTGCTTCTATTATCACATAGGGCAATGTCCCGGATATTGTGCACAAAAAATTGAACTAACTGAATATTATGAGCATATCGATCGTATTATCCAATTTCTCCGTGGTGATAAAGCTGAGTTAATTGAAAACCTTACCAAGCGCATGACCGAAGCAGCAGTAGATGAGGATTTTGAACAGGCTGCATTGATGCGAGATCAGTTGAAACGGTTAGAATATATTACTCAGTCCTTTAAATCACCAGATGTGTTTTTTTCTAGCCCTGTGTTGGAAGATGAGCAATATTATTTTGCACGACAGCAGCTCCGTGATGTTATTGGAGAAATAAACCAAACGTGGGCACCGTGGCTACGAAGTCTAGAAAGGATTGAAGCTTACGATATTTCCAATGTGCAAGGTGAGCATGCGACGGGATCAATGGTAGTACTGATAAATGGTAAGCCATCCACGGATGTGTATCGACGTTTCAAAATCAAGACTGTGCACGGTGCAAATGATCCTGCAATGATGAGGGAAGTACTTGAGCGACGTCTGCGGTATTTGGATCAAGAAAAAACGGGGAAAGATGAGTCTTTTAACGCTCTACCGCAACTTCTAGTCATAGATGGAGGAAAAACTCAGGTTGGAGCAGTGCGTGCTGAATTGGAAAGGCGTTCGATGGATATACCGGTCATTGGATTGGCAAAACGTGAAGAAACGCTCATAATCCCGGTAAAAGATACACGACGATTCGTAGAGGTCAAGCTTCCGCATGATTCGCCCGCACTGCACTTAATGCAGAAAATTCGTGACGAAGCGCACCGATTTGCAAAGCGGTATCATGTAGTATTGAGAGATAAACAAATATACCTGCCTGCGCAGGCAGGCAAATAAGCAAACAGACAAATAAACACATGAAAAAAATATTGCTCTACTTTATTACATCTGCAGTGAGTCTTGCGGTGACCGCCTATGTGATACCGGGAATATCAATATCGGGTTCGTGGGACGGTTTATTGCTTGTTACAGTTATTTTTACTGTAGTTAGCGTGATTATTAAACCTATTTTAAAAGTGCTCTCATTACCAATAGAAATCGCAACGTTAGGACTTTTTACTATTGTCATTAATACGGTACTTTTTTTATTTGTCGACTACTTGTTGGCGCCAATCAGCATTTCAAGCTTTTGGTTTCCGGGTTTCTCATATGGCCCGCTTATCATTGCACCTGTGCAAGTACCTGCCTTTATAACCGCCATCATAGGCTCGATGCTTATCAGCGCAATTTCCGCTGTACTCGTTTGGTTGACCGATTAATGGTACAATAACGCGATGGCGCTTGTTGTTACGATTATTCATATTATTGTGTCACTTCTCCTCATTACCTTGGTAATGTTACAAACTGAAGGAAGTGGTTTGGGGGGAACATTATTTGGGGGGGGAGATGTATTCCACTCCAAACGTGGTATTGAGCGTTCTCTTTTCATTCTTACCATAGTGATAGCTGTTATTTTTTCGTTAACCTCCATAGGTAATGTAGTATTTAGCTAGTCTAGCACTACATATGCAGCGCAATACATCCCGATCATTGTTATATAGCGCACTCAAGTTGTTCCTGTATTTGTCTTTTGTTATTGGTGGTGCAGCAGGAAGTGCATACTTGATCACTTCTCAATTACCCAGTTTAGTGCGGGCATTTCTTATACAAACTGATTCAATTGGATTAGTAGGAGGCGTACAGACACTTAACCCATTGTTTGTACGTAGAGGTACGACCGAAGAAGCGTTTAGTAAAATTCTTTTCCGAGGACTCATGACGTATGATAACTCTGGCATGCTAGTGGGAGATCTGGCGGAAAAATGGGAATTTCGCAATGACGCGAAAGAATTAGAGGTGACGCTTCGTGAGGATATCTTTTGGTCTGACCGCGTTCCTATTACTACAAATGATGTCCTGTTTACCTACCAATTAACCCAACAGGAAGAGTACACTGGGCATGCGCGTGATTTTTTTAAAAATGTTGCAATAGAAGCACCGAGTGACAAGGTGCTCATTTTCCGTCTTCCCGGTGGGTATGTGCCGTTTCTTGACACCCTTACGTTTCCGGTGATGCCTCTTCATGCGTTTGGTGCTAACGATATTTCTCGGGTAACAGAGAATACCTTTCTGAGGAATGGTCCGTACAGTGGTATATTTAGTACGGTAAGCGCGCACGTAGAGAGCTTTTCGAATAATGGTATGGTTCAGATTATTTCATTAAGTGGAGGGTCCGGAAAAGCCACGTGCAAATTTTACCAATCGCCCGAAGCACTCAAGATGGCTCTCAAGCTGGGTGCAGTTAACCGTGTTGTGACGATGCAGCAAAGCGTCTTAGAAGAATTTGTCGATGTATCAAAGCTTACCACGACATCGACTTCTCTTATTGGTCAGCAGTATACATTATTATTAAACGCAAATACTGTGGATGATGCGGATATTAGAAAGGCTATTCTTCTTGGGATTGATAGCGCATCGATCACCGGGGGTGTGCAAAGTGGCCCATATCCGAAAGAGTCACCATATTGGGTTGAAAATGCAGATATTCGGGCAGGATTTGACGAAGCAGCTGCGCGGGAAGGTATACAAGATAAAATATTTTCATTAGTGACGATTGCGTCTCTTGAGCTTTCGGAGGTTGCGCAACAGGTTAAAACCTCATTAGAAGCTGCAGGTGCAGTGGTTACTATCCAAGAAGTCACAAAAGCAGACTTTGATGCTACGATCGCACAAGAACGGAAGTTTGATTTATTGCTTATTCCGCTTGAACTTGGCAGAGATCCTGATCAATACAGTTTCTGGCACTCGAGTCAGATTCCACATCCTGGACTCAATCTGACAGGGTTAAAATCCCGACGAGTTGATAAAGCGTTGGAGCAAGGAAGGGTCAATGCTGCATTAGAATCACGAAAAAGCGTATATGCGGAATTTCAACAGTACTTGTTAGAGGAGTACGTCACAGAGTTTTTAGGGTACCCAAAAATACACGTCCTTACGAGGCAAAACAGGTCTACCCTGGATACTTCTTATGTGTGGACATATGCAGATTTTTGGCGGAGTTTACTTGAAAATAGTTGAGAAAATGAAATAAGTGCTGTATATTAAGCACTGTTTAAGCTTCTATGCCGAGGTGGCGAAATTGGCAGACGCGCTACGTTGAGGTCGTAGTCCCCGCTAAGGGGTTGGAGGTTCGAGTCCTCTCCTCGGCACCA
>CAYMOT010000007.1:0-13406 GCA_964392315.1 uncultured Candidatus Saccharibacteria bacterium
TATAGGTATAATGAGTTACCGTACTGCCCAGCTAAAGAAATCACTTGCTTCACTATTCTGCTTATTCCTGCTTGCAGCTTATTGCTTACTGCTTAGTGCTGATTTTTCCTACGCGGCGATCAACGAGTCATTTACCTTCCAGGGCAAGATCGTCGACGATGACGGTACCAATTTGGTCAATGGTGATGCGAGTTGTGTGAGTGTTGGGGGAGCGGATACATGCGATTTTCGGGTAAGTTTGTATACCGCAGTGTCAGGCGGGACACTTGTGTGGCAAGAAACAAAATCCAATGTTGAGCTGTACGATAACGATGGTATTTTCAATCTTTTTCTGGATTGTGGCGGAACGTTTTCTAGTTGCAATCAAAACGGTGGACCGAATTTCAACTCGGGGGATCTCTTTATCCAGGTTGAATTTGATCCCGATGGTGATGGCGACTTTGCAGAAGGCGAAACGTTTTCTCCTCGACGGGAGCTATCAGCTGTTCCATACGCGTTTAATGCCAAACAGTTAGATGGTCAAGAAGGTGGTTCCTATTTGCGATCGGATGCGACGGACGCTTACACATCAGGTACGCTCTCTTTTAATTCTGCTACCGAACTTAATACACTTTCTGGCTCAACGTTGGATATTGATGGTGACTTGGAGATTGCGGATACCAGTATTACGTTGAATGGTGCAACGACAACATTCAATGCTTCTGGAGCGTTGACACTTCTTTCAACGGGCGACATTGCTTTTCAGCCCGATAACGATACTGATGATTATTTATATTTTGACACGACTACGAACATCCCTGGTCTTTTTTGGGAAGGCATAGCGGGGACCGACCCCGGAATCTATGTTGCAGGTACAGAGCTTGGGTATCGAGATGAAAGTGATGCGTGGGTGAGCTTTGATTCCTTGGCAGTAGGTACATCTCCAGGAGGGAGCGACACGCAATTACAATACAACAATGGAGGATCGTTTGGTGGAGTAGCATCTCTTACCTACAATGACGCGACTGACGAAATTACTATCTTGGATGATATTACCATAACATTTGACCATGCGGAGAATCTTGAGATAACTTCAAACCTAAGTGGTGGCAATAGAACAGCTGACATTTTTGGCTTATCTGTGGCAAATGATGCTAGCTTTGACTTCTCAACAGGAAACGTGCTTTCCCTATCTCTTTTGGATACGGGGTCAAGTGCTGACCTTGCTGAATTTACTAATGCCGGTACAGGTCTCTCTTTTAGAGTGAATGATGAGTCAGGTGATACTACTCCATTTGTGATAGATGAGGCTGGTTACGTTGGTATTGGTGAAGATGATCCACAATATCCTTTGGATATTAATGGCAGTGGAGTCAACCTATTTGTCAATATTGGATCTGCAACAAATCAGACTTCAATCAGTTCGGCTCGATTTACGACTGACACTGGTTATGGATTAATATATAAAAACGGTTCGGGATATAGTCAGTATGGGGGAACTAATGCCTTGGGATTATGGAATCAAACTGGTCCTATTAACTTCAGTCCTAATAATATGCAGAGTGCCATGTTATTGGATACGGCAGGTAGTTTGGGCATTGCGGATACTACTCCTGACGCGAAACTAGAAGTACTCGCTACTACAGAGCAGCTACGGTTAACACATACCGATAACACATATGATGCCAAATTTGCGGTTGATGGGAGTGGCAACCTGACTGTTGCAACAACAGCAAACTTCAATTTCCAGCCAAACGGAGATACCGATGACTATCTATACTTGAATACTGCATCAGACATCCCGGGATTATTCTGGGAAGGCATCGCTGCAACAGATCCAGGGATATATGTGTCTGGTACAGAACTCGGCTATCGTGACGAGGCTGATGCATGGGTGAGTTTTGATTCACTTGGAGGAGGGGCAAGTGATCTTGATGGTGCATATGATGGGGACAGTGACAAAATCCTTACTATCGATAGTACAACAGGCTTACTTTTTGATATGACAACTACGGGTGCATTTTCGATTCGTGATGGTACAACAGCATTCTGGACGTTTGATGATGACTCGACGGTTGACGTAGTATTCCCTGCCGCGGGGAATTTGGGTATTAGCTATTCTGCTGCACCGACAGTTGATCTGATGAGCATTTCTAATGCCGGGTTTGGTACTGCAACAGATGGGGTTGATGGGTTGAGTATTGATTTTGTTCAAGGTGATGATAACAATAGTGACAATAACAATGGTTTGCGACTGACTATGACACCATCAAATGATACCGATGCTGGCGACATACTGAGTGGTCTAAGAATCAGCACCACGTCTGCAATAACTAGTATATCACAGCAATATTACGGAATTGTTGTCGACAGCATAACCTATACTGATAGTGAAGACGTAGTTGGTATTGCAATAGGCACTGGCTGGCCTGCTGGTCTGTCGAGTGGTTCTCCAATTCTTGCCAGCATCTATAATCCATCTGGTAATGGTTACGGAATAAATTCCACTATTGCGACTACTACAGGTGCAAATACTATCAATCACGCGATACAGGCAAATATTGCCAGTGATCCTGCTGATTCTGGGGATACTCTTAATGGGTTGTATGTCATATCAGACCCGCAAGCACAGTCTGGATCTACGGTAAATTTGGTAAATATTGATCCTGCTGCAACAGGCAACACGGCCGGTACGCTCAACGGCTTACGAATTGATTCAATAACCCCAAATGGCGCTACAGAAACAGCCATCAGTATTGGATCTGGTTGGGATACAGGAATTGATGCTGGATCGAATGTCATCCTAAATATCGGAAACAGTGGGACAGATTTTAATACTTCTGGAGGTTTGACGCTGGCGAATAGTTTGACCGTAACTACTGGAGGTGCAACCGTTAGCGCAGGAGGTTTAACGATCACTTCTGGTGCACTTGCGGTAAATTCTGATTCCATCACTTCTGATGCTGAGTTGGTGATAAATGCTTCTTCGTCCGTTGTACTTGGTGATACGACGAATGGTCTTCGAATAAATGAGACCTTTGGGTCAACCTCAGGGTATCTTGGGAATGCGCGTCCAACAAAAAAGATTACGTTATCGGCAGAGTATATGGGTGCTGTTTTGAGTGCATTTTATGGCGCTGGGACAGACACCAACATTACAGGTACCATGACTTCCGATACAGAGACCACTACAACTAATTCTCTCATGAATTATTACCAGTGGAACAGAACAAACGCGACATTACATTATCAAACAGTAGCCGTACGTGTAACACTTCCCGAAGATTTTAGCGCATGGACTACAACAAACGCACTCGTTGTTAACTACGTTACTGATACTACCGGAACCACCAGTAATGTGCTTGATATTCGGGTGTATCTGGAAAGTAACATTACTACTGCTGTCGCGTCTGATACGGGGAATGCATCAGGGACTGCAGACACATGGACCACCGAAACTATCGATGATTCGGCAATGGATGAGACGGCAGATGGAGGAGCGACAGAGCCTGAGTGGGATGAGGCAGGTGAGACTGCAATTATCTATCTACGCATGGGATCGGCAAGTGGCGAACATGTACGAATAGGGGATATAGAATTAAGTTATTTATCAAGGTTCTAGTTGTATGTTTACTGCTTTGTCAAAAAATAAACTTCTAAAGGCAAGTATTGTTTTCGGCACGACGCTTGGAATGCTCTTGTCACAGTTTCCCCCTATACCTTTCTTGGATATTCCAGGGGGTGTGCAAGATGCCAAAGCGGTTATTGCATATGAACAAGAAGGTTTTCGCTTCCGTGATGACAATGGCAGCGAGACTACAGCGAGTTGGCTAGACACACAGGACACAAACATTACTCGCGATATCAATACGAATACTAGGCTTCGAATGTTGATTAACACCACTGATGATAGTCCATCGAATCAATATCAGTTGGAGTATAAGAAATCGACAGATGGAACGTACAACCGAGTAATCAAAAGTCTGACGATGCCAGAGATTGAAAGCTCATCGTCGAATTCATATACAGCAGCAGGTAGTTTTACACTCTCACATACCGTTCGGACAGGACAAAAATTAGCAGTATTGGTACACGCAATGCGTGTACAAGAGACAGCATTTACCTTGAGTGCTACATATAACGGTGACGCGATGACGAGTGCTGGCAGTATTAGCACGACCACTACCAGTAGAAATTATGTTTCAGAAATATTTTATCTAAATACCCCCGATGTTGGCACAGCAGACGTTGTGGTAACGCCCTCTCTTGGTTCCACACGTGCGGTCGTTTCGGCTCATTCACTTATTGGGTTCACTGGTACGATTGGTGATACTGGCTCAAATACTGCGGGGTGTACCGCAAGCGTTGATACGGTACAAGCGAATAGTTTAATACTAACTGCTTCTACCCAGCGTAGTAATAATACGCCACCTACCATGTCGCCAAGCGGTAGCAATGCAGAGCTGTATGAATTAGCTTCTGACTCGGCAAACACGGAGGTGGTCGGTGCCGGTTACTCGTTAACAACAACAAGCACTGGAAGCTATACTGGTGGAAGTACTTGTAGTGGAACCATCGGAGATATTGCATTTGCTGCAGAATTTCGGTTTGACACGACTCAACCGGCAATTAATCTATCCCTTTCGTCAAATATTACTGCTTCAGGGGCTAATACCACTGCACAACTAACTGCGCCTTCTGGCAAAACAACCGGAGATTTTGTCGCGGGTCGTATACAAGATGACGAAAATCCAGCGGATGCAGTAAACATTACGATTAATGATTATACCGAGTTAGAATGGTCTCTTACTGCCACAAGTACAGCAGTGGCTGGTGATATTTATCAATTCCGGGTGACGGTTGCAGGCACAGCGCTTGACACGTACACCGTTACACCGCAGTGGACTATTCCTTCTCCTACACTCACGCAAAATGATTGGAGAATTTATGTCAATAACGATGCGATTGATCCGACTGATCCGTGGCCCAGTGGAGGGTCGTTGGACCTTGCCGAGAACGAAGCGCTTACTGCGCTTCCATATCAAAACGACGCTGCAGAAAATGGTGATGTGTATCGATTACGAATGAGTATTGCAGTCACTACAACAACACTGAACGCATCTGGAGAAGGCTTCATCCTTGCGTATGCGGAAGAAACGGATTGTACTGCGGCATCGTCATGGACCGATGTCGATGCATCTGGTGGAGGAGGGACGTGGCGATTTTATAATTCATCAGTAACTGATGGTGCAACTATTACTACGCGTAGGCTTGGAGTCTCTGATGTGTCTGGGCGTGTATCAGAATCTGACCCGACGAGCACCAACCCAAACGCAGTGACTGCGGGGCAAGATCTGGAATGGGATTGGGTAATTCAGTACAACGGCGCTTCTGAAGCGCATTCATATTGTTTTCGCATTGAACGTGACGACGGAACGACCCTTAACGCTTATAACAGTGATTCTTATCCAAAAATTGAAACTCGCCCAGGGGTCAATGATCAAATGCGGCATGGGAACTTTTATTCAACGAATGCAGAAAAAGGCTTTTATTGGGTTGAGGATAACTTTGAAAGTGCACAGGTAGCCAATGCTGCTTCAACAAGTGGTAGTGCATCTTCACTCACGTTGTCTAGTTTTAATGTAGCGAGTAATCCTAATAGAATTCTCGTGTGCGGAACGGCAGTGCGTGGTGCGGTGACTGTATCATCAATAACGTGGAATGGAGGTGCTGAATCGTTTACCAAGATCAATGATAACCAGCCTGGTTCAGATGTTCGTACCGAGTTATGGTATTTGCTCAATCCCACTGCTACCACAGCAAATATAGTGATTACGTTTAGTGGTAGCCAGAGTGTAATGGGCGGATGTGTGTCTATTTATAATGCGGCGCAGTCAGCACCAACTGGTTCTGCTGAGGCAAGTGGTAGTGATGCAACACCTACCGTTAATGTCACGACTGTTGCGGGTGACTTGGTGATAGACATCATGGGGGATCAAAGTGGTGGGTTTGATATTGATGTACATTCTTCTCAAGCAGAACGCTGGCAGATAGAAGCTACAAATCATGATGGAGGTATGAGTACCGAGGTTGCAACCGGAACTACCACGACTATGTCATGGAGCGAGACGGGTTCAGATTTCTGGTCAATAATTGCTGTGCCAATCAAAAAATACTAATATGCTGAGCAGAAGCCTGCCACGTCTAACGTTATGGGGAATGGCATTAGTTTTTGTCCTGGTTGCAGTGCTTGATAAGCAATTGCAAAGGGACATTGATGTTCTTGGCTATGCTGAGTCTGAATTCTCTTTTGTACACAAATACGTCGATGGGAGTTGGCAAGTGTTTCTAAAAAGTCAGTACTCAGATCAGTTACTGCAACTTAGTTTTGCTCAGAATACTTCAAATCCTGCAATACACACAGGGAAAATTGCATGGGAAGGGTTTGTACATGGCACGTGGCAAGTGTTCCTCTTTGATGGCATACGTGTTGTGCAGCTTACATCTGGAGATATTTCTGTAAATCCTAATGTAGAGGGCGATTATGTGACATTTGGCAGAAAGGGGAGTGATAGTGCTTGGTATGCTGAACTCTATAACATTAAGACTGGAGGGTCGAAAAGGGTTGCCGAAGGCATTGGGGCTAAGCGGCCTTTGTTGGAGGAGGGTAGGATCGTATTGTATGGGACAGGAAACAAAGAATATACGGGTTTGATTGCGAACGAATTATTACCAACGGATTCTGCGCTCATTGAAAGTACCGAATCGGTAAGTGAGCAGGACATAAAACGAGAGTTAGGAATAATCTAATGCTTGGCTCGCTCAAAGAAGCTATTTCGAAATTCAGCAATGCGCTTGCACATCGTATATCGGCGCTTATGACCTGGACATTTCTTCTATTTCACTCGCTTGCAGTTGCCTCTAGGATGTTTTTGGCTGTCATTAGTTCTTCGGTCAAATCAACCAGCATTGCTACTGACTCGTCGGAGCGAATTATTGTGAGTTGTTCATTATATGCCGTCTGTTTGAGCACATCAAATTGATTAATCACTTGCGTTAGAACCGTGGTAGCCTTGGTGAATTCTTGTCCTTGCAGTGAGTTTGAGAGTGTGGTGAGAAGTTCATTGGTTTTGGCAATCTCTACGGCAACTTCTGTATCCGTGGGTAGCTTGTTAGTAATACTCTGTAGTCCATTTGATGCTGATAGCGACTTTTCCAATAAAACAAGCGTATTTTCTCTCATGTCGAGATTTTTAAAGTCGATTCGGGGGTCATACTGAAAAATTTGAGTAAGTGCCGATTCTGACGCGTCTATCATGTCAAGCAGTTCGAGCTGGCGAGCGACAATGTCTTCTGATTTAGCCGTTTTTTCGGTATTTTTGTTAATATAATCATGTATTGCGGTAAGTGAATCGCGTACTTTGGTCCTTAACTGGGCATATTCGTCATAGAAGCGAGCATCGAGTGGATCTAGTTTTGTTAATTGGATGTATGAAAGCCTATTTTCGAGGAGGAGCATATACCACGTTACCGTTTGCGAATTTACCCCTTCAGGTTTTTTTTGATTTTTTATAGTAAGAATGAGAAATCCACTAATAATTACAAGGATAATGATGAGAAATAATTGAGATGTTTTCCTGGTCATATTTGTACCTTTCGAATTGTGAAATAGTATTGTACTATTCTAAAAGTACCATGAGTGTATGCGTAAAGCACGTTTCTTAGAACAACGCCCTATGAGAAAAACTGCACCGTTTGTTGCCAAAATAGTGTTGGGTTGTCTAGTAGTTATAGTAGCTGTTGTGGGTACCATTTATATCGCCCGCGAGAAGCCTCAACTTCTGGGTATTGCGGTTACGAACGCAAATCCTTCTCAGCCCGACTCAAATGCACTGCTTGCTGAAGTAGGTTCTATATTTGCTTTGCCTACTGACGAAGAGCCGACTATTGCGACGGTTACTGATCCTGAAAAATTGAAGGAACAGGAATTTTTTAAAAATGCCCAAAATGGCGATGCTGTCTTGATTTACAACTCTTCCCGCAAGGCTATCTTATATCGTCCGTCTGAGAAAAAAATAATAGAAGTTGGAGCGGTAAACATCAATCAAGTTGACCAGCAAGCACCAGCAGGTACTCCTTCTGTAACTCCTTCACCTGTCCGTTAAGCACCCGCGCGCTCTTGTTTTGTGTTGCAAAGCATGTGTTGTGTTGGCGATTTATTAACTACTGACAGGCTGTGGCGAGTATTGCATAATAAAAGTATGCCCAAAACGATTGTACAAATTCTTCCACTTTCACGAAAAAAACTCAAATCATACACTATCTTCTTTGGCACCATACTTATTGTTGTTTCGGGGTTTATGTACTTCATGTCAGATGACGTAACTGCGGGCTGGTTTGATGAACAGTGGTTGTATCGAAAAAGAATCGCTATCGGAAATACGGGAGCAGCAGTAACAGACAAGCTCGTTTCCATCACGCAGGATACCGCTGCACTTATTGCTGCAGAAAAGTTGCAGGATGATTGTGATGATCTACGCATGACCGATATTAATGGAAAGGTGTTAGAACATAGGATCAACGAGAATCTCGGCATTTATTACGAAAATGCTACGAGTGCAATAGAAGACACGAGTGACACTTCCGTCACTTTCGCGCATACCGTCAATTCTGTACCAAATCCTATTTTAGTTGTGGTCATTCATGGCTTGAATGTTGGTTCAGGTGAACAAAATAATGATATTGACGTCACGAGTGTTACATATAATAGTGTCAATCTCACAAAACGTATAGATCATGACAGTTCAAGTAATAACAGAAGATATCACACTGCAATCTTCACTCTAGATAACAATGGAGGGACATTGTCAACGGGTTCTAACAATATTGTAGTCACATTCAATCGGAATGTAGAGGAAAAAATTGTATCTGCAATGACGTTTAGCGGAGTTAACCAATCCGACCCGTTAGGTGATACCGCGGTCAACGACCAATCGGGTGGTACCAATTTTGCGGTGACAAATGTTGGAAATACTGATAACGCGAGAAGTTTCCTTGTTGGAGGTATGATGCGGGAAGGTGGGACGACCGGTGGGGTAGGAAAACGACCTATGCTAGATGCTCCAGGGAAACGCGTCTATTACGAAAGTAATGGATATGGTGATGGAGATATGAGTGCTACCGGAGGATACCAATCAGCATATGCAGTAGGTACCCACACAATGTCTGCCACCACTCATCAAGCTGAATCGGGTAACTTTTGGAATGGTGCGTATATAGAACTAAATGAGGCATCAAGTACCTCAACCGGATGCAATTCTGCCACCAGTGACATTGAGGTGGTTGTCCCTGCTATACCGACAAATGGAACCAGTATCTACATGTACTATGGAAATTCAGCAGCAGCAAACATCGAATCAACTTTGGATGATCAAACAAAAACAGTTTTGGCCAATAATCACGAAAACACTACTGGGTATGATAATGCGAATTCCCTTTCTACAATATCGTTTAGTCACGATAGCCAAGCTGGTCCTTACCAGGCACTTTTTGTTTTCAGTCATAGTATGGTTAATGACGTAGACGAAGCTCCCAATGAAGTCACCTCAGTCACCTATGGTGGGATTGCTCTTACTCGCCAAGGGTATGTGTTTGATACTTCGTCCAATAGATCCTATCAATCTGAATTATGGATGCTGCTAGATCCTCCGTCAGGTAGTAATTCGGTTGCTATTACGTACGTACGCAACGCGAATGCGCATACCGCAGCCGCCATGACAGTAAGCAATGTTGACCAGCAGCGTCTAATTGATGTATTTGCGAGTTCTTCTGGTAATCCGATTTCAACAATAAGTGTGAATCTTACGACAACTATGGCGAATACATTACTGATTGCTGGCGCTGCGAGGAATGGAAATAACAATCATAATGTATTTATCGATAGCCCTGGAACGCAAACATATACAGAAAGTAGCGGGCCTGATGATACTGACATGCAGGCAGGTGGAGGATATCAGGTAGCTGCATCTGCAGGTGCGCAAACCGTTAGTTTTACTGCGAGTGGGGGTACTGGCGGTGCAGCGCACGAAATGAATGCATTTGCTGCAAGTGTTTATCCTACCTACTTATATGACGAGTTTACTCCAACAACTGGTCCGGTCACCTCGTCTGAAGAAGTAGGACCAGGGCCGATGTCCCAGTGGAAGTTTGATGAAGGGTACGGGGATACCGCATACGACAGCATCTCCACAGGCCGTAATGGTGATTTGGGAGGTTCAGGTACAACGTGCCCGACAACTGGTGGATGTCCGACACGCTATGTAACCAGTGATGATATGACGTCGGAACGTATGTATTTGTATTTTGATGGAACAGACGACATTATTACATCCCCCTATGAAGAAACATATGATTTTGGATCAGGATCATTTAGCTGGGCGGGGTGGTTTCGGCATATGCATACTATATCGGGAACAGATACTATTCTTGCCCGTTTTGGGACAGCAGGATACAAGCTGTTCATGGACTCCAGCGGATACCTGTGTTTTGGTATAGACGGGGATAACGTGTGGGGGAGCTCCAATTATGACGAAATATGCTCGCCGTCGTCATTGGGTTCTTTGGCGGATAGCAAATGGCATCACTTTGCTGCAGTAAAGAATGGGACATCCAGTATAACGCTCTATATAGATGGTGAGCAGGTGAGCCAAGACGCTCTGATTACGGGTAATTCTCTTAACACAAACAGTACGTTATATTTTGGTGTAGACTCAACCGGAAACACTAACTATTGGTATGGATTTCTCGATGATCTGAAGCTTTATCCATATGCACGAAGTGCAAAAGAAGTTAAAAATGATTACCTAAATAGGGGAGAGAGTCTTGGGGTTGGAATGCGTGGATATGACCATCTTACTAGTGGGCTGGTTGGATGGTGGAAGCTCGATGTAACAGGAAATACTACTGACAGTAGCGGTAACGGTAACTCTCTGATACACACTGGTGCAAATACTGTAACTGCGCGTTTTGCGGAAGGTGTTGATTATGAAACAACTGCAGAGACAGATTACTCATATGCAGTGGATAGTTCCTCGTTATCAATAACCGGAGATCTTACACTTTCCTCGTGGATCAAGCCTGAGTCGGCCAATGACGGATCAGATCATACCATTGCTGGTAAGTGGAGTTCTGGATTAAATCGCACCTTTAGATTGACGCTTTATGGAGAAAGTGGAGGAGATGAGGTTCGGTTGTATTTTGACGATGCTAATACGTATATATCAACACAGGGTGCGGATATTCATGATGGAAATTGGTATCACGTAGCAGCTTCGTATGACATTAGTGAACAGCAAGGGGTAATAACATTAAATGGCATTGAACAGCAAACAATTGTAGTAGGAACGTTGCCTTCTTCGATATCAGATGATACTGCGAGATTCAGTATTGGCGGAGAGAATACTGAGGGGGTAGTAGATAACTTATTTGATGGATCCATAGACGAAGTACGTGTGTATAACAGATATCTCGACGTAAAGGAACTTTCGCAACTGTATACCTGGTCGCCAGCTCCTTTGGGTTATTGGGACTTGAATGAAAATAACGGCACTATTTCTGTTTTTGACAAATCAGGAAATGAAAAAACAGGCGATATGAACACTATTGCGTCGTCAGCGTGGGTGTCTGGTAAGTTGGGTTCGGCATTAGACTTAGACGGAGGAAGTGATTACATCAGTGTTTCTACGCCAGCTTTGCCCACGGGTGATTTTTCATATATGGCATGGGTAAACTTGGATACCATTAATGATGAGACTATTTTTGCAGCACTTGATGGCAGTGGAAACGATGAATTCCGTCTTGATGTCGAAAGTACAGGTTTTAATGTTCGCATGAATGCCTCCGCTGTGATTGCTAACGTTGGCACTATGACTACGGGCAATTGGATGCATATCGCAGCTACCCGTTCTGGAAGTTCAATAGTGGCATACCTAAATGGAATTCGAGTCGGCACCGCAAGTGATGCAACAACGCTCGGTTTTAGTAGCTGTGCGCTATTAATTGGTGTAGATGCAGACACTACCTGCACTGGTTCTTTAGCTAACTATTTGGATGGTCGTATTGACGATGCCAAGGTATATAACTATGCACGCACCCCAGAACAAATTATAGAGGATATGAATGGTGCACATCCAGCAGAATCGGCTATGGGGCGCGCTATTGGGCATTGGAAATTTGACGATTTGTCTGGCACGATTGCGCAAGATAGTTCGGAAAACAACAATGACTTGTCTTTAAATAGCGCTTCATGGACCACTGCCGGCAAATACTTTGGTGCGTGGAATGGCACAGGTTCGGTCTGGGTAGCACAGGGTGCAGATGATGATGATTTTGATTTCGCGGCAGAAGATAATTTTACTATTTCCCTCTGGGTTCGGTCAGATGGGGCAGGTAACCCTTCTTCCGGCTCAAACCAATATTTGCTAAGTAAAGGGACCATTACTAATACCGGCACCGTAGGATATTCCATCTATATTGACGACAATGGTAGAGCAACTTTTGGCATACGTTCTTCAAACGGCGCATGGGGGGCAAGCAGTCCAGGCACGCCAACGCCAGAAGACGTGGTCATGACATCAATCGATATCTATGACACGAATTGGCACCATATAACTGCCCGAAAAACTGGCACGTCTCGTATCGATATGTATGTCGACGGTGTATTAGTAGATTCGGACAATACGCTTAACGCGACGGGCAGCTTAGCGAATAACGTCGTTCTGCGTATCGGCGATGATGATTCTGATGCGGCAAATTCTTTTGCTGGTGATATTGATGAGGTGAAGATATTCCGGGGGGCTCTTACTGATGAGCAGGTACGTGTTGTGTATACAGCAGGAGCCGCGGCAAATTTCGGAACTGGTGCAAACGAGCGACTGATGGTTGCACCGAGCCCAACGCCAGTTGATTACGCGTCTAGTTTGGTGGGATATTGGCCACTTGATGAAAATACGGGTGGAGATACGAGTACCTCCATTGATAGAAGCGGTAATGGTCGCACTGCAACACTTACGGGATGGGTAGGGACTTCAGACTGGGTAGCGGGAAAATTTGGGAGTGCGCTAAGATTTACTGCAGGCGACACAGAATACCTTGATATAACAAATGATCCTGGAGATGTTGAAACTGTGACGTTTTGGGTAATTCCGTCAGCAGCAACTGATGAATTTATTAATTTGAATGCGTCCTATTATATTGATGCAAGCAGTAGTAGTGTACGGTTAGCTACAGATCCTAGCGAAGTGGTATACGTCAACGGCATACCTGGAGGCACAATCACTGTTGATACATGGAATCATGTGGCAGTAGTTGCATCTACAAGTATTAATGCCAGTGCATCAGAAATTGGACGCGCAAATGGTGCATATACA
>CAYMOT010000008.1:0-3194 GCA_964392315.1 uncultured Candidatus Saccharibacteria bacterium
TGGCGGAGGGGGAGGGATTCGAACCCTCGTGCCGGTGAAGGCGCACGGTTTTCAAGACCGGCCAAATAATCCTCTCTTGCACCCCTCCAGGAAACTAATAACCCAATAGACAAATAATACAAATAGACAAATTAAATACAGACTACAATTTCTGTGCGTACATTTTATCAGTAAATTCAATATGTTGTAGTTTATGTATAATGCGAGTATGGCGTATGTGCCCTCCCAAGAAATATTAGACAAATATGCAGATGTTTTGATCAACTTTGCGCTCAATGGGGGTGAAGGTATCAAAAAAGGCGAGGTTGTCTTTTTGCAGGTTTCTGAAGTTGCTAAGCCGCTGCTAATTTCACTCCGCCGTGCTGTGCTGCAAGCTGGTGCAATACCGATAATCGAGTACGCGCCGGATGATATGTCACGTGAATACTTTGAACTTGCGTCTGATGAGCAACTCCAGTATTTCCCGGATAAATACCTCAAAGGCAAGGTAGATCAGGCTGATCATTTTGTATCGATTATCTCGGAAACGGATAAACACGAGCTGGAAGGAGTAGATCCCCGAAAAATCATGATGCGTGGGAAGGCATTTGAGCCGTACAAAAATTGGCGCGTAGACAAGGAGAACCGTGGGGAATTGACCTGGACACTTGCGTTGTATGGTACAGAAGCAATGGCAACAGAAGTAGGCATGTCAGAAGAAGAGTATTGGGAACAAATAGTACTTGGTTGTTACCTCGATGTAGAGAATCCCCGCCAAAAATGGGGGGAGATCACGGCAGAAGTAGAGCGTCTTAAGGACAAATTAAACGAGTTTGCAATAAAGACGCTCCATGTCAAAGCGGAGAACACAGATTTGGTCGTCGGCATTGGTCCCAATAGACAGTGGATGGGAGGGAGTGGCCGTAATATCCCAAGTTTTGAAATATTTATTACTCCCGATTGGCGGCTCACCAGTGGTGAGGTGTACTTTAACCAGCCTCTTTATCGGTATGGGAATTTAATCCAAGAGGTGCGTCTTCGATTCGAAAATGGTCACGTCGTAGAAGCACATGCAGAAAAGGGTGAAGACATATTGAAAGAGATGATTGCGACTGACGGTGCGGATAAGATTGGTGAGTTCTCTCTAACCGATGCACGGATGTCGCGTATCACCAAGTTTATGGGCGAGACACTGTTTGATGAAAATGTGGGTGGAGAGTTCGGTAACACGCATATTGCACTTGGGATGGGATATAAAGACGCGTTTCCGGGTGATCCTTCAAAAGTCACCAAAGAGCAATGGGAAGAGATGGGATATAACGACTCGGTAGTGCATACTGATATTATTTCAACGGAAGATCGTGTGGTAACCGCGACACTAGAGGATGGTACAGAGATGGTGATTTACGAACATGGAAAATTCAGCGTTTAAGAAAGTGCCATAATCGTCTCATTGCCTCAAAGAAGACCCCTGCAAATACGACATCATCAATATATCCAGTGCCAAAGAACAATCCAAATATATCCGGTATCACATCCATGGGGTATACGACATATAGGAGGTAGATAAAAAGCGATATTGCTTTGAACGGCAAAGGAATATCGGTTGATCGAAAAAACGTGATTATTTGTTTGAGTATCGGTATTTTTCTGAACATACCGTAAGTATATCTGATTTGACTAGTTTGTTGTGTGTTTTTTTGTTACGATTTAGATATGGACTTAGTTACACTCCGCGAAACCGCGCAGGAATTAATGACATCGGGTAAAGGTATCCTCGCGTCCGATGAAAGAAGCAACTCTTTGGATAAGAAATTTGATGAGATGGGCATTAAGAGAACACGTGAAATGCGGCGAGCATATCGTGAATTATTTATTGGGACTAAGGGTATCGATGAGTATATCTCCGGTATGATACTTGCCGATGAGACCATCCAACAGAAAGACTCAAATGGAGTGCTTTTTCCGCAAGTATTAATCGAGAGCAATGTCTTACCTGGCGTAAAACCCGATAAAGGGACCGACCCCATGCCGTTTCATGACGGTGAAACTTTATCGACTGGACTTGATGGACTGCGGGATCAATTAGAAGTGTATACAACACTGGGTGCCCGTTTTACCAAGTGGCGTGCAACGATTCATATCGGACAAAACACTCCAACTCTTCGGGCAATCACCGCAAATTCCCTTATTCTGGCTTTATCTGCTTTGTACTCCCAGGAAGCAGGATTAGTGCCAATAGTAGAACCTGAAGTGCTCATGGATGGGGACCATACTCACAAAAAAGCGGAAGAAACACTAACCTGGGTGCTGACTGACCTTTTTGATGCTTTAGAATTTTTTCAGGTTCCCTTGGATGCGTTGATCCTCAAAACAAGCATGGTTTTGCCAGGCAACCAAAGCGCTGAAGTAGTTGCTCCTGAGCAAATTGCAGAGGCGACAACGCGTGTGCTCAAACAGTGTGTACCGCAAGAGACGGCCGGAGTTGTCTTTTTGTCGGGTGGCCAAGGGCCAGAGGAGGCGACCGCCAATCTCAACGCGATTTGCAAACATCAAGAAAAATTGCCTTGGCAAATGACGTTTTCTTTTTTGCGAGCTATTGAAGGTCCGGCACTTGAAATCTGGCAAGGAAAAGAAGAAAACGTCAACAAAGCACGTCAGGCGTTTCTAAAGCGTCTCAAGCTAAACAAAGCGGCACTGTTTGGCGAATATACCCCGGAGATGGAGACTGAAAAATCATTGTAATCACTCATGCGAATTGAATCAGAGGTAAAACTTGACTATAAAGACGTTCTCTTGCGCCCCAAGCGCTCAACGTTAACATCCCGCAAGGATGTGGATATAACGCGAGAATTCACCTTCTTACATTCCAAAAAGACATGGAAAGGTGTACCAATTGCCGCGGCTAATATGGATACTACCGGCACTATAGCAACTGCAACGGTCTTGGCAAAATATGGTCTCCTTACCTGCTTGCATAAGTTCTATGACGTACAAGATATTGCTGCTATTAAGGACGAAGAATTTTTTAAAAATATTGCGGTTACCTCTGGCATTTTGGAACAAGATCTTAAGCGTCTTGATCAAATCGTTTCAGAAGCAGCACCGCAGTTTATTTGTTTGGATGTGGCGAATGGCTACACAGTACGCTTTATCGATGCCGTTGCATATGTGAGGAGAAAGTATCCTCACATAACACTCATTGCAGGAAACGT
>CAYMOT010000008.1:3294-9333 GCA_964392315.1 uncultured Candidatus Saccharibacteria bacterium
GCAGGCCATGAAGAAAGTGGTGGAGAGCTTATTGAAGAAGATGGCAAGAAGTACAAAATATACTACGGGATGAGTTCTGACACTGCGATGGAAAAATATTACGGCGGCATTAAAGAATACCGCGCATCAGAAGGAAAGACGGTAAAGTTACCTTTCCGTGGGCTATTAGAAAACACCATACTTGAAATTTTGGGTGGCTTACGTTCGTGCTGTACATACATCGGTGCTCGCCGCCTGAAAGATATTCCAAAATGTGCCACATTTATCCGCGTTACCCAACAGTTAAATGAGGTTTTTGGTGCCGCCTGAGGATAGAAGGTGTTTTGTGTATTGTAATCTGGGAGTATATGCAGTACATAGTATTAGTACGGTGAATATCATACCAGTATGAGTTCGCCGTTATTATATGGCTGATACGCAACCTCCCAATGGTAATGGCTATCATGATGTTCCCCTTCCCAAGAGAATCTGTATAATTTGCAGTGACCCCAAACGTGAATACTTTCCGACAGAACAGCAATATCTAACTGAGAAAGACGCCTTTGAAGAGGCTGGAAGGGTAGCAGGTTATTTGGAAAAGCTTGGGGTTGAAGTGGCGATTATTCCAGCAAACCAAGACCTACCTGCAGCATTAACAAAATTCAAACCCGAAATGGCGATAAACATGGTCGGTTCCGTATACGGAAATGAGTACCTCGCGTCAGCAATTCCAGGTATGCTTGAATTGCTCCAGTTATCCTATACAGGTTCAGGAATTCTTGGTGAAGCTCTTACCTACAACAAGTTCATTGTTCATAAACTCTTACAACAAGGCGGCGTGCCCGTGCCAAATTATCAGTTGATCGATACACCGTCTGATCCTCTCAATGTGGAATTGCGATTTCCCTTAATAAGCAAGCTCAATGCGATACATGGAAGTGTTGAAATTTCTGCAGATGCGATATCAAGAGATGAAAAACACTTACGCGAGCGGCTCAAATTTCTGATTGAAACGTATGAGCAACCAGTTCTGCTTGAAGAATTTATTGTTGGACGCGAGATTACAGCGGTGTTGCTTGAGGGAAAAAACAAGAAAATCTATATGGGAGAGAAAATGTTTGCAAATGCGAACGAGGGTAATGCGATGGCTTCGTATGATGCGGTTTGGGGAGAAGAATGGTTGTACAAATACGAGAAGTTTGATGATGAGAATTTACGACTCCTGACCAAGAAAGCATTTAGTGTGTTGAATATGGCAGATTACGCAAAATTTGATGTACGATTGGATGCTTCAGGAAGATATTATTTTATCGATGCAAACTCAAACCCAGCATTCGGTCCCAAAGAAAGTGAGACAGCGCTTGGCTCGATTTGTGATCTATATGGTGTACCCTTTGAAGAAATCCTGCGAAGGCTCATCGTAAACACTTTGGGATAAATACCAGTACCTGCGTATTTATTTTCCGAGCAGCTCAGGTAGCCCAGGAATCCACTCTATAATAAAACTCCAGAAAGCCCATACAGAAGCAAGTAAGAACATGCCAATCACTGCATTCATGATCGTCGCACGTGCTTTTTTGACGTTTTCATCGTTGCTTCCTGCTAACAGATATTTGAATCCTCCAACAAAGAGATTAAAGAGCAGAATCAGCGCTCCGACAGTCATGATCACAGAAAACAAGTCAGGAAAAATTTCTGACAGACTGGTAAACCCCGCTGCCGGCATGTTTATAGGGGTGAATGGGTCATCCGCGGCGTATACATCCTGCTCAATTATAAGGACACCTAAATATAATACAGGGAATAGCTGTTTCATATGAGTGTGTATTATATCAATAAATAGTTTGTTTTACTTTGTGTGTAAGGGTAAGAGTGGTATTTATTTAATTCCTAATACATGAGCTGTGAGAGGACGTGTAAACTGTCCGCATTGATATAAGCCCCAGTATGCCTCGGTATTGCCACATGCGGTATAGGTGAAGAAATAAACTGGGATTCCTAGATTCAAAAGAGGTAGTGTATTGTTTTTAACCCATTCAGCTTGCGCCTGATCGCTGCCGAAACGACCGGTTTCAATATCTGCATTTGTTTCGGAAATGTATACGCGGTCTTTTCCATGTGCCTCTATAAATTTTTGTATTCTGTTTACATTAGTGGAGTACCCGGAGTACATGTTAAAACCGATTTTATCGATATCCCCGAGTTCTTCAGAGACCCACCCATCAAAGTGTTCTCCACTTGCTTCATACGATATAACACCTGAATATATAGCACTAACTTCTGTAGCGAGATTTCTCAAAAACTCTGCCCAATCAGCAGTACTTACATCTTCTAAGTTGAATTCTTGTTCATTCCCCAGAGACAATTGGTCGATGTTGTTTTGGGATGCCCACTGTGCTTGCTGTAAAACTTCAGATTTGTATGGCTCCAAATCTTCCTGTCCCACCGCTCCATAGTATCCACCAAGGATGACTCGAAATCCTTTAGATTTTGCAAAACGCGCGAGTTCCAGCATGCGAGAATAATTCCAATGCTCATAGGCGAGGCGAATGCAGGAAATACCGGACTCCTTAATTCGTGCAAAGTCGGTGTCAATGGGACCTCCTGCCACCAGATCGTAATCGTTGGTCTGATGGCCGTAGTTTATACAGATTTGGTTTTTCGGAGCAGGTGCTTTTGAAGGAGTAGGCAGGGAATTTTGCCTAGCAATCGGTGTTGGTGTGGGGGTTGGCGTTACCGGCGGTGAAGGAATACTTGGCGTAATATCTACCCGTGATGAATATATCGTAGTACCGGCAACTGGCATATACATTCCGTCGCTATTTGTACTGGAGCGTACCAGGGTAATTCTTACTAAACTGAGCAGCAAGAATACACTGAATAAAAACGTCTTTCTCATATGTATGTAATAGTAGCGTAATTTTTTGTCTTGTGCGGTAAACCAAACAAGTGGTGAGGTTGTATGACCGTCACCACTTGTCAAAACAGAAGGCGATTTTACTTGTTCATGGGTGTAGTTGTTGTTCCGCCTACCATTTTTGGTAAGATAAGTCCTGCGGTATAAAGCGCTGATACTCCGACGAGTGTATAGACTACTCTTGAGAGCATAGACATTGCACCAAATAATGTTGCAACGAGGTCAAAATCTAGGAGCCCCACAAGACCCCAGTTGAGGCCTCCGACAACTAGAAGCACTGCCATAACGATATCTAATACATTGGATTTCATATTTTTTCACCACCTTTCTATACATAATGTACTTTACAGAAATATTCGTCTGGTTTCTGTGAGCTAGCTCACAATCGGTGAGTATTTTTGTTGGTAGTATCCAGGTACAATGTATGACGTGGAACAATCAATAATTACAAATATCGCCGAATTCTTTGCACAATACCCCAGAATATCTTACAAAAAAGGGGAAATATTCCTACGTCCAGGGGATGAGGTTACCCATATTCTTAACATTGAATCAGGGTATGTTAAATCATATTCGATAAATGATGAAGGGTATAACTTGGTCATAAATATATACAAACCGTACAATTTTTTGCCAATTACTGAGACTCTTGCCGAGCGTACTAATCCGTACTTTTTTGAAACAATGACGGATGTAACGGTACAGAAAGCACCTACACCAGATGTCCATAACTTTATAAAGAATGATCCTGAAGTTTTGTATGACCTCACCAAACGAATCTCTTCTGGACTTGAAGCTTTTATGATCAGAACTCAATATTTAATTCGCTCTAACTCTACGCAGAAAGTCGCGTCTGCATTGGTACTCCTCGCGAGACGCTTTGGTGAACAACAGACTGATAACGTGATAAAAATCCTGCTTCCGCAGACCCATGCCGATGTTGCTGATATGTCGGGATGTTCACGTGAAACCGCAAGTATTGAACTCAAGAAACTTCAAGATCAAGGAGTGCTACAGATTAAGAACAAAATTATCACAATTCAGGATTTCGAAGAACTACGCAACATTTCTGCGATTTATTATGAAGACCAGCCATTGCCGTATAGCTTCTAACTAACGTAAACTGTAAGGGTGGTGACCATATGGGGAATAACTTCCGACCCGATCGCTAGAATTTATCAAGAACTGGAAAGGCTAACAAAAATTTCTATCCGATTCAACCATCAGTCAAATCTAACTTTGCTGTATCTCTTTTTGTAATCAATGTAGTATCCAATGCTGTGAAATATTACAAATGGCAACCATAGTAAAGCTTTCCATAATACAATCTCATATCCGACATTGCCCCAGAAATAAAATCCAAAGCCAATCGATATATTACAAATGTAAGTAATCAAATGATAAGGAAAAGATTGGTAGGCGTTATCATTCTCGAAGTCACTCTTTAGATTTATTAGATACCAGCTTGGGATAATAGATGTTAGGATAAATACCTCAAATATAACTCCAATGACTATTCTATCTGTGGAATATGCAAACATTGCAAATAGGGTCATTAAAGAAATGTATGTTGCAACTATCAGATATTTTGTATTTTTATTCATAAGTGGATTAATTAAATTTAAAATAAAGTAATATTCTTGTAGGCATAGATGTTCTTCTTAATAAATTCATTTAAAACATAAAGCCCTTCATGTGTTATAGAAAAGTATTTTTTTTCAGGACCTAAATCACTTATGACACTCTTGTATGATACTAGATTTAATTCTTCTAACCTCCTTAAAGTTCTGTATAGACTCATGATCTCTGGTTTTATATATCCCTTAGATTCCACTTCAATAAAAGAGCTTATTTCTTCGGAATAGCGAGCTGCGTCACGTACAGATAACAGAACCCAAAAGGTCAAGTGTCCTTTCTTATACGCAGACTCGAGAGCCTCTATTAAATTTTCTAACTTTCCTGATTTAATCATATAGAACTATACGATAGGTATAGTACCTATGTCAAGGTTTAATATACATTTAGAATCTTTAGATTATCCACCATGTTGTCAAGGAATTACGTATGGATTTTTCAAGGCGAAAGCTTAAAACTATTGTAGATGTATATTGATGGGGATTGTATTTTTGTATTGTTCTCTTCTACGAGATCTCGTGAAGGAGATATTGGTGACCCCACGGGGATTCGAACCCCGGTTACCAGGATGAGAACCTGGCGTCCTAGGCCTCTAGACGATGGGGCCGTGAACAATGTGCAAATAAGCAAATAGTACAAATATGCAAATTAATTCGAAATGGCGTCCAGATTATAACAAAGTGCAGGAAGAGTGATAAGGATTAGGCAATAGTAGGTAACAAATTCAGTTAGCTTTTAAAGTATCCATTTGCTTATTGGTCTATTTGTATTATTTATAAACATGTAGACAAAAATATCCTATTGTGCAAGTAGGTAGACGGTATTAGTATACAGGTGGACGGTTAAGAATAAACTAATAAGCAAATGTTTTGTTTATTTGCATATTTACACATTTGTTTATTACCCTCTGCTATGTCAAGTCTTACACAGCGGCAACAGGAAGTGCTGCACGCAATCGTACAAAATCTAGAACAGACTGGTGCTCCTCCAACGATTCGAGAGTTACGGGATGAGATTGGGGTTAACTCGTTACGAGGCGTAACGGTACATCTTGATGCTTTGGAGCGTAAGGGGTATATCCAGCGAAGCAATAAAGCACGAGGTTTAAAGGTCTTACAGTATGGGGAAACTGGTAGACGGGCACAATACATTCGTATACCGCTTGTTGGTGCGGTGGCTGCGGGAACTCCGATCTTGGCGCAGGAGAATATTGAGAAATATGTGCGAGTGAAGCGTGAAAAATTGCAGGGAAGTCAGAAGTCGTTTTTATTACGGGTCCAGGGGGATAGTATGATTGAGGCTGGTATCAAGCCTGGTGATATCGCGATTATTTCTGAAGCGAATACTGCCCAAAACGGGGATGTGGTCGTGGCGTTATTGGAGGATGAAGTGACACTTAAAAAGTTTCATAAGGTAGATGATTATATTGCCTTACTTCCGGCGAACGTGAAATATCAGCCCATTATAGGGAGGGAATTTAGCATCCAAGGCAAGATGGTAGGTCTTTT
>CAYMOT010000009.1:0-2715 GCA_964392315.1 uncultured Candidatus Saccharibacteria bacterium
GTTTCTCTTCTTTCCCAATTCGGTATACTGTAGGTAATGAACGTACTTCTACGCAGAACTCCAATTCTTCCTATTCTTGTCGTTGCACTACTATTTTTTGCAGGGGTTTTTACGTCGCGTGTGTTTTCGCAGACTACGCATTTTACAACCGTAGGTGCGAATGTACCCACAGATATTGACGGTGATGGCATGCCAAATGATTGGGAATTAACCTATGGCCTTGATCCAGCAGATCCGTCAGACGCGGCAGATGATACTGACTCTGATGGTTTGGTTAACTTAGAAGAGTACAACCGTGGCACCGATCCCACAAATCCTGATACTGATGGTGGTGGACTTAATGATGGTGATGAGGTTGATCAAGGCAAAGACCCGCTCGATCCATCGGATGATGGGCTTCCCGTAATTTCAAATATACAAGTAACCAATATACAAACAACGCAAGTCACTATCTCGTGGGAAACAGACGTACTTACGGACTCGTTGGTGGGATTTTCGACTACACCGGGGAATTATGCACAAGAGGTATATGAAGGGACATTGGTGACTCTTCACTCATTGACGCTTACTGGACTGACACCGAGTACGACGTATTATTTCAAAATCGAATCAACAGATGCAGAAAATGATACTGCTATTGCAATAAACGATACTACCCAAAACTTCACGACTTCTCCTGCACCCACCCCCACTCCTACACCGACAATTCCTATCACTCCAGGTGTGACAGTGACCCCTTCACCAACACCAGTGCCAACGACGCCTACCACTATACCTACCGTGACTTCACTTCCTTCGGGTATAACCCCACGTCCTACGAGGCCTATTGATCCGACGTTGCCTGATCATTTCAAAGAGCGGTTTGGGGTAGAAGATCCAAACGCAGACCCGGATCATGACCGGTTGACAAACTATCAGGAATATCGGTCTGGGACGAATCCACTGGTTGCTGATACGGATGGTGACGGTATCAATGACTATGATGAGATTTTTAAGTACAAAACCGACCCCAATTTGCGTGATACTGACCGTGACGGTCTGGCGGATCTGGAGGAAGTGGTGTTTTACAAGACCGACCCGCTTGATTGGGATACCGATAACGGAGGCATCTCTGACGGTGACGAGATTGCAAATCAAACAAATCCCTTAGATGGCAGCGATGACCTGAAGGTCGACCTGAAACTCTATATTGGTGACAAATACAACGATATCTATGCATCAAATGCCACCAATAAATTAGACATCGCGCTGGGTATTGATTTGTCGATGGAGCTTTCCGTGCCCGAGCTGGTGCAAGGAGTAGTGATTAACTATGGCACGTCTGTTTTTTATAGCGAAGAAC
This sequence comes from uncultured Candidatus Saccharibacteria bacterium, assembly GCA_964392315.1. Lineage (GTDB taxonomy): Bacteria > Patescibacteriota > 4484-211 > 4484-211 > JAGQKX01 > CAYMOT01. Next base: position 1,343 of record CAYMOT010000009.1, read on the forward strand.
AATTTCTGAAACTGAAACTGAAGAGTCCAGCTGACGTCGGAATACACACATTAAAGATCCAGCTCCTGCGTTTCGATGGGCGAGTTGAAACTATTACCAAGTTTATCGAAGTGAAGAGACGCGGAGTAGTGCGGGTGGATTTTTATGGCTTTTTTGAAAAACTGTATTGGCTTGTGCCGTATCTGCGAGATCGGGCTGCGCAGGGTGTGATGCTGACATTGTACGCATATGACAAGAGTAATCAAACATGGCATATTCACGATAGTCTTGAGTATGGTATTCCGAACGCGCAGACGAGTGATGTGCAGGGAGAGTATGTGTTTGTCGGTAAACCGCAGCGGTATCGTCTAACAGCATCCCGAAGCGATCTGGGGGTACGTGAACAGCCGTTTACTTTAACGAACAGTGTAATTATTAATCAGGCTGTTGTAATGCAGGTGCAAGGGGATATGATCTTTATTATTGTCATGTGTGTTGTACTACTTATATTGGTTGGAATCTTGTGGTTGGTTAGGAAGTGGATGCGACGAATGCGGGCAAAGAATACTTAACCTCTTATATCACAAACTCGTTCAATTGTGAGAATTGCTTGTCGAAATGTGTTTGGATGTACCTTGCCTAATTCTTTTTCAAAATATTTACGATCTATGGTTGTTATCATGAATGGCAACAATACAGAAGGACTCTTCAGGAATGGTTCAAAAATCGGGACTTCAAATGTGCTTAACTGGGGGGTTGGCTTGGTGGAGAGAGGCAGAACAACAAATGAATCTAACTTTGCATTCAGGTAATTTGTTTGTACAACGAGTGCAGGTCGATACTTTTTAAGCCCACTTAAGGATGGGTGAAATCGCACGATATATACGTATTGTTGCTTGATGTTAGTTATCTTTGATATTGACTCTCTCATAGTCTTCGTCATATATTCCTGTCTCCATTGTCTCTAAGATAGAACGGTAGTAGTCTTTTCTTTCCGCTAACTTTTTTGCTTCAGTTTCTAGGAAATCTTCTTTTGCTCGTTTTTCCAACGAATCAAGTATGAGGTGGGCGATGGCTCTGCTACGTGGCATGTGTGAAAATTCTTTGTCTAATTGTTCTAGTGCGCTCTTTGGAAGGGTAATATTAACTCTGACAAACTCGAGGCTTCGGGCATCATGTAAAAGGAGGTTTTTAATCTCACGTATTTTTTCGTATCGCGTCGGCCTCATACATATACAATACACACTCAAGTGTGTATTGTCAATTGATTATCAGAGAAGTGGGTACTCCTTTTGTTAAGCAGCGATTTCTTTTGCATTGGGTAATTATTTTTTGCTATTATAGGTATAATGAGTTACCGTACTGCCCAGCTAAAGAAATCACTTGCTTCACTA